>JAPKHH010000007.1:0-58497 GCA_026647025.1 Giesbergeria sp.
GAGGGCCGGCGCGTGCGCGAGGCCTTCGTGGCGCCGCCCGGCTGCGTCATCGCCAGCGCCGACTACAGCCAGATCGAGCTGCGCATCATGGCCCACATCAGCGGCGACCATGCCTTGTTGCACGCCTTCCACGCCGGGCTGGACGTGCACCGCGCCACCGCCGCCGAGGTGTTTGGCGTGGCGCTGGACCAGGTGAGCAGCGAGCAGCGCCGCTACGCCAAGGTCATCAATTTTGGCCTGATCTATGGCATGAGCAGCTTTGGCCTGGCCAAGAACCTGGGGATCGAAACCAAGGCGGCCGCCGCCTACATCGACAAATACTTCCAGCGCTACCCCGGCGTGAAGCAGTACATGGACGAAACCAAGGCCCAGGCCAAGGCGCGCGGGTATGTGGAGACGGTGTTCGGCCGCCGCCTGTACCTGCCCGAAATCAGCTCCCCCAACGGCCCGCGCCGCGCGGGCGCCGAGCGCGCCGCCATCAACGCCCCCATGCAGGGCACGGCGGCCGATCTCATCAAGCTGGCCATGGTGGCCGTGCAGAAAGAGCTGGACGCGCACAAGCCCGCTGTTCGGATGATCATGCAGGTGCACGACGAACTGGTGTTCGAGCTGCCCGAGGGCGAGGTGGACTGGCTGCGCAGCCACATCCCGCGCCTGATGGCTGAGGTGGCTGCGCTCAAGGTGCCGCTGCTGGCCGAGGTGGGCGTGGGGGCTAATTGGGATAAGGCGCACTGAGTAGGGCGTACGCTTTGAGGGTGAATATTTTTGGTGTTTTTGGCCTCTAGCGCTTATCCAGTAAGTGCTAGCTGCTAGCAAAATTATTGTCAGTGCCTGCGTTGCTCAGCTTGCGTGCGGGACGAAACCAACGAGCCGCCCTTTGCGCGGTGGAAAATTGAGGAACGGATGCCAGTCAATCTCGACAAGCCCCATCTATGGAAAGCTGACGTTGCTCTGTCGGTGGATATGTACAACGACTGGTTTATGCGGTTTGCACCGCAGGCCTTTCGCTCGACGCGGCTGCAAACGACGAATGATGTTGAAGCCGCACTCCGCGCAACAGGTAATTTAACGAACGTTCAACCTGCCTTGCTGCGGGCACATCCCGAAATTCTGCCGACGCTGCGCATGTCCACCTGTCCCCCGCTGGCAGTTGATCGGCTCATTGGTCTTGCGGGCGTGTCTCCCAACGTCGTGAAGTGCATGGAAACGGAGGGGAGACTTCCGGTGAGGATGGCGGCAATTGATGCCGACCGAGAGCTACTGAAAATCGCAACGATCATCGGTAAATTGGCGGACCCTGATATCTTCGTTTGGCTCAATCGTTCCACGAAAGCGACGAAGGTCGAGGTGCACCGGGCCGCAACGATCGTTGCGGATCGTCTGTGCGGCGCAGTAGCAAACTCTATCATCCGAAATGCTCAGGAAAAGAGGCAACTTGCGGAAATCAAGAGCTGGCTAGAAACGCGCGGGTATCGGCATCTTGCAATTGGTGAGGGGACAAAATTTCAGACTATGCCTCCCGGCACATTCAGCTTCCGTCTTTACGTGCAGGTCAAGCTGGAGGGAGGCGTTCAATCTGTCAACATCCCTGTAGATGCGGTAGTGATGCCAAAAAATGCGGAGGCTGGGGACTTCCCGCTGATGTTCGAGGCCAAGTCAGCGGGTGATTTCACCAATACGAACAAACGCCGAAAGGAGGAGGCCGTAAAAATGGCGCAGCTTCGCAGCACGTACGGGGACAAAGTACGCTTCAACCTCTTCCTCTGCGGATACTTTGACAGTGGATATCTCGGATATGAAGCTGCCGAAGGCATTGATTGGGTATGGGAGCACCGCATCGACGACCTGGCTTTGTTTGGACTATGACCATGCCCAGCAAAACAGACGCGATAGAACAGCGACGCTGTGCTTTGCAAGCAGCACTCGATGCTCGTAAATCACAGGCAGAACGAAACAAGCTCGGTCAGTTTGCTACTCCCACGCAACTAGCGCGCGACATGCTGGCTTTTGGTCTCGGTTTGCTCCCCGAGGGCGAGAGCATTCGCTTTTTTGATCCGGCGATTGGCACCGGCTCCTTTTATTCAGCACTACTGGCAACGATGGAACATCAGCCGCTGGCTTGGGCTCGCGGTTTTGAGGTTGATCCTCACTACGAACTGCCCGCTAGAGAACTTTGGGATGGCGAGCGCCTGCAGACCACGCTTGGCGATTTCACCCGCCAGGTGGCTCCACTGGTTGAAGCCGAGCGGGCGAACCTGCTTATCTGCAATCCACCGTATGTGCGTCACCATCATCTGGCCAGTGGTGAGAAAGCGCGCCTGCAGGAGGCGGCGCGGGTAACGGCAGGCGTTGAGCTTTCCGGCTTGGCTGGCCTCTACTGCTACTTCATGGCACTTTCCCATAGCTGGTTGAGCGAAGACGGTGTTGCAGGCTGGCTCATTCCAAGTGAGTTCATGGACGTAAATTACGGGCGCGCACTCAAGGCGTACCTGCTTCGCGAAGTCACCCTGTTGCACGTTCATCGGTTCGACCCAAACAACGTGCAGTTCGACGATGCACTGGTGTCCTCGGCAGTTGTGTGGTTCAAAAAGGACAAGCCGAAAGCAGATCACTCCGTGACGTTTTCATACGGCGGCACGATGCAGAAGCCGTCGATTTGCAAGCGCGTTAGCGTGGTAGATCTGGAAAGCGCAGGTAAGTGGACGCGCTTCCCAAAACAGGACATGGAAGCCCCGCATGAAGGCTACCGTTTGGGTGACCTCTTCGCCATCAAACGGGGGATTGCGACCGGAGGCAACGAGTTTTTTATCTTGGACGAAGATAAGGTGCGTACGCTCGGACTGCCGCAGGAGTTCCTTCGCCCCATCTTGCCGAGCACACGCCACATTAAGGTCAACGAGGTCAAAGCGGATGCGGATGGGGTCCCGCTATTGGAAAAGAGACTCTTTTTGCTGGATTGTGATCGCCCAGAAGACGAACTGAAACGCAACTACCCCGCGCTCTGGGAGTATCTGCAAACTGGGCTGGAACACGTTGCTTCAGGTTATCTATGTCGGTCACGTCGTTTCTGGTATGCCCAAGAGAGACGCGACGCGGCGCCGATTGTCTGTACTTATATCGGCCGCAGTGACCATGACGGCCAGCCATTCCGCTTCCTTCTGAACAACAGCAAAGCTACGGCCACCAACGTCTATTTGTGCCTTTACCCGCAACCCGTTCTTGCAAGCCGTCTTCGAGAGCAGCCTGACGCGCTTCGTAGATTGTGGGGAGCGCTGAATTCGATAGGTAAGGAAACTATGCTCGGCAATGGACGTGTCTACGGCGGTGGCATGCACAAGCTAGAGCCGAAGGAACTTGCCAATGTGCCTGCTGACGATCTAGCCGCCCTTGTCGGACTGCCTCCTAAGGCGAATACGCGACAGCTAGAACTTGAATATGCAGTCGCGGCCTGAGTTTGACACCGATGCACGTACGCGCCGCATTCAGATGTCCACGATGCCGAAGTTCAGCAGCGGCTTTGTTGCGGTCAACCCCAACTCCAAAATTCCGGCGCTGATGGACCGCAGCGATGGTGCCAACCCGATGCGCGTGTTCGAGTCCGGCGCTATTCTCTTGTACCTGCCCGAAATCGCCGCGAGCGGCCCGCGCCGCGCGGGCGCCGAGCGCGCCGCCATCAACGCCCCCATGCAGGGCACGGCGGCCGACCTCATCAAGCTGGCCATGGTGGCGGTGCAAAAGGAGCTGGATGCACACAAGCCGACCATCAAAATGATCATGCAGGTGCACGACGAACTGGTGTTCGAGCTGCCCGAGGCCGAAGTGGACTGGCTCAAGGCCGCAATTCCTAAACTCATGGCCGATGTGGCCGAACTGAAGGTGCCGCTGCTCGCCGAGGTGGGTGTGGGGCCCAATTGGGACAAGGCGCATTGAGGACGGGCGCCAACCCACCCGTCTGGCCTCCATGCTGCAATGGTCAGTGCTGCGTCTCGGCGTTTTTTCAGGTGTTTTTGGCTTCTGGCGCTCATGCAGCAAGCGTTATCAGCTATCAAAATTGATTTAGGCGAATTCTGTGCAACCCACCTTGCGCCCCGTCACCTGGACCCCCGCCATTCGCATGGGCCTGTCCATTGCGGTGGCCACCGGCCTCTATGGCGTCTCGTTCGGCGCGCTCGCCGTGGCGGCGGGCCTCACCGTCGGCCAGGCCATGGCGCTCAGCCTGCTGATGTTCACGGGCGGCTCGCAGTTCGCCTTCATTGGCGTCATTGCGGGCGGCGGCGCCCCGTCTGCCGCATTGGGCGCTGCGGCGTTGCTGGGCGTGCGCAACGCCGTCTACGGCATGCAGATGAACCACATGCTGCAACCCCAAGGCTGGCGCCTATGGCTGGCCGCTCAGGTCACCATCGACGAATCCGTGGCCACCGCCGCAGGCCAGACCACACTCGCTGAGCAGCGCCGGGGTTTCTGGACGGCGGGCCTGGGCATCTTCGTGCTCTGGAATGTGTTCACCTTCGTCGGCGCCTGGCTGGGCGACGCCCTGGGCGACCCGCGCCGCTGGGGGCTGGACGGCGCGGCGGTGGCCGCCTTCCTCGGCCTGCTCTGGCCCCGCCTGCGCCAGCGCGAGCCGGTGGCGCTGGCCGTGCTGAGCGGCGTGGTCACCGCGCTGGCCTTGCCACAGCTGCCGCCCGGCCTGCCCATCCTCGTCGCCGCTGCCGTCGGAGCCGCCTGGGGCTGGTGGGTGCCAGATCGCGCAGCGGCATCGGCCGAAAGGACTGCGCCATGAGCGTGTGGCTTGCCATCCTGGTCGGTGCCGCCGTCACCTACCTCACCAAGCTCTCGGGCTACGCCGTGCCCGCCCGCTGGCTGAGCAACCCGCGCATGACGCGCGTGGCGGGCGCCATCACCGTGGCGCTGCTGTCGGCCTTGACGGTGATGAACACCTTTGCATCGGGCTCCGCGCTGGTGCTCGATGCACGGCTTGCGGCCCTGGCCGTGGCGGCGCTGGCCTTGTGGGCGCGGCTGCCGTTTTTGCTGGTGGTGGTGCTAGGGGCTGTGTCTGCGGGGGCGGTGCGGTGGTGGGGATGAGGCGGCGCCTGAAAGGCACGGCCGGAGTCCATTGCCAGGCAGGGTGCCGTCCTCCCTGGTGGCAAGCGCAAAGGGACGAGGGAACTTTTCTCCCTCCTGTTCGTTGACTCCATCAAGGAACATGCAGAACTTCAAACACCTGGGAGACGAAGAATGCGCTGCGCTTGCGCAGCGGGGCGACAGGGCTGCGTTTTCTGAGTTGGTGGTGCGTTACCAGGATCGCATTTATCGCTTTCTGGTGCGCTTGACCCGCTCGCCCGACGAGGCCATCGAGCTGACGCAAGACGCCTTTTTGAATGCCTACCAGGCGCTGGAGCATTGGCAACGGGAGACGCACTTTTCGGCCTGGCTGTTTCGCATCGCGCGCAATCTGGCCTTCGACTGGCTGCGCCGCGACAAGCGCGTGCAGTTCGTGCCCCTGGAGGAAGACGATGGCGACGCATTCATCGACCCCGGACCGGCACCTGACGCGGTGCTGGAAACGCGCCAGCGCTATCGACTCCTGGAGGCTGCGCTGGCGCGGCTCCCACCCGAGCACCGTGAAATTTTGCTGTTGCGCGAGATCGAGGACATGCCCTACCAGGACATTGCCACCGTGCTTGGCCTGAACGTGGGCACCGTCAAGTCGCGCATTGCACGGGCGCGCACCGCACTGCTGGAAAAAATGCCACACCGACCCGAGGTACCGAAATGAGCTGCCCCCAAGACCACGCGCTGTCCGCCTATGCGGACCAGGAGATGCGGCCTGCCGAATACGCCAAGTTGGCCCGCCATGTGCAGGGCTGCCCGGTCTGCCAGCGCCGTCTGGCTCAATTCGAGGGTTTGCGACAGGCCATGCGCGAGCTGCCATCTCCCGCCTTGGGGTTTGACCTTTCGGCACGCCTCAAGGACCGCCTGCGACCGGCGCCCCAGAGCCCCCGTGCCAGGCCCCGGTTCTGGACGGGCTGGGTGCCCGCGGGGCTGGGCACCGGCCTGGCGCTGGCATCGGGCGTGTGGCTGGGCAGTTTGCTGGTGGGCGGGGGGGGCGCGAGCGCTCCCGGTGCAAGCATGGTGCGCGTGTTTGACCCGGTGCCGCCCGGTGGGCTGTGCGCAGCCGCCGAGATTTGTCGTTTATCGAAAGGCATGCCATGAATCGCAGCACGATGTGGAAAGGGCTGTTGGCCCTGTCTTTGGCGCTGAACCTCGGCACCATCGCGGCCGTTCTCGTCCAGCAGGCCAGACCGGCGCAGAACGCTGTCGCCACGCCGTTGAACGTGGCCGACTACCTGGGCCTGGCCCCACAGCAGCGCGAGCGCTGGCAGCAGCTGGAACCAGCGTTCCTGCGCGACCTCGCAGCCAACTGGAGCGACATTCGCCGCCACCGCGAGTCGCTGGTGCGCCACATTTTTGCCGAGTCACCGCAGCGTGCGGCCATCGACGCCGAGCAGGCCACGATCGCCGCGCTGCAGGCGGCGCAGCAGCAACGGGTGATTGCGCAACTGCTGGCAGAGCGCGATTTGCTGGATGCGCCGCAGCGCGAGAAGCTGATGAACCTGCTGCTCAGCCGCTACGCACAAGAGTCCACCGAAGAAGAACAGCTGCACCGCCATTGAGGCGGGCGAGCTGAGCGCAAAACAAAGATGCAAATTACATGGAACATTTTGGTGTGGGGTTCGTTGACATCAGCAAGGCCGCGCCAACGCACGGCCCCAACGTCTTTCAACCTTCACCGGAGTTCACCATGAAACTAGCCCTGTCTCTTTTGCTGGCCGCCACCCTGTCCACACCGCTGGCGAGCCTTGCCGCTGAAAGCCACGACCATGGCGCAGCCGCTTCCCACCACATCGAGCTCAACGCGGGCAAGAAATGGGCGACCGACGCGCCGCTGCGCAAGGCCATGAAAGAGATCAAGGTATCGGTAGACCGCACCCTGCCGGCCGCCCATGCAGGCAAGGCCAAGGTCGCCGATTTCGACGCCTTTGGCCAGGCGGTGACAGCCCAGATCGGCTATATCGTGGAAAACTGCAAGCTCGATCCCAAGGCAGACGAGCAACTGCATACCGTGATCGCCGAGATGGTTGCGGGTGCCGACATGGCGCAAGGCAAGCAGGGCGACCCGGAGCGCGCGTCGGGCGTGGTCAAGATCGCGCAGGCGCTCAATACCTACGGCGCGCATTTTCAGCACCCTGGCTGGAAGGTCACCCCGTTGCCGCATTGAGCCCCGCCCGGAGCAATCGACGTAGTGTCTTCCGGTTGCCTGCCATCGCGGGCTACCAACGCCGCTGACAAGGTCTTGCACACGGGTGAACAATGGCTGCTGCCCAGCTTGGGCAGTTCCACAAGGAGAAACTTCCATGTCACGAACCCACTTGCAGCGTGTTTTTACGACCATTGGCGGCCTGGCCCTGGCAGGTACGCTGGCTTTGGCGCAAGCCGCCCCCGTGTTGTTCGACGTGCCGTTGACGGGAGCCCAGGAGGTGCCGGCCGTGCAGACGCCGGGCCAGGGCAACGCTGCGCTCACGTACGATGCCAGCACGCGGGTGGTCGCCTGGAACATCACCTTCAGCGGATTGTCGAGCCCGGCCACGATGGCGCATTTTCATGGGCCCGCCCCTGTGGGAAAGAACGCGGGGGTGAAGGTGGGTCTTTCGCACAAGGGCAGCACGGAGGTGGTGAGTCCCATCAGCGGTCAGGCCACACTCTCCCCGGACGATGCCAAGGTGTTCGAGGCCGGGGAGATGTACATCAATATCCACACCAAAGAGCATCCCGGTGGCGAGGTCCGTGGCCAGGTGGTGGTGCCCAAGAGCAACTGACGCAGGCACTGGGGCCGCCTCTGATAACCGCTGTGCGGCAGGCGTGAAGAGACGGCGCAGGCCGCAAGACCGCCGCAAGTGGCTGTCTTGTGGGTGCATGCGCATGCATGGGCCCTGCGCCACGACACCGTGCGGCCGCAGTCGCGATTCAAGGGTGGGCGTCGGGAGCATGACAGCAGAATTGGGCCTGCGTCGCTACACTCATTTTTTGCGTGGCCTTGCGGGCTGCGCCCGTGTGAATTTTTCGAGGAGCCCGATGCATGAATGATTCGACCCCCTACACCCCGCCTGCCATCTGGCAATGGAACAAGGAAAACGGCGGCAAGTTCGCCAGCATCAACCGGCCGATTTCCGGCGCAACGCACGAGAAAGACCTGCCGGTCGGTCGGCATCCGCTGCAGCTGTATTCCCTGGGCACGCCCAATGGGGTCAAGGTGACGGTCATGCTCGAAGAGCTGCTGGCGTTGGGGCACAGCGGGGCTGAATATGACGCCTGGCTCATCAATATCCAGGAGGGTGCGCAATTCGGCAGCGGCTTTGTGGCGGTGAACCCCAACTCCAAGATTCCGGCGCTGCTGGACCGCAGCGACGCAGCCCACCCCGTGCGCGTGTTCGAGTCTGGCGCCATCCTGCTGTACCTGGCGGAGAAATTTGGCGCCTTTGTTCCTGCCAGTGGTGCGGCGCGTGCCGAGTGCCTGTCTTGGCTGTTCTGGCAGATGGGCAGCGGGCCATTTTTGGGCGGCGGCTTCGGGCATTTTTATGCCTACGCGCCAGAGAAGTTTGAATACCCTATTGATCGCTTTGCCATGGAGGTCAAGCGCCAGATGGATGTGCTGAACAAGCGCCTGGCAGAGCACGAGTTCATCGCCGGGAGCGACTACACCATTGCCGACATGGCGATCTGGCCCTGGTATGGGGCGCTGGCCCGGGGCCAGTTGTACGAGGCGGGCGAGTTTTTGCAGGTGCACGAATACACCCATGTGGTGCGCTGGGCCGAAAAGATCGCCCAACGCCCGGCGGTGCAGCGCGGGCGCAAGGTGAACCGTGTGTTTGGCGACCCCGCCAGCCAGCTGCACGAGCGACACGATGCCAGCGACTTTGATACCAAGACCCAAGACAAGTTGGCCTCATCCACTTAAGGACACCCCCACATGATTACCTTGTACGACTGCGCCTCGGCGCC
This sequence comes from Giesbergeria sp., assembly GCA_026647025.1. Classification (GTDB taxonomy): domain Bacteria; phylum Pseudomonadota; class Gammaproteobacteria; order Burkholderiales; family Burkholderiaceae_C; genus Simplicispira. The sequence goes on from JAPKHH010000007.1 coordinate 9,061, forward strand.
CAGCCCGCGCCGGGCGCGCATCTTCCTCGCTGAAAAGGGCGTGCCACACGACACCATTGCAGTCGACCTGCGCACCGGCGAGCAGCTGGGCGAGGCCTACCGCCAGATCAACCCGCAGTGCACGGTGCCCGCGCTGCGTACCGACGAAGGCCTGCTGCTGGCCGACAACGCGGGCATTGCCGCCTACCTGGAGGCGCGCTACCCCGAACCGCCCCTGCTGGGCACCACGCCCGAGGAGAAGGCCGAGATTGCCAGCTGGAACTGGCGCATGGAGTTCGAGGGCCTGCTGGCCATTGCCGAGGCGCTGCGCAACAGCGCGCCTGCCATGGCCAACCGCGCGCTGCCAGGGGCGGTGAACTATCCGCAAATTCCCGCATTGGCCGAGCGAGGTCTGGCGCGGGTCGACCAGTTTTTCGACACGCTCAATGCGCGCCTTGCGGGCCGCGACTTCGTGGCAACCGAGCGCTTTTCGGCGGCCGACATCACTGCCGTGGTGGCGGTGGACTTCGCACGCATCGTCAAGCGCAAGCCGGGCGAGCAGCACCCGCACCTGCTGCGTTGGCGCGCGGCCATGGCGGAACGGCCGTCCATGGCTTTGTAGCAGGGTGCGGACATGCGCAAGACGCTGCTGATCGTCTACCACTCCCTGACGGGCGGTACGCAGCAAATGGCCGAGGCGGCGCGGGCCGGGGCCGCGACGGACGAAGCTTGCACAGTGCGGCTGTTGCACGCCGCAGAAGCGGGCCCGCAAGACGTGCTGGCAGCCGACGGCTATCTCTTTGCCACGCCCGAGAACCTGGCGGCCATCAGCGGGCAGCTCAAGGATTTTTTTGACCGCTGCTACTACCCGGTGCTGGACCGGGTGAACGGCCGCCCCTACGCCAGCCTGGTGTGTGCGGGCAGCGATGGCAGCAACGCGGCGCGGCAGATGGCGCGCATTGCCACCGGCTGGCGGCTCAAGGCGGTGGCCGAGCCGTTGATCGTGTGCACCCACGCCCAGACGCCCGAGGCCATCCTGGCGCCCAAGCACATTGGCGCCGACGATCTGGAGCGCTGCCGTGCGCTGGGCGAGGCCCTGGCGGCGGGGCTGTCGCTGGGCGTCTTCTGATTCTGTTTTGATAGCTGCTGGCGCTTGTTCTGTAAGCGTTGGAGTCGGATTTGACTGGAATTTTCTGTGCAGTGTGCAGGCGCGGCTTTCAGCGCCAGGCGGTGGCGACCAATTGGCTGAAATGCACGCCGGGCCGTCCCAGCAAGCGTTCAAAGACGGCCGGGTTGCCCACGTTGTCGCTGCCCAGCATGGCCAGGGTTTCGCTGCACCAGGGCGAGGTGGGCACGGCGTCGCCCAGGCGGGCGCTGATATTTGTCAGCACCTGGGGCAGGCGCAGCACCATGGCAGGGCGGTGACCGAGTTGCTGGCGCAGGCTGGCGATGAAGGCGCCCATGGTGAGCGCCTCGGGTCCGGTGCATTCGATGATGCCCGTCTGCTCCAGTGCCGCTAGGAGTGCGACCACGGCTGCGGCAAGGTCGTGCACGCAGACGGGTTGTACCCGCGCATCGAGCACCGGGCCGGGGAACAGTGCCACGGGCAGGCGTGCCAGGTTCATGAACAGCGCGCTGCTGTCGCCGCCTTTGCCATACACCACGCTGGGCCGCAGGATGGCGGGGTGCAGTGCGCCCTGCGCGGCCAATGCCTGCAGGTGTGTCTCGGCGGCCCGTTTGGTTTGCGCGTAGCGGGTGTCGCTGCCGTCAATGCCCAGTGCCGAAATCTGCACCACGCGCCGCACCCCGGCCTGGGCGCAGGCGTCAAACAGGGCGATGGGCGTATCGCGGTGCACGGCGTCGATGGGTCTTGCGCGGGTGTCGCGCAGCACACCCACGGCGTTGACCACGGCGTCGATGCCCTGCAGCCGGGGCAACCAGGCGGCGGCCGTGGTGTCGCGCGCAAAGTCCATGGGCACCCGGCCAGGCTGGGCGCCAGCGCTGCGTGGCGAGGCGCCGCCGTGCACGGTGTGGCCTGCAGCCTCCAGGGCGGCTTGCAGTGTGTGGCCAATGAAGCCGGTGGAGCCAGTGAGCAAGATGTGCATGGTGGGGCCTGACAAAGACAGCGTTGCTGCCAACGATACGACGGTTTGCGCTGCTGCGCCGGGCAGCGCTTGCAGCCACCCGCGGCAAAGCGCGGTCTTGCCGTGCACGCCAGCGCAAAGGTCTTGCAGAGCCTAGACTTGAACGCCCCTTACAGGAGAACCCCATGCCGCTTGAAGAAATTTGTTCCGAGATCCATGCCCTGCTGCCCGGACGCAGCACCGAGGCCGGTGCAAGCCGCCGCACGGTACTGCAATCGGCGGCGGGCCTGGGCTATGCCGCTGCCGCGGCACCGCTGATGGCGCAGACCGCCGTTGCCACCCCAGCCGATGGACTCGATGCCGGGCGCATCCACTACACGGTGGACGGGTTCCAGGTGCCCGCCTACCGTGCAGCGCCTACGGGCAAAACCGGGTTGCCTGTGGTGTTGGTGGTGCACGAGATTTTTGGCGTGCACGAATACATTGCCGACGTATGCCGTCGCCTGGCCCGGGCGGGCTACATGGCCATTGCCCCCGAGCTCTATGCCCGCCAGGGCGATGCCACCCAGTACGGCGAAATCGCCAAGCTCATGGCGGAATTGGTCGCCAAGGTGCCCGATGCCCAGGTCATGGCCGATCTGGACGGTGCGCTGGCCTGGGCCGGGCAGCATGGCGGCGACACGGCGCGTGCCGCCATCACCGGCTTCTGCTGGGGCGGGCGCATCCCGTGGCTGTATGCTGCGCACGGCCCGGTGAAGGCGGGTGTGGCATGGTACGGTCGTCTGGTGGGCAATGCCACGGCACTCACGCCCAAGCACCCGGTGGATATTGCCACCCAGCTCAAGGCGCCGGTGCGCGGGCTGTATGGCGGGCAGGATGGCGGTATCCCCCTTGACACGATTGATAAGATGAAGGGCGTATTGGCGCAAGGCTCTGCCGCAGCCAAGGCGTCCGAGTTTGTGGTCTATCCCGATGCGCCCCATGCCTTCCACGCCGATTACCGTCCCAGCTACCGCAAGGCGGCGGCCGAAGATGGCTGGGCGCAGGCGCTGGCCTGGTTCAAGGCCCACGGCGTGGGTTGAGGCAGCGGCAGGGCATCTTCCGCGCGCGGGTGGTAGCAGGCGGGTGGCGCACGTGTTGTATTTGATAAAAAACAGCCGCTAAGGCATATAAATAAAGCGCATCCAGCTATGTTGTTGATAGCAATCATTTTGTCCACCCTGGCGGCGGGCATCGGCAGTGTGTGGGTGGCCGCCTTGCTCATGCGTGCCGGCCTGGGCTCGCGCGAGGGTGGTGTGGGCCAGCAGCACCTGCTCAGTCTGGCAGCGGGCGCCTTGCTGGCCACGGCTTTCATGCACCTGCTGCCCGAGGCCTTTGAGAGCCAGGCCGGGGCACACGAACTGTTCGCCACGTTGCTGGTCGGCCTGGTGTTTTTCTTTTTGCTCGACAAGGCCGAGCTGTGGCACCACGGGCACGAGCACAGCCACGCAGGCCATGACCATGCGCACCACCATGGGCACGCCCACAGCGACACCCCGCGCACCGGCGGCTGGACGGTGCTGACCGGCGACAGCGTGCATTGCTTTGGCGATGGCGTGCTGATTGCGTCGGCCTTTCTGGCCGACATGCGCCTGGGTCTGATCGCTGCCGTGTCGGTGCTGGCGCACGAGGTGCCGCACCACATGGGTGATTTGGTGGTGCTGCGCCAATCGAGCGCCAGTCGGCGCATTGCCCTGGTCAAGGTGTCGCTGGCGGGCGCGGTGACTGCGCTGGGCGGCGTGGTGGGCTATTTCCTGGTGGGCCAGTTGCAGGAAAGCCTGCCGTATTTTCTGGCCGTGGCCTCCAGCAGCTTCATCTATGTGGCGCTGGCCGACCTGATTCCGCAACTGCAAAAACGCCTGAGTGCGCGCCAGACCGTGGCACAGATCATCTGGCTGCTGTTGGGCATGGGCGTAGTGATGCTGGTCAGCGGCGCCGCGCACGCCCATTGATGTGCAAGCCGGCCCGGCATGGCCGGACGATGGAACTCAAGCCCCGATCGCAAAGACCGCCGGCGTGTGCTTGTCGGGCCCCCCAGGGTGTTGGCGCCAGGCGTGCACCGGCTGGCTGCGCGTGTGGGCGTCGGGCAGCGTGATGCCGCTGCTGATGGCCAGGCGCGTGTTCGGTTGCAATGTGTGCAGCAGGGCCTGCAGCAGGGCGGCATTGCGGTACGGGGTTTCGATGAAGAGCTGTGTTTGCCCGGTCTTGAGCGCCAGGGCCTCCAGTGCGCGGATGCGCTGGGTCCGTTCGTCCGCGTCTTGCGGCAGGTAGCCGACAAACGCAAAGTTCTGACCGCCCAGGCCGCTGGCCGCCAGGGCCAGCAGCAGCGAGACTGGCCCCACCAGCGGCACCACGCGCAGGCCCAGAGTGTGCGCGGCGCGCACCACCGAGCTGCCCGGATCGGCCACGGCGGGCATGCCCGCTTCGCTGACCAGGCCCATGTCGTGCCCCGCGAGTGCGGCGGCGAGCAGGGGCCGCGCGTCGAACAGGGCGGCGCCCTTGCCGCCATGGTCGCCCTTCTTGTGCACTTCGCGCGGTAACTCGGTGATGTGCTGCTCCTGCAGGGGCAAGGCCAGGGGGTGCAGTGCATCGACCCGTTTCAGGTAGGCGCGTGTGCTTTTGGCGTTTTCGCAGATCCAGTGCGTCAGCCGGGCAGCCTGCTGCAGGGTGCCTGCGGGCAGGGCGTCCTGCAGAGGCGCCTGGGTGGTACAGCCAAAATCCAGGGGTGCGGGCACCAGATACAGGGTGCCGGGTGGACTGGACGTGATGCTCATGGCAGGGCCAGCCCGGCGGCGCGCAGCATGCGGCAGGTGCGGATCAGCGGCAGGCCCACAAGGGCTGTGGGGTCGTCGCTGAGGATGGCGTCGAGCAGGCTGATGCCCAGGCCCTCGCTCTTGGCGCTGCCGGCGCAGTCGTAGGGTTGTTCGGCCTGCAGGTAGCGCTCGATTTCACCGTCGTTCAGCGGGCGAAAATGCACTTCGACGGCCGCCAGTTCCACCTGCTCAAAGCCCGTGGCAAGGCACACCACGGCCACGGCGGTCTGAAAAACCACGGTCTGCGCGCTCATCTGGCGCAGTTGCTGCGTAGCCCGCGCGTGCGTGCCGGGCTTGCCCAGTGCCTGCCCGGCCAGGTCGGCCACCTGGTCGGAGCCGATCACCACGGCCTCGGGGTGCTGGGCGGCCACCGCCCGGGCCTTGGCCAAGGCCAGGCGCAGGGCCAGTGCGTGCGGGGCTTCGCCCGGCTGAGGCGTTTCGTCCACGGCCGGTGCCGCCACGGTGAAAGGCAGGCGCAGGCGCTGCAGCAATTCGCGCCGGTAAGGAGAAGTTGAGCCCAAAACCAGGGCTCTCGGTGAAGCGGGGGATTGATGCATGGGCTGATTCTCTTACACTGCACCCATGACCAAGGAATTCTCCCCCGACCGGCTGGACGTCAAGGCATTCGTGCAGGCGGGCGCCCGCTTGTCCGGGCATGATTCCTTGCTGAAATACGAGCGCCTGGCGCAGGAGGCCAAGGGCCTGCACCCCGATCTGCGCGTGGATTGGCAGGCTGTGGGTGAGTTGCGCACCGAGCCAGGTTCAGAAGGCGGACAGATGTGGATGCATCTGCAGGTGCAGGCCACGTTTCCCATGCAGTGCCAACGCTGCATGGGGCCGGTGGATGTGCCTCTGCAGGTGGACCAGTGGTTCCGTTTCGTGGCCGACGAGGCCACCGCCGAAGCGCTGGACGACGAGGTGGAGGAAGACCTGCTGGCCATCAGCCGCGAATTCGATCTGCATGAGCTGATCGAGGACGAGCTGCTCATGGCGCTGCCCGTGGTTCCGCGCCACGAGGAGTGCCCCACCGAAGTGCCGATGCAGTCGAGCGACGACGATTTTGAGGCCGCCACGGCCGAGCGCCCCAACCCTTTCGCCGCGCTGGCCAGCCTGCGCGTGGGCAAGTCCGACAAATAAGACTATAATCGAGGGCTTCGCGCGAATCCCCTCGTGTCTTTTAATGGGCTGATCGCGTTTTTACCAACCCTTATTCAAGACCAGGAGCCGATCATGGCCGTTCAGCAAAACAAGAAATCCCCTTCCAAGCGCGGCATGCACCGCTCGCACAACGCCCTGAATGTGCCCGGCATCGCTGTCGAGCCCACCACCGGCGAGATCCATCTGCGCCACCACATCAGCCCCAACGGCTTTTACCGTGGCCGCCAGGTGCTGAAGAACAAGTCCGAAGCCTGATTCGCCCCTGCGGCGCATCCCCAAGGGCCCGTAGCTACCGTCCCGTAGCACGGGCCTTTGCTTTGGGTGCTCCCTTTGTATTCACAGGCCGCGCAGGCGGCCAGAATTCCATTCCATGATCACACTGGCTGTTGACTGCATGGGCGGCGACCATGGCCCCCATGTCACGCTGGCGGCATGCCGTCATTTTCTGGAGAGCCACCCACAGGCGCGACTGCTGATGGTGGGGCTGCCCGAGGCTCTGCAGGGTTTTTCCCATGAGCGCGCAACCCTGGTTCCTGCCAGCGAAGTGGTGGCCATGGACGACCCTCTTGAGGTTGCTTTGCGCCGCAAAAAGGATTCGTCCATGCGCGTGGCCATCCAGCAGGTCAAGGACGGAGCGGCTGCGGCGGCGGTGTCGGCAGGCAATACCGGGGCCTTGATGGCGATTGCCCGCTACGTGCTCAAGACGCTCGACGGCATCGATCGCCCGGCCATTGCCTACCCGCTGCCCAACATGCTGGGGGGGGCGACCACGGTGCTGGACCTGGGCGCCAACGTGGATTGCAACGAGCGCCATCTGCTGGAGTTTGCCGTGATGGGGTCTGCGCTGGATTCTGTCCTCAAGGGCAAGGAGCAGCCTACGGTGGGTTTGCTCAATATTGGTGCCGAGGCCATCAAAGGCAGTGAAGTGATTAAAAAAGCAGGGGAACTGCTGCGTTCTGCTGCCAACTCCGGGAATTTGAATTTTGCGGGCAATGTCGAGGGTAACGACATCTACAAAGGGACCACCGACATCGTGGTGTGCGACGGGTTCGTGGGGAATGTGGCGCTCAAGACCAGCGAAGGCTTGGCCACGATGGTGGGAGCATTTCTCAAGCAAGAGTTTTCACGCAATATTTTTACAAAAATTGCGGCCATCATTGCTTATCCGGTTCTATCTGCTTTTAAAAAGCGCGTTGACTACCGTCGTTACAACGGTGCGGCTCTGCTTGGCCTGCGCGGCCTGGTCTTCAAGAGCCACGGCTCGGCCGATGAGATGGCTTTTGAGCAGGCTTTGATCCGGGCGTATGATGCAGCCCGCAACAACCTTCTGGACCGCGTGCGCCTTCGCATTGCCAGTGCAGCCCCGTTTCTGCTGCCTGCCGATGCCTCTGTGGAAGGCGTCACGCCACCAGCGCCACATTGATGAAACGCTACTCCCGTATTACCGGTACTGGCAGCCACCTGCCACCACGCCGGGTGACCAATGCCGACCTGGTGGCCGATCTTGCGGCGCGAGGCATCGAAACGTCGGATGACTGGATCGTGGCACGCACGGGCATCCGGGCGCGCCATTTCGCGGCTCCCGAGGTGGCCTGCAGCGACATGGCCCTGGATGCCGCGCGCCATGCCTTGAAGGCAGCCGGACTGGAGGCCAGCGATATTGATCTGATCATCGTCGCCACGTCCACACCCGACATGGTGTTCCCCTCCACCGCCTGTATCTTGCAGAACAAACTCGGAGCCGCAGGATGCCCCGCGTTTGACGTGCAGGCTGTGTGCAGCGGTTTTGTCTATGCGCTGACCGTGGCCGACGCCATGATCCGCGCGGGCACAGCGCAGCGTGCGCTGGTGGTGGGTTCCGAGATTTTCAGCCGCCTGCTCGATTTCAATGACCGCACGACCTGCGTGCTGTTTGGCGATGGTGCCGGGGCCGTGGTGCTGGAGGCTTCGGACACGCCGGGCATCCTTGCCTCGGATCTGCACGCTGATGGCCGCCACGTGGGCATCTTGTGTGTTCCCGGCCATGTCTCGGGCGGTCAGGTGAGCGGTCTGCCGCTGCTCACCATGGATGGCCCGGCGGTCTTCAAGCTGGCTGTGGGGGTGCTGGAGAGCGCTGCCCGCGCTGCACTGGACAAGGCAGGGCTGACCGAAGCCGATATTGACTGGCTGATTCCCCACCAGGCCAATATCCGCATCATGCAGGGCACGGCCCGCAAGCTCAAACTGTCCACGGACAAGATGGTGGTGACCGTGGATCAGCATGGCAACACCTCGGCCGCATCGATCCCGCTGGCGCTCGACCACGCGGTGCGCTCGGGCCAGGTCAAACCGGGCGAGACTGTGCTGCTCGAAGGCGTAGGTGGCGGGTTCACCTGGGGTGCTGTGCTCCTGAAAATGTAGCTTTTGGCGCTTTATTCATAAGCGCTGCAGCCATATTTCATTTCTCATATTGAATACGCATGAAAACCTTTGCATTTGTCTTTCCGGGCCAGGGTTCGCAGGCTGTGGGCATGCTCGATGGATGGGCGGGCCACCCGGCCGTGGTGCAGGCGCTGCAGGAGGCGTCTGACGCCCTGGGTGAGGATGTGGGCCGCCTGATTCAGGAAGGCCCCAAGGAGCAGTTGGCGCTCACCACCAACACCCAGCCGGTGATGCTGGTCGCGGGTGTGGCCGCCTGGCGCGTGTGGCGCGCCGAAGGCGGCGCCCTGCCGGCGGCTGTGGCGGGGCATTCGTTGGGTGAATATTCGGCGCTGGTGGCGTCGGGCGTGCTGACGCTGACCCAGGCGGCGCCCCTGGTGCGCCTGCGCGCCGCCGCCATGCAGGAGGCTGTGCCCGTGGGCACCGGCGCCATGGCCGCGATTTTGGGCCTGGATGCTGCGAAAGTGATAGCTGGTTGCGCAGAAGTGACGAGCGCTATGGGCCAAAACGGCATTGAAGTGGTCGAGGCGGTGAATTTCAACGACCCGGCGCAGACCGTGATCGCTGGCAGCAAGGCTGCGGTCGAGAAGGCCTGCGAGATGTTGAAGGCCGCAGGCGCCAAACGTGCTTTGCCGCTGCCGGTGTCGGCGCCTTTTCACTCCAGCCTGATGAAGCCCGCCGCCGAGAAGCTGCGCGTCGCCCTGGCCGCCACGGCGCTGGCGGCGCCGCAGATCCCGGTGCTCAACAATATTGATGTGGCCGTGCAGCAGGACGCAGATGCGATCCGCGACGCCCTTTATCGCCAGGCCTTTGGCCCTGTGCGCTGGGTGGAGTGCGTGCAGGCCCTCAAGGCGCGCGGCATCACCCATATGATTGAATGCGGCCCCGGCAAGGTGCTGGCGGGCCTCACCAGGCGCATTGACGCCGAACTCACGGGTGCCGCCCTGTACGACAGCGCCACCCTCACCGAAATCAAGGAACTGCTGGCATGAGTGAAACCGTTGCAACCCCCCGCGTGGCACTTGTCACGGGCGCCTCGCGCGGCATTGGCGCAGCCATTGCGCTGGAGCTGGCCGCGCGCGGCTACCAGGTTGTTGGTACTGCGACCACCGATGAAGGCGCCGAGCGCATCAGCCAGGCGCTGGCCGCGTACCCCGGCAGCCGGGGTGCCAACCTGAACGTCAACGACGGCGCGGCGGTCGAAGCACTGATCGATGGCATTGTGAAAGGTCAGGGCGGTCTGCATGTGCTGGTGAACAACGCCGGCATCACCCGCGACCAGCTGGCCATGCGCATGAAGGACGATGACTGGGACGCTGTGGTGGATACCAATCTCAAGGCCGTCTTCCGCGTCAGTCGCGCCGCCATCAAACCCATGATGAAGCAGCGTTTCGGGCGCATCATCAGCATTACCAGCGTGGTGGGTGCGTCGGGCAATCCAGGCCAGGCCAACTATGCAGCGGCCAAGGCGGGCGTGGCGGGCATGACCCGTGCGCTGGCCCGCGAACTGGGCAGCCGCAATGTCACCGTCAACTGCGTGGCGCCGGGGTTCATTGACACCGACATGACCTCCGGCCTGCCCGAAGCGCAGCAAAAAGCCTTGCTTGACCAGATCCCTTTGGGCCATCTGGGCAAGCCTGCAGACATTGCACATGCCGTGGCCTACCTCGCTTCGAGCGAGGCTGGTTACATTACCGGGCAGGAATTGCATGTCAATGGCGGCATGTATATGTAATTGACAGAAAATCACGCCGGTTCATCCGTACGGCGGGCCTTTGGGGAAACCTCTCTTAAACGGCTAGAATCGCGGATTCCATTCACAACCCCCAGAGGGAAACCATGAGCGATATCGAAGCACGTGTCAAAAAAATCATCGCCGAACAACTCGGCGTGGAAGAGTCTCAAGTCACCAATGAAAAAGCTTTCGTGGCCGATCTGGGTGCCGACTCGCTCGACACGGTAGAACTGGTGATGGCGCTGGAAGACGAATTCGGCATCGAGATTCCGGACGAAGACGCCGAGAAGATCACCACGGTGCAAAACGCCATCGACTACGCCACCACCCACCCGAAGGCCTGAGCGGCGCGCCTGGCGCCCCTTCAGCGATCAGTACAAGGTTTAACGCATGAGCCGTCGTCGCGTCGTCGTGACCGGCCTGGGTTGTGTCAGTCCCGTGGGAAACACGGTGGCTGATGCCTGGGCCAATCTCCTGGCCGGGCAGTCCGGCATTGACCTCATCACCAAGTTCGATACATCGAACTTCGCCTGCAAGATTGCCGGTGAGGTCAAGGGGTTCGACCTGGAGTCCTACATCAGCGCCAAAGATGCGCGTGCCATGGACTCGTTCATCCACTACGGCATTGCTGCAGCTGTGCAGGCCGTACAGGATGCCGGTCTGCCCACCGGAGAGGCCCTGAGCGAAGACCTGGCCACCCGCATCGGTTGCGTCATTGGTTCGGGGATTGGCGGTCTTCCGCTGATCGAGAACACCCACGCCGAGTTCGTCAACCGGGGGGCGCGGCGCATCACGCCTTTCTTCGTTCCCGCCTCCATTATCAATATGGTGGCTGGGCATGTGTCCATGCGCTTTGGCTTCAAGGGGCCGAATCTGGCCGTGGTGACGGCCTGTACCACGGGCCTGCACTGCATCGGTGAGGCGGGGCGCATGATCGAATATGGCGATGCCGATGTGGTCATTGCCGGGGGCACCGAGGCAACGGTCTCTCCCTTGGGGATTGGTGGATTTGCCGCGATGCGTGCACTTTCCACCCGCAATGACGATCCCAAGGCGGCATCACGCCCGTGGGACAAGGACCGCGATGGTTTTGTGCTGGGCGAAGGCGCTGGCGTCGTGGTGGTCGAGGAATATGAACATGCCAAGGCACGCGGAGCCAAGATCTATGCTGAGCTGAGCGGTTTTGGCATGAGTGCCGATGCCGGGCACATGACGGCACCCAACATGGATGGGCCGCGCCGAGCCATGCAGGCTGCCCTGCGCAATGCCGGGATCAATGCCGACGAGGTCGACTACCTCAATGCGCATGGCACGTCCACGCCGTTGGGTGACATCAACGAAACCAATGCCATCAAGGCGGCCTTTGGCGACCATGCGCGCAAGATGGTGGTGAGCTCCACCAAGTCCATGACCGGGCATTTGCTCGGCGGGGCGGGGGGGGTCGAGAGTATTTTCACGATTCTTGCACTGCACCACCAGAAGGTCCCGCCGACGATCAATCTGGACAACCAGGATCCTGAGTGCGACCTCGATTACTGTGCCAACACGGCGCGGGATATGAAAATTGATGTCGCCGTCAAAAATAATTTTGGATTTGGTGGCACCAACGGCACGCTGGTGTTCCGGCGCATCTGATTTGCTGCGTCACCAGCCGGGCCGCGGTGATTGCCAGGCATGGCCTTTGCTCTGACATGCCGCTGATGAATCAGCGTGCCGCCCGCCGCCATGCGCCGGCCATGCGTTACCCTGTGCACCGCAGTGCATGGCTTGCCGGGATACTGGCCAGCCTGTCCGCTGCTGGGGGTCTGGGTCTGGCAGCCTGGATGCTGTGGGGTGCTGCGCAGTGGCCACGCGGGGTGCTTCAGGGGGCTTGGCTGGTATGGCTGTTGGCCACCGTCGCTGCCTTTCGCTTCTGGGTCCGGATGTCGGCAGGTGCACTGGTCTGGGATGGTCACGCCTGGGAACTGCACGGGCCCGGGGGCGGTAGCGTGCGTGGTGCGCTGACCCTCCACCTTGATCTGCAGCGCTGTATGGCCGTCTGTCTGACGCCCCTTGCAGGCCAGGCGCAGTGGATTTGGCTGGAGCGGGGGTGTGCGGCTGCCCACTGGCTTGATCTGCGCCGTGCGGTATATTCGCGCGCCGAAACGGGCGTTTCCGATGCAGCCGAACATGCTTCCGGGCGCGCTGACCCGGTGTGAACTTTTTTCTCCATGACTGCCACTCCGCCCGTACCCCCTTCTCTTGATTCGCCCGCCACCGATAGTGATCTTCAGCTTGTGGAGCGCACGGTGGCTGGCGATCTGCGGGCCTACGATCTGCTGGTCATCAAGTACCAGCGCCGTATCGAGCGGCTCATCGGGCGCATGGTGCGCGATACCGATCTGGTACAGGACATTGCCCAGGAGACCTTTCTTCGCGCCTACCGGGCCTTGCACCAGTTTCGCGGGGATGCGCAGTTCTACACCTGGCTGTACCGTATTGCGGTGAACACGGCCAAGAAAGCCTTGATGGACCTCAAGCGCAACCCCCTGGTGTACGAGGGGAGCATGCGATCCGGTGATGACGACAATGAAACTTCTCGTATCGGTCACGAACTAACCACCGACGAAACACCAGAAACCGTGCTGGCAGCCCAGGAGATTGCGGCCCAGGTGAATGCCGCCATGGATGCGTTGCCTGAGGATTTGCGTCAGGCGGTGACGTTGCGCGAGATCGAAGGCTTGAGCTATGAGGAGATTGCCACGGTCATGGCGTGTCCGATCGGGACCGTGCGCTCACGCATCTTTCGGGCCCGTGAGGCCATTTCTGCACGGGTGCGGCCATTGCTCGAGAACCGCACGGGCAAACGCTGGTGAGTGCGGAGCAGGCGATATTTTCATGCACGTATGGGTTTGGCAGGTGACACCATGAACGACGATCTGAAGATGAACGAACAGCTGTCTGCGTTGGCCGACGGCCAATTGCAAGGCCATGAGCTGGAACAGGCTTTGAGTTTTGCGGCCCAGGGTACGGGGCGTGAGACTTGGCAGGTCTATCATTTGGTGGGCGATGTGCTGCGTTCCCCGGAGCTTGCGCGTTCTTCGGACAGCGCCGCATTTCTGTCTCGACTGCACCAGAGCCTGGCCCAGGAGCCTCTTCTGGCGCGCCCGACATTGACCGGTACCGAGCCGGTGCAGAGCAATTCTCGCCAGAAGGCGGCCAATGCCTCGGTTTTTCGATGGAAGATGGTGGCGGGGGTGGCGTCTCTGGCGGCAGTATCCGTCATGGGATGGAACGCCCTGAGCCATGTGCGCGATGCGGACAATGCACCGCGCCTGGCGGCCGCGCAACCGGCCGCTACACAGCAGGTGATGGTCAGCAACGGCCAGGATGCTCAGGTCATGTTGCGCGATCCACGGCTGGACGAATTGCTTGCCGCCCACAAACAGTACGGGGGTGCTACCGCCCTGCAGATGCCTGCGGGGTTCCTGCGCAACGCCACTTTTGAATCTCCTTCGCGCTGATGGATAGACGGCATGCGGCAGAGTGGGATGGCGGTGTGGGCGGGCGGGCTGGCGTTAGCCGCTGGGCAAGAGCCATTCTCTCGGATCGTGTCAGATGCCTCTGGGGCATCGCCTTTTGTGTCTTTGCCGTGAGTGCCCAGGGTGGACAGGCGCTTGGCACGCTCGACGCAACGCAGCGCACGGCCCAGCAATGGCTGGTACGTATGCAGGAGGCGTCCCGCAGCCGCAATTACACGGGCACGGTCGTCGAACTCCATGCTTCGGGCGCCATGGCGGTATCGCGGGTCTGGCATGCCGTGCGCGATGGTCAACAGTTCGAACGCATCGATGCGCTGGATGGTGCGGCGAGCACGGTCTACCGCCACGACGGCGTAGTGCGCACCTTCATGCACCAGTCGCGGACGGTCCGCACCGAGCGAAGGGACCTGCTCCAGGCGCCACCCGGTCCACCGGGCGATTTGTTTGTTCCGCCTTACACCGCGCACCTCCTTGGGCAGGAGCGCGTTGCCGGAATGGACGCTGATGTGGTGTGGTTCGAGCCGCGTGATGCGCTGCGTTTCGGATACCGTTTCTGGAGTGAGCGCGCATCTGGACTGGTGCTGCGTGTGCAGACGCTCGCACCGGGCGGTCGGGTGCTGGAGCAGACGGCTTTTTCGGCAGTCCAGCTCGATGCGGGCGCTGAAGCAGAGCGAGGAGCGCGAAAGGGGTTCGATCTTGCAGGCTACCAGGACCGGAATGTGCGGATGCGTGCCACGACGGCCAGCGAGCAGGGCTGGGGTTTGCGGGAGCCGGTAGACGGGTTTGTGCCTGTCGGCTGCTATCTTCATGTACCGGTCTCCAGCGGACCGGGAGACGAACGGCTGCAATGCTTTTTCTCGGACGGGTTGGTCACGGTGTCCCTGTTCATCGAACGTCAGGCGTCACGCCACAATGCAGTAGCGGTCGTCCAGAGAGCACGGGGCGCAGCACATGTGCTGATCAAACAGTTGAATGACGGTTTTTGGCTGACGGCGGTGGGCGAGGTGCCGCCTGCCACGTTGGCACTTTTTGCGGATCGTCTGGTGCGGCTGCGGTGAAACAGTGGCCCATCCGATGGAACCAAATCCAGGGTTGGATTTCTCACTGCATCTGCAGGCGAAGCAGAACGTGTATTGAATCCCTGAAAGGCCAACAATGAAGATTTTCGATTGGACAAGAAAGCATGGCGCAGGTCTGGCTGCCGTCTGGGTCGTGGCGTGTGGTGCCGCAATGGCGCCTGTCGCCATGGCGCAGGTGGCGCCGCCCCCGGTATCGGTGCGTGGTTTGCCGGATTTCACCGATCTGGCAGAACAGGTCGGCCCTTCTGTGGTGAACATTCGCACGATGGAAAAAGTTTCCGCACGTGGCGGCATGAATGGCATGGACGAAGACATGCTTGAGTTCTTCAAGCGCTTTGGCGTTCCCATTCCGAACATGCCCCGCCAGCAGCGGCCGAACCGCCCGCAGCAGGAAGAAGAACAACCACGCGGCGTGGGCTCCGGCTTCATTCTCAGCGCCGATGGCTATGTGATGACCAATGCGCATGTGGTTGACGGGGCCGACGAAGTGATCGTGACCTTGACAGACAAACGTGAATTCAAGGCGAAAATCGTGGGTGCGGACAAACGCACCGATGTGGCCGTCGTGAAGATCGAAGCCTCGGGGTTGCCGGCTGTGCGCATTGGCGACGTCAGCCGCCTGAAGGTAGGTGAATGGGTCATGGCCATCGGGTCGCCCTTCGGTCTGGAAAACACTGTCACCGCAGGCATCGTGAGCGCAAAGCAGCGCGATACCGGGGACTATCTGCCTTTTATTCAGACCGATGTGGCGATCAATCCGGGCAATTCCGGCGGTCCCTTGCTGAACATGCGTGGCGAGGTGGTGGGCATCAACAGCCAGATCTACTCGCGTTCGGGCGGGTTCATGGGCATTTCGTTCGCCATCCCCATTGACGAAGCCATGCGGGTCAGTGAGCAACTGCGCTCCAGTGGACGGGTGACGCGGGGGCGTATCGGTGTGCAGATCGGTCAGGTAACGCGCGACGTGGCGGAATCCCTGGGGCTGGGCAAACAGCAAGGGGCTTTGGTGACCGGGGTGGAAAGCGGTTCTCCGGCAGAAAAGGCAGGGGTGGAGGCCGGTGACATCATTGTGCGCTTTGACGGCAAGTCCATCGAGCGGATTGCAGACCTGCCGCGTCTGGTGGGCAATACGAAACCTGGCACCAAGAGCACGGTAACGGTCTTTCGCCGGGGCAGCACACTTGACCTGTCGATTGTCATTGCCGAGATTGACGGCGACAAACCGGTCGTCAAGGCCGGTGAGCGCAATGCCAAACCCAAGTCCTCGAGCGCTGCGCACCAGTGGGGACTGACGGTTTCCGACCTGACGGCTGCGCAGAAAAAGGAATTCAAGCTCAAGGGGGGGGTACGAGTCGATGTGGCTACCGATGCCGCTGCCCGCGCAGGATTGCGCGAGGGCGACATCATCCGGGCCATTGCCAACACGGAAGTTCATACCGTGAAGGACTTTGAATCGATCCTGTCCAAGGCGGACAAGACCAAGCCCGTCAATGTGCTGTACCAGCGGGGTGAATGGGCCCAGTACGCCTTGATTCGTCCTTAGGCGCCGGTTGGGTCTGGACGCCGAAAGCCATGGCCGTAGACTTGCGCAGAATCGGCCCGGTGGTCGACTGGCAGTCGGCACATTCCAGACCCGGCAGACTCCCGGTGAAACGCGGCGTTCCACCGGGATGCCCGCCGAAAGAGCTGGTGCCTATCCGCAGGAGACAGAAGTTTCGACGGCGAGGCGTTGATGCGGGGGGGGGGCGGATGTGTCAGTTCATCGATTGGGTAGAATGCACGGTGTTTTTGCGCAGGCGTGGATCTATCGGAAGCATTCGATGCGCTGTGGCAGGACTCTCCCTTCATTGCACCGGCTGCCCACGGCGAATTCCATGTTTTCTGGAATAGTCACAGTGCAGCGGCGCATATCAGGCTATGGTTCCACGGGGTGATCTGTGTGGAGTCATTGCCTTCCCTCTTTTCACGTGGCTTTTTGCCTACAATGAGGCTCCAACCATCGCAGTTGCCAAAGATTGTTGGTTCAGGGCGCGTCACCAGCCGACGCGCCCTTTTTTGTTGCAGTGGTCTTGCCTCTTTCTTATTTGACGTTTTCGTTGATGAAGCACATCAGAAATTTTTCCATCATTGCGCACATTGACCATGGCAAGTCCACCCTGGCCGATCGCCTGATTCAGCGCTGCGGGGGACTGGCCGAGCGGCAGATGGAAGCCCAGGTGCTCGATTCGATGGACATCGAAAAAGAGCGCGGCATCACCATCAAGGCCCAAACGGCTGCTCTGCAGTACAAGGCGCAGGACGGTCAGGTCTACAACCTGAACCTGATTGATACGCCGGGCCATGTCGATTTCTCCTACGAGGTGAGCCGCTCGCTCTCGGCCTGCGAAGGGGCGCTGCTCGTTGTGGACGCCTCGCAGGGCGTGGAAGCCCAGACGGTGGCCAACTGCTACACCGCGCTGGATCTGGGCGTGGAAGTGCTGCCCGTGCTCAACAAGATGGACCTGCCGCAGTCCGACCCGGAAAATGCCAAGGCAGAAATCGAGGATGTGATCGGCATCGATGCGACCGACGCCATTCCGTGCTCGGCCAAGACGGGCATGGGCATCGATGAAATTCTGGAAGCCATCGTCGCCAAGGTGCCGGCCCCGCGCGGCAACCCGGAGGGACCCCTGCGCGCCATGATCATCGACAGCTGGTTCGACAGCTATGTGGGCGTGGTGATGCTGGTGCGCGTGGTCGACGGTCGGTTGCTCAAGGGCGAGCGTTTCAAGATGATGGCCACGGGCGCGGTCTACAACGCCGACAACCTGGGCGTGTTCACACCCGCCAACGAGCCGCGCGACCGGCTGGAGGCCGGGCAGGTGGGATTCATCATCGCCGGTATCAAGGAGCTGCAGGCGGCCAAGGTGGGCGACACCATCACGCTGGAAAAGAAGCTGCCGAACAACGCGGGCCCCGCCACCGAGGCACTGCCAGGCTTCAAGGAAATCCAGCCCCAGGTGTTTGCCGGGCTTTACCCCACCGAAGCGAGCGAATACGACCAGTTGCGCGATGCGCTGGAAAAGCTAAAACTCAACGACGCGTCGCTCCATTACGAACCCGAGGTCAGCCAGGCGCTGGGCTTTGGTTTCCGCTGCGGGTTCCTGGGTCTCTTGCACATGGAAATCGTGCAGGAGCGTCTGGAGCGCGAGTTCGACCAGGATCTGATCACCACCGCGCCCAGCGTGGTCTACGAGGTGGTCATGCCCGGCGGCGAGGTGGTGATGGTGGAAAACCCCGCCAAGATGCCTGACCAGGGCAAGCTCCAGGAAATCCGCGAGCCCATCGTCACCGTGCATCTGTACATGCCGCAGGACTATGTCGGCCCGGTGATGACCCTGGCCAACCAGAAGCGTGGCGTGCAGATGAACATGCAGTACCACGGTCGCCAGGTGATGCTCACCTATGAGATGCCGCTGGGCGAAATCGTGCTCGACTTCTTCGACAAGCTCAAGTCCGTGAGCCGGGGCTACGCCTCCATGGACTACGAGTTCAAGGAGTACCGCGCATCCGACGTGGTGAAGGTCGACATTCTGCTCAACGGCGAGAAGGTCGATGCGCTGTCCATCATCGTGCACCGCAGCCAGAGCCAGTACCGCGGCCGCGCTGTGGTGGCCAAGATGCGCGAAATCATCAGTCGCCAGATGTTCGACGTGGCCATCCAGGCAGCCATTGGCGCCAACATCATTGCGCGCGAGACCATCAAGGCACTGCGCAAGAATGTTCTGGCGAAGTGCTATGGCGGCGACATCAGCCGCAAGCGCAAGCTCCTGGAGAAGCAGAAAGCAGGCAAGAAACGTATGAAACAGATTGGTTCGGTCGAGGTGCCCCAGGAGGCTTTCCTGGCCATTTTGCAGGTGGAAGATTGATGCAGGCCATGCAAATTCTGACGTCGCTGGTGCTGGCGGCCTTCGCCGGCTATATGGGGGCCTGGTACTTTGGGGCCATTGAGGGCAATTTTGCCCTGCTGCTGTTTCTGACGACCGTGGTCACGGGTTGCTACTGGCTTGCCGAGCGGCTGTATTTCTTGCCGCGCCGCCGCCGGGCCGCCCAGGCCATCGAAGATGCCGCCGTGCAACGCCGCGCCGAGCTGGACCGCATGGGTATTGCGCAGGTGGACATCGATGTGCAGGACGACAAGGCCCGTTTGCTCATGCAGCCCTGGTGGCTGGACTGGACGGCGGGGCTTTTCCCGGTGATCGCTGCGGTGTTTCTGTTGCGCTCATTCCTCTTCGAGCCTTTCAAGATTCCGTCGGGCTCCATGATTCCGACCTTGCTGGTAGGCGATCTGATCCTGGTGAACAAGTTTACGTACGGCGTGCGTTTGCCTGTCATCCACACCAAGGTGACGGAGGGAACCCCCCCCCAGCGTGGCGACGTGATGGTTTTCCGCTACCCGCCCCAGCCGAACCTGGACTACATCAAACGTGTGGTGGGCGTGCCGGGGGACGAGGTGGCGTACATCAACAAACGCCTGACCATCAATGGGCAGGTGATCGAGACATCGGCGCAGCCCGATTTCTTTGACGAAAGCGCGATGCGTTATTTCAAGCAGTTCGAAGAGCAATTGGGCGGACATCCCCATCGATTGCTCAACAACCCCGATGTGCCTGCTTTTGTACAAGGGGCCAGTAATTTTGCGTACCGCGACAACTGCCGTTACAGTGTCGAAGGCGTGGTGTGCAAAGTGCCTGAAGGGCAGTATTTCATGATGGGTGACAACCGCGATAATTCGCTCGATTCGCGTTATTGGGGCTTTGTGCCGGAAGCCAACATCGTGGGCAAAGCCTTTTTTGTCTGGATGAATTTCGGTAACCTCAAGCGCATTGGTTCGTTTCACTGAGTCTCCGCCGTCACAGCACACCATTTAGAGGGGGAAATCCATGCATGCACACCATTCAGCCCGTCGTTCGCGCCAGCGCGGCCTGTCTTTCATCGGCGTGATTTTTGTCGGTCTGCTGGCCGTCGCGGCTTTTGCCATTGGCGGACAGTCGGTCCCGATCTTTCTGGAGTACCACGCCATTGGCAAGGCGGCCGCCAAGGCGGCCAAGGAGGGCACGACGGTGCCTGAGATCCGCGGCAGTTTCGATCGGGCTGCAGCCATCGACGACATTTCGTCGATCCAGGGCAAGGATCTCGAAGTCACCAAGCGGGGCGACAAGATCATTGTGTCCTTCAAATACTCGCGCGAGATCGCCTTGGCGGGCCCGGCCTACCTGGTCTACCGTTTTGAAGATTCGACCAAATAGGTGCAGCCCGCTCTTTTTGCACTGCAGGAACGTCTGCAGCACCGGTTTTCGGATCCAGCCCTGTTGCAGCGGGCTGTCACGCACCGCAGTTTCAGTGCGGACCACAACGAGCGGTTGGAGTTTCTGGGTGATTCGGTGCTCAACCTCGCCGTAGCCAGTCTCCTGTATGTTCGGCTGGGTTCTCAGCCCGAGGGCGATCTTTCGCGCGTGCGCGCCAACCTGGTCAAGCAGGAAACGCTGCACCAGCTGGCGCTGGGACTGCGCCTGTCCGAGGTGCTGCGCCTGGGCGAGGGGGAGGCCCGCTCCGGTGGGCAGAAGCGGCCCTCCATTCTGGCCGATGCCCTGGAGGCGCTGATCGGCGCCGTGTATCTGGATGCGGGCTATGCATCGGCCGAGGCCCTGGTGCTTCGCCTGTTTGATGCGGTGGAGATCAATCCTCAGATGCAGGCTGCCGCCAAGGATGCGAAAACCGCGTTGCAGGAGTGGCTGCAGGGCCGCAAAATGCAATTGCCCCAGTACCGCGTGGTGGCCACCGAGGGGGCGGCACACCGCCAGACCTTTGATGTGGAATGCGCCATTGGCGAACTGGCCTTGGCAGAACGCGGTCTTGGTGGCTCACGCCGCGCGGCCGAGCAATCCGCTGCGACGGCCATGCTGGCCACACTGAAAGCACGAAATCCATGAATGAAAATGCTACAAAAGATGTAGCTGGTGGCGACGTAAATACGAGCGCTGAAGGCGGAAATGACCTCGAATCCATGCTGGCTGCAGCCCGGCCGGCAGGTGCTGCCGAGCTCGATGCGAAAGGGCAGCGCTGCGGTGTGATTGCCATCGTCGGCAAACCCAACGTGGGGAAGTCCACGCTGCTCAATGCCCTGGTGGGGCAGAAGATCAGCATTACCTCCCGCAAGGCACAGACCACGCGCCACCGCATCACCGGCATCCGCACGCGGGAGCAGACGCAGTTCATCTTCGTTGACACCCCTGGTTTCCAGACGCGCCACGCCACGGCGCTGAACAAATCGCTCAACAAGACGGTGATGGGTGCGATTGGTGACGTGGATCTGATCCTCTTTGTGGTCGAGGCTGGCAGTTTCACCTTGGCCGATGCCAAGGTGCTCTCGCTGTTCAAGTCCGGTATTCCCACGCTGCTCATCGCCAACAAGCTGGACAACATCCACCGCCGCGCCGAAATCGCGCCCTGGCTCAAGAGCATGCAGGAGCGCCATGCCTTCGCCGAATTCGTGCCCATGTCGGCCAAGAACAAAGGCGATGTCGAGCGGCTCTATGGCATTTGCGAAAAATACCTGCCCGAGCAGGCCTGGTGGTACGCCGAGGACGAGTTGACCGACCGCAGCGAGAAATTCCTCGCCAGCGAGACGGTGCGCGAAAAACTGTTCCGTTTCACCGGCGATGAGCTGCCCTACACGTCCACTGTGGTCATCGACCAGTTCAGTGAAGAGAAAAGCAAGCAGCACAAGCGCCTGGTGCGCATTGCCGCCACCATCGTGGTCGAGCGCGACAGCCACAAGGCCATGGTCATCGGCGACAAGGGGGAGCGTCTCAAGCGCATCGGTACCGAAACCCGCCAGGAGCTGGAAAAGCTCATGGACGCCAAGGTCTTTATCGAAATCTGGGTCAAGGTGCGCAGCGGCTGGGCGGATGACGAAGCACGGGTGCGCTCCTTTGGGTATGAATAGCGATCACCCCCCTGAGGCGCTTTGCGCCTTCCCCCCTCTCCTTCGGGAGGGGGGACGCCACCAGTGGCCTGGCAAAGCCAGTTCCACGGTGTCACTGGCATGGCGCCGCGCGGGAGCAGGCGCCGCAGGCCTGTTCCGGGTTTGAATGAAATTGACCTCTAGCGCTTATGCAGCAAGCGCTGGTAGCTTCTGAAAACATAGCAAAATGCCCGCGCGCCGCTTTTCCAATGAGCCGGCTTTTGTGCTGCACCGCTACGACTGGAGCGAGTCCAGTCTGATTCTCGAAGTGTTCACGCGCCACCATGGCCGCACAGCACTGGTGGCCAAGGGGGCGAAGAAGCCCAGTTCCAACTTCCGACCGGTGCTGCTGCCGCTGCAGCCGCTGCACCTGACCTGGACCCAGAGCGATGCGGGCACCGGTGAGATTCACACCCTCAAAGGGGCGGAATGGGTGGGCGGCCACATCATGCCCACGGGGGATGCGCTGCTCTCGGGCACCTACCTGAACGAATTGCTGCTGCGCCTGCTCGCGCGCGATGACCCGCACGCCCACCTGTTTGATAGCTACGGTGCCGTGGTGCGCGTGCTGGCCAGCGAACACGGTGAGGCGCTGGAGCCTGTCCTACGCAGTTTTGAATTGCTGCTGCTGCGCGAAATCGGCCTGCTGCCTGCACTGGATGCCCAGACACTCACGGGCAGCGGTTTGGCGCCAGAGGCCCGCTACGCCCTGGTGGCCGAGGGCGGTCTGCGCGCCGCTGCTCTGGGCGAGCGGGCCAGCCTGTCGGGGGCGCGGTGGTTGCAGCTGCACGATGCGCTGCAGGCAAGCGCGTCTTTTGCTGAACTGCTGCGCGCCTGCGCGCCGGTGGCCAGCGAACTCAAGCCGCAACTGCGCACCCTGTTGCAATACCATTGCGGCAGCCCGTTGCTGCGCACGCGCCAGTTCATGATGGATATGCAATCACTATGAGCGCTGGTGGTGCACCATCGCGCCAACGGTGGGCGCTGTTCCTTGTCGCACTCTTGCGTAAGTTCCTATGAATCCACTTTCCCACGGACACCGCACCGCACTGTCGGTCAACGTCAACAAGGTTGCGCTGGTGCGCAACACGCGCCATCTGGGCATCCCCAGTGTGCTGCGCGCGGCCCGGCTGTGCCTGCAGGCTGGTGCCAACGGCATCACGGTGCATCCGCGCCCCGACGAACGCCATATCCGTGCCAGCGATGTGCATGAACTGGCCCAGCTCATGAAAGACTGGCCCGATCGGGAATACAACATCGAGGGCAATCCCTCGCAGAACCTGATGGACTTCATCCGCCAGGTGCGCCCGCACCAGGCCACCTTTGTGCCCGACAGCGAAGACCAGTTCACCAGCGACCATGGCTGGAGCTTTCCGCAGGATGCTGCCCGCCTGGCGCCTTTGACAGCCGAATGCCGGGCGCTGGGTGTGCGCGTGAGCCTGTTCATGGACCCGGTGCCCGCACAGATGGCGCAGGCCCGGGCGGTGGGTGCGGACCGGGTGGAGCTGTACACCGAACCCTATGCCGCGGCCTGGGGCACCGACCGGCAGGCCCTGCAACTCGAACGCTACCGCGCCGCCGCCCAGGCGGCCCTGGATGTGGGCCTGGGCGTGAACGCGGGGCATGACCTCAACCGTGACAACCTGGCCGTTTTTGTGCGCGGCGTACCGGGGGTGCTGGAAGTGTCCATTGGCCATGCCTTGATTGCCGATGCGCTGGAGCTGGGCTACGTCGCCACGGTGCAGGCCTACCAGGCCTGCATAGACAAGGGGTTTGAAAACTTCTGAATTGATAGCTGCCAGCGCTTGATACATAAGCGTTGGAGACCAATTTCCTCCAAAAAAACCATGATTTACGGCATTGGCACCGACATCTGTGATGTGCGCCGCATCCGCGCCAGCCTTGCGCGCCATGGGGACCGTTTTGCCGAAAAAGTGCTGACTGCGGCCGAGCTGGCCACCTGGCGCGCGCGCAGTGCGCGTTGGCCCGAGCGGGGCGTGCGCTATCTGGCGACACGCTTTTCCGCCAAGGAGGCGTTCAGCAAAGCCATTGGCCTGGGCATGCGCATGCCCATGACCTGGCGGCTGTGCGAGGTGGGCACCTTGCCCAGCGGCCAGCCCGTCATCGTGCTGCACGGTGCGCTGAAGGACTGGTTTGACACCCGGGGCCTCACGGCCCACCTGAGCGTGACCGATGAATCCGACTATGCTGCCAGTTTCTGTGTTGTAGAAAAAGAAGAAAAATAGACCTCTAGGGCTTATCTATCAAGCGCTAATAGCTATCAAATATATAGCAATCAAACCCCTCGCACCATGACAGAACACGCACCCCTCATTCTTGACGTCGCCGGTACCACCCTGTCGGCCGTGGACCGCCGCCGTCTGGCCCACCCCTTGACCGGCGGCGTGATCCTGTTTGCCCGCAACTGGGAGAACCGCGCCCAGCTGCTGGCACTGACCAGTGCCATCAAGGCGGTGCGTGACGACCTGCTGATCTGCGTGGACCATGAAGGCGGGCGCGTGCAGCGCTTTCGCAGCGACGGTTTCACCCACCTGCCGCCCATGCGCACGCTGGGTGATCTGTGGATGCGCGATGGCAAAGGCGGGCCTGGGAGCGGGGCGCTGGCCGCCACCAATGCCGCCACGGCGGCGGGCTATGTGCTGGGCAGCGAGCTGCGTTCCTGCGGGGTGGATTTCAGCTTCACGCCCATTCTCGATCTGGACTGGGGGGGCAGCACGGTGATTGGTGATCGCGCCTTTCACAGCGACCCGCGGGTGGTCACGCTCCTGGCCAAAAGCCTGGCCCACGGTCTGCTGCAGGCGGGCATGGCGCATTGCGGCAAGCATTTTCCCGGCCATGGTTTTGTGCATGCCGATTCACACACCGAAATCCCCGTGGACCGGCGCAGTCTCAAGGCCATCCTGCAAGACGATGCGGCGCCCTATGGCTGGCTGCGCAGCACGCTCACCAGCGTCATGCCGGCGCATGTGATCTACCCCAGGGTGGACAGCCGCCCGGCCTGTTTTTCGCGCAAATGGCTGCAGGACATCCTGCGGGAAAAATTGGGTTTTGATGGGGCCATTTTCAGCGACGACCTGAGCATGGAGGGCGCGCGCCGCCTCGATGGCCAGCTGGTCAGCTACACCGATGCCGCCGTTGCAGCGCTGCAGGCCGGGTGTGACCTGGTGCTGCTGTGCAACCAGAGCCTGGGTGACGGGCACGCCGTGGATGAGTTGCTCGATGGCCTTGCGCAGCGACTGGAGCAGGGGGAGTGGCAGCCCAGCGCCGACAGCGAGGCGCGCCGCCTGGCGCAGCTGCCGCAAACCCTGCCGCAGGCCTGGGACGACCTGATGTTCCAGCCCGCCTACCAGCAGGCCCTGGAAATGCTGCCCTGACGGCGGGGCGTACGCCGGAGGGCGGTGTGCGCTGTCAGGCAGGCGGGGGGCTGTCGGCGTCTGGGGCGGCCTGGGCTGGTTCGGCAGGTTTGACCTCCTGCCCGGGTTTCCAGCGCCGCACCATGCGCTGGAAAATCAGCGTGTTCGGAATCTGCAGCAGCGTGCCCGCAGTGCCGGGGGCAATGTCTTCGAGCGTGGTGTACAGCAGGTTGATGTCGGTGACGCGACCGCGCGCCCCTTCCTTGTCGGCGGTGTCCAGCACCTCGATCACATCGCCCACGCGGAACGGACCCACCGCAAAAATCAGCAACGCGCAAAACAGGTTGGACAGCACGCTCCAGGCGGCAAAGAAGGCCACGGCGCCGACGGTGGCGAAGCTGGTGAACGCCGTCCACAGCACGGTGGCCGAGACGCCCATGCGCTCCAGTACCAGCAGCGTGGTGCCGAGCAAAATGGCCCAGCGCAGCACCCCGTTGAACAGCATCAGCATGTCGGCGGGCAGCTGGTAGTGCGCGCCCGCACGGCGCACCAGGCGGCGCAGCAGGTGCTGCAGCAGCCATGCCGCCAGCAGGATGAGCAGGATCTGCAGCCCGGGCACGATGATTTCGAGCCAGTCGTGCGCCCACTCGGGCAGATAGAACTTCAAGGAGCGTCGCATGTGTGGCCCACGCCCGGGTCAATGAACAGCGCCGTGCCTTGCGCCATTACGCTTCGCGGCGCAGCGCAGGGAACAGGATCACATCGCGGATGCTGGGGCTGTCGGTCAGCAGCATCATCAGGCGGTCAATGCCGATGCCGCAACCACCGGCCGGGGGCATGCCGTACTCAAGGGCGCGCACGAAGTCGTGGTCGTAGTACATGGCCTCGTCGTCGCCGCTGTCCTTGGCAGCCACCTGGGCGTGAAAGCGCGCGGCCTGGTCCTCGGCGTCATTCAGCTCGGAGAAACCGTTGCCAAATTCGCGGCCCGTGATGTAGAGCTCAAAGCGCTCGGTCACTTCGGGGCGCGCGTCGTTGGCGCGGGCCAGGGGCGAGATCTCGGTGGGGTGCTCCATGATGAAAGTGGGCTGCCACAGCTTGTCTTCCACCGTTTCCTCAAAGTACAGCACCTGCAGGCTGGCCAGGCTGCGGGTGGAGAGCTTGTTCTTCTCCTCGCTCATGCCCAGCTTTTTGAGCGCGCTGACAAGCCAGGCGGCATCGTCCACATGGGCACCGGCCTCGGTGTGCTGGAAGATGGCTTCGCGGATGGTCAGGCGGGCAAAGGGCTGGGACAGATCCACGGCGCGGCCCTGGTAGGACAGCTCCAGCGTGCCCACCGCCTTGAGGGCGGCGTCCCGCACCAACTGCTCCGTAAAGCCCATCAGGTCCTGGTAGTTCCAGTAGGCCGCGTAGAACTCCATCATGGTGAACTCGGGGTTGTGTCGCACCGAGATGCCTTCGTTGCGGAAGTTGCGGTTGATCTCGAACACGCGCTCGAACCCCCCCACCAGCAGGCGCTTGAGGTACAGCTCGGGTGCGATGCGCAGGTACATTTCCTGCTCCAGCGCGTTGTGGTGCGTGACAAAAGGCTTGGCGTTGGCGCCGCCCGGAATGGGGTGGAGCATGGGCGTCTCGACCTCCAGGAAGTCGTGCTGCACCATGAAGTCGCGAATGCTGCTCACCGCCTTGCTGCGCGCCACGAAGCGTTTGCGGGCCTGCTCGTCGGTCATCAGGTCAACATAACGCTGGCGGTATTTCACCTCTTGGTCAGCGATGCCATGGAATTTATCGGGCATGGGCCGCAGGCTTTTGGTCAGCAGGCGCAAGGTGGTGACCTTGATCGAGAGTTCCCCCGTCTTGGTCTTCATGAGCGTGCCTTCGGCGCCCACGATGTCACCCAGGTCCCAGTGTTTGAAGGCGGCGTAGAGATCTTCGCCCAGGGCATCGCGCGTGATGTAGAGCTGGATGCGGCCTGTGGCGTCCTGCACGGTGGCAAAGCTGGCCTTGCCCATGACGCGCTTGAGCATCATGCGGCCGGCCACGCTGGCGGTGACCGGTGTGGCCTCCAGGGCTTCGGCAGCGCTTGCGCCGTAGGCATCCTGCAGCGCCGTGGCCTGGTGCGCAGGTTTGAAATTGTTGGGGAAAGCAACGCCCTTGCCCTCGGCCTGTGCCTCGCGCAGCGCGCGCAGCTTTTCGCGGCGCTCGGCGATGAGCTGGTTTTCATCTTGGGGGGCGGGGGCTTGGTTCTGTTCAGACATGGGGGTGCCGTGGATACGGGGCGTGAAAAGGAGGGCCGGTAGCAGCCGAACCGTCGATTTTATGGCTTATGGAAAGGCGGCGGGGGTGGCTCGCGCCTTCCCAGCAGAGTCCAGGCGGTTTGCACCAGGATTTTCAGGTCCAGCCACAGGGTGCGTGTGTGCACATACTGGCTGGCATAACGCAGCTTGGCGGGTAGTATTTCTTCGGCATAGGTGCGCTCGGGGTCTGCGCTGTGCGCCAGCAGCGCGCTTTCGTTGCGGTAGGCCAGAGAGGCCAGGTCGGTGATCCCGGGGCGCACGCTCAGCACGGTCTCGCGCAGGTCGGCCGGGTACAGCGCCACGTAGCGCGGTACTTCGGGCCGGGGGCCGACCAGGCTCATGTCGCCCCACAGCACATTGACGAGTTGCGGCAACTCGTCCACCTTGGAGCGGCGCAGCCAGGCGCCAGCCCGGGTGATGCGTGTGTCGTCCCCCACGGTCAGCGGCAGGCCGACGGTCTCGGCGCCGACACGCATGGTGCGGAACTTGAAAATGCTGAACAGGCGCCCCCCGCGCCCCACGCGCTGCTGTCGGAAGATCACCGGCCCGGGCGAATCCAGGCGCACCCACAGCGCCACGGCCAGCAGCACCGGGCACAGCAGCAGCAGTGCCGTGGCGGCACAGGCGATGTCGAACAGGCGTTTACCCATCTCAGTGTTCCATGGCGCTGCGCGCCACCTGGGGGTGTTTCATCGCCCTAGCCCAGCAGTTCGTGCAGCGCGCCAATCACGCGGTCCTGGTCGGTATCGTGCATGGCCGTGAACAGTGGCAGGCTGAGCATGCACTGGTAGGCGGCTTCTGCGTGCGCAAACCGGGCCGGTGTGAGCTGGTAGCGGTCGCGCCAGTAGGGCTGGCGGTGCAATGGCACATAGTGCACGCTGGTGCCAATGCCCCGGTCAGACAGCGCCTGGATGATCTCGTCGCGCCCCGCCCGCACCCCGGGCGCCAGCCGCACGACGTACAGGTGCCAGGCATGCGCGTCCCCCGCCGGGGCGTCGGCGGGCAGCACCAGCGGCAGGCCCGCCAGTTGCGCCTGGTAGCGTGCCGCCAGGTGCTGGCGGCGCTGTACGAACTGCGGCAGCCGTGCCAGTTGCTCCACGCCCATCGCCGCAGCGATGTCGGTCATGTTGTATTTGAAGCCGGGCGCCACGATTTCGTAGTACCACGCCGGGGTTTTGGCGCTGAAGCGGTCGAAGGCGTCCCGGCTCATGCCGTGCAGGCGCATCACACGCATGCGTTCGGCCAGTTTGGGGTGGCGCGTCACGGCCATGCCGCCTTCGCCGGTGGTAATGGTTTTGTTGGCGTAGAAGCTGAACACCGTCACATCGGACTGCAACTGCCCCACGAGCTGGCCCTTCCAGGTGGTGGGCAAGGCATGGGCGGCGTCTTCCACCACCTTGAGGCCGTGCTCGTGTGCGATGGCCAGGATTTCATCCATGCGGCAGGCCAGGCCCGCGTAGTGCACCGGCATGATGGCCTTGGTCCGGGGCGTGATGGCGGCGCGGATGGCGTCGGGGTCGATGTTCAGCGTGACCGGGTCCACATCCACCAGCACCGGGTCGGCGCCCAGGTAGCGCACTACTTCCACGGTAGCGGTGAAGGTCAGCGTGGGGGCAATCACCTCGTCGCCCGGGCCGATACCCAGGGCCTCCAGGGCCAGGTGCAGGCCCGCAGTGGCCGAGTTGACGGCGATGGATTGCAGGCCGTTGCCACCGAGGTAGTCGGTAAAGGCCTGCTCGAATTCCCGGGTCTTGGGCCCGGTGGTGACCCAGCCCGAACGCAGGGCCTGGGTGACGGCGGCAATTTCTGCTTCGCTGATGTCGGGGCGGGCGAAGGGGAGAAATGGGGGTGTGGTATCGGACATCGTCAATGAGGGAGAGGTGGGGTGCTGGGCGTGCCGCGTCCGACGGCGTGGTACTCCAGCCCCAGGGCCTGCATGTCGGCGGGTTCAAAAAGGTTGCGGCCATCGAACACGACAGGCTGGCGTAGTGTGCGTGCCAGGTGTGCAAAGTCGGGGCTGCGGAATTCCTTCCACTCGGTCACGATGACGAGTGCGTCTGCGCCTTCGAGCACGGCATGGGCGTGGTCCAGCAGGCGCAGGCCGGGCCGCGCGCCCAGTACGCTGCGTGCCTGCGCCAGCGCCACCGGGTCGTAGGCAGCGACCTCGGCGCCCAGGGCCAGCAGGCGCGTGATGATGGTCAGGCTGGGTGCCTCGCGCATGTCGTCCGTGCCCGGCTTGAAGGCCAGGCCCCACAGGGCAAAACGCCGCCCGCGCAGGTCGGCCCCGAAGCGGGCCACGATCTTGTCCACGAGCACCTGCTTCTGGTGCTCGTTCACTGCCTGCACGGCCTGCAGGATGGTCAGCTCCTGCCCGGCCTCACGGGCCGTGTACACCAGGGCCTTCACATCCTTGGGAAAGCACGATCCGCCGTAGCCCGTGCCCGCGTAAAGGAAATGCGTGCCGATGCGCGGGTCGGTGCCGATGCCGGTGCGCACCTGCTCGATGTCGGCCCCCAGTTTCTCGGCCAGCAGGGCCAGCTCGTTCATGAAGCTGATGCGCGTGGCCAGCATGGCGTTGGCCGCGTATTTGGTGAACTCGGCGCTGCGTACGTCCATCACGATCAGGCGGTCGCGGTTGCGCATGAAGGGCGCGTAGAGCTGGTGCAGCGTCTGCGCTGCCTGGGGGTCGTCGGCGCCCACCACCACGCGGTCCGGGCGCATGAAGTCCTGCACGGCCGAACCTTCCTTGAGGAATTCGGGGTTGGACGCCACCGAGAACGTCAGCTCCGGCAGGCTGCGCGCCTGCAGCACCTGTGCGACAAGCGCGCGCACGCGGTCCGCCGTGCCCACGGGCACCGTGCTCTTGTTGACGATGAGCCGGGGCTCCTGCATGCGTACGGCAATGGCGCGCGCGGCGGCAAGCACATGTTGCAGGTCGGCCGAGCCGTCTTCGCCCGCAGGCGTACCCACGGCGATGAACTGAACATAGCCATGGGCCACAGCATGGTCCACGTCGCTCGTGAAGGCCAGGCGCCCGCTGCGGGTGTTGCGCAGCATGATGTCGAGCAGGCCAGGTTCGTGGATGGGCAGCTCGCCGCGCAGCAGGGTGGCAATGCGCCCGGGGTCGCGGTCCAGGCAGACCACCTGGTTGCCCATCTCCGCGAGGCAGGCGCCCGTCACCAAGCCCACGTATCCGGTTCCGACGACGGTGATTTTCATGGGGCAGCGTTCACAAGGGTTTGACCGCCCAGGTCAGGCGGTGCGTACGTAAAAAAGGCGCCAGCCGTGCGGCAGGGGCGATCAGCACCGCTGGCAGGCGCCGCGCGAGAGGCGGCGCGAGGGTGAGCCGCAGCGAGCGCAGCCTGGCGTTGGGAAACAGCGTGTGCAACTCGGCGGGCGGGACTTTGCGCACATCGGGATTGTGCGGGTTGTTCACCACAAAGTCATACACCAGCACACCGCCGCCTGGCGCCACCCAGCGCCACAGCGTGCGCGCGAACTGCTGGCGGTAGCCGGGGTCGAGCAGCGAGCTGAATACGGTGAAGGCCAGCACGGCCTGCTGGCTGGCGTCCGCCACGGGTGCTGCGCAAGCGTCGCCTTCGATGAGCTGCACGCCGCTCGGCAGCACCGCGCATGCGGCGGCGACGCGCTCGGGCAGCAACTCGATGCCGGTCAACTGCGTGGGCGTAGCGCCCAGGCGCAGCAGGTCCAGCAGGTTGCCTCCGCTGCCGCAGCCCACTTCGAGCAGGGCCTTGTCGGCCAGGCTGTGCCAGCCGTGCGCGCGCCACAACCGTGCCATGCCCTGCAGGCGCTCCTGTTGCGCCTGCAGGGCGGCCGCGTTGGCGTACAGGCTGTAGCGCTGTGCGTCGGCGCTGCTGTCGCGCCGCGCGTAGCGTGCCTGCACGGCGTGCGTCTCGGGTGGGCTCATCGCGTGATCCTCGCGAAGCGTTGCGCTGGCGGGCGCTTGCGCAGCACGTCCCACAAGCCTTGCCAGGTGCCCCAGCCGTAGCCCAGGTGGAAGGCTGCGATTACGACGGGCAGGCGCGGCAGCAGGCGCCAGGCCCCGGCGGTGTGTGCCGCCGCCATGCTCGCCAGCGCCAAGTAGGCGCCATACAGTGCCAGCAGCGTTGCGGCGGGCCAGGGCGTCCAGGGCTGCAGCAGTGCGCTCATGAGGAGCGCGGCGACGAACAGCGCGGGCACCAGTTGGCGCAGCGAGCCCGGCTGGCCGTGCTTGCGTACCACGAAGGGGCGCCAGTAGCCGTACTGCTGTTGCTGGGCGAAGAGGTGGCGCAGTGAGCCGCGCGGATGGTAGATCGAGCGGATCCTGCCGCTCTGCCAGATGCGTCCGCCCCCCCGGCGCAGGCGCAGGTTGTGCTCGTCGTCCTGGTTGCGCACCAGCGCCTCGTCGAACAGGCCGAAGCGCGTGAACGCCTCGCGCCGCCAGCAGCCCAGGTACACGGTGTCGACTAGGCCCTCGTAGGCCTGGTCGCGCGAGCGCGCGCCGCCCACCACCCAGCGGCACTGGAAGGCCGCCGCGATGGCCTCGCCCATGGGGCCGGTGCCCTGTGCGACCCAGGGGCCGCCCACGTTGTCGGCACCGCTGCGCGCCAATGTTTCGATGCAGCGCGCCAGGTAATCCAGGGCGAACCGGGTGTGGATGTCGAGCCGGGCAACCACTTCGCCCTGGGCGCGTGCAATGCAAGCATTGAGCCCGGTGGAGACGATGCGGCCGGGGTTGTCCACCAGCACCAGCCGCGCGTCGTGCGCGCAGCGCTCCTGCAGGCGCGCGCGCGTGCCGTCGTCGCTCTCGCCGTCGGCGATCAGCACCTCCATGCGCCAGCCCTCGGGCAACTGCTGGCGCAGCACCGAGTCGCAAAAGGCGTCGATGAAGGCAGCCTCGTTGCGGCAAGGAGCGATCACGCTGAGCAGGCGGGGGGCGGGGGTGGTCATGGCAGAAGCTCCCGGTACAGCCGGTCCATGTGGTCCATCTGCGCCTTGCGGTCGCCGTCCAGCGCGATGCGCTCGGCATTGCGCTCGCCCGCCTGGCGTGCCAGCGCATCGTCGCTGGCGAGCCGCTGCAGCACCTGGGCTAGCGCTGGCGCATCGCCCGCGGGTACCAATAGATCCGGGTCGATCCACTGCCGGTTGGCGGGCAGGTCGCTGGCCACCACGGCCAGGCCGCAGGCCATGCTTTCCAGCATGGCCACGGAGGTCGCGTCGCTCGCGGGCACGGTGACGGAGATTTTGCTGCGTGCCAGCACGGCGGCCATGCCCGCATCGTCCAGGCGGCCATGGAATACCACGCTTTGCGCCAGTCCCAGCGCCTGTACCTGGGCGCGCAGCGCCGGTTCGAGCGAGCCGCCACCCAGCAGGTGCAGATGCAGCGGTGCGCCGCACAGTTGCTGGCGCAGCAGGGCGAAGGCGTCGATCAGCGTGGCGATCTGGTAGTTGGGCTCCCAGGCGCGCAGGCTCACGATGTGCAGGCCATCCTTGTGCTCCCAGGAGGTGGGTGCGAAGCGCGCGCGGTCCACGCCCCAGTGGATCTCGTGCACCGGGGCACGCGGGCGGTACTGTCGCGCGGCCTCGACGAGGCTGGCCGAGTCGCCGGTGATGAGGTCAGCGCGGCGCAGGATCCAGCCCGTGAGCCAGTGCATCCAGGGATGGGTGTGCGGCGTGATGAGCAGGTCGCTGCCCCAGGCCGTCATCACCAGGGGATGGCGACCGCAGCGCGCAGCCAGGTAGCCGTAGGAGGTGAGGTAGTGCGCGTGCACGATGTCGGGCGCCAAATCGCGCACATGGCGGCGCGCCGCGCCTGTGCGCAGCAGCCAATCGGTCTGGCGCCGCACGGGCGGCAGGATGCGCTGCTCCACATCGGCGAGCGGCTCGGGGCGCGCCGTGACGAGGGAGACGCGCCAGCCGCGTGCGCGCATCTCCAGCGCCCAGCGGCGGGTATGGGGGCTGTTGGCGTCGCCCAGCAGGCACAGGTGAGGAGGCATTTCAGTGGCGGATTCCGCTGGAAGGGTGGGGGCGTTCGCCAGCCCAGGTGCAGTAATGCTCCGCCAGTTCCGGGTACTGTTCGAGCAGGCGGGCGTCGCCGGTGCGAACATCCCCGATCGTGCGGGCAGGCGAGCCGGCAACGATGGCAAAGTCGGGCACTTCGCCGCGCACCCGGGTGTGCGCGCAGACGACGACACCCCGGCCAATGCGGCTGCCCGCTTCGACCACGCTGTGCGGTCCGATAAAACTGTAGGGGCCGATCTCGACCGGTGCGTGCACGTAGCCGGGCTTTACGCCGGCATGGTGGGCGTAGCTACGGCCCAGCAAGCGGATGCTGCGATGGGAGCTGTGGGTGACGATACTGACAAAATTGGTGATCTGCACCCCTTCGCCAATGTGGAGTCCTGCGGATGCGTCAAGGAAATTGAACTGGCCGATGAACACATGGTCGGCGAGTTCCAGTCCGGCCTCGCCCTCGATGCAGGTACTTGGGGCGATGCGCGTGTGTCGCAAGGCTTGGCCCTGGGAGCCACGTTCGCCAAAAATCATTCGGTAGAAAAGCTGCCGCCAGAGCCAGCGGCGCCAGCGGTTAAGCAAGACTCTCATGGGGGATTTCTCTCCAGTGCGCAAGCGCCCAGAAATAATAGGCGAAATACGCCAGCATGGCCGCCGATACGCCCCAGGCGGCACCTTCGACCCCGCCCCAGTACAGCCCGGATCCGAGGCCGGCAAAAAACACCACCTGCCCGGCCAATGCCAGCCGCAGTGCCCAGGGCTGTGCCCGCCACGCCAGCGTGACGACCGACAGCGGTGAAGCGATGAAATGCAGGGCGATGTACAGACTCAGGCCACGGGCCAGTGCGCCTGCACCGTCCCACTGGGTGCCAAAGAGAGGGCGAAACAGGGCCGGCCCCCACAGCAGCAGCACCGTGGCCATGGGGGCGGCCAACGCGGCCAGGGCCAGCATGCTGCGCCGCACCAGCGCCCGTGCCTTGGTGGCACTGTCCGCTTGCAGCAGCATGGGGTAGAGCGCCTGCGACAGCGCACCGCCCAGCAAGGTGGCAGGGGCTTTGAGGTAGCGCAGCGCAAGTGCCCAGAAGCCAGCTGCAGCATCGCCCGCCCATGCAGCGATGAGCACCAGGGCCAGTGTGTCCTGGAGTGCGCCGACAAAGGCGTGTGGCGTGTTGTACAGCGGGAAGTCACGGTGGTGCAGGGCCATGGATTTCAGGCGCTTTAGTGGCTGGCGCCAGAGCTGTGGCCAGCCGCCGTGGGGTGCCGGTCTGGCCAGCAGGCCGGCGGCGCCCAGTCCAGCCACGATGGGGCCGATCAGCAGCCCCACGGCGCCCGCCTGGAACAGACCCAGCAGCACCTGAAGCACGGCGCCGCCACCCTGCTGCACCAGGCGTGCCATGGACAGCAGTCCGAAGCGCTGTGAGCGGGTGGCCCACAGGGTCAGCCATTGGGTGGTGCCTCCGGCCAGCACCGCCAGCGGCAGCAGCCAGGCCACGGGCGTGCCTTGCCAGAGCACGAGCACTGCGGCAATGGCGACGGATGTCGCTGTCATGGCCAGCAGCAGGTGAGCACACAAGGCCATCAGCACCGAAGCGCGCCCGGGCGATTTCTCGAGCGGCAGCGCAAATTCGTAGCGTGCACAGCCCACCACGGCCAGGTTGGTAGCCACCGCCCAGAGCAGGGCGAACTGGCCGAAATCCTGCGGCGTATACAGGCGTGTGAGGAGCGGGCCCAGCAACAAGGGCAGGGCATGGGCCAGCACACTGCCGGTCAGCAGTGTGAGCGTGGCGCGCAGCAAACCCGCTTTCATGGGGCGGGTGCAAGACCCGGCTGGTAGCCTGGTACCAGCTGTTGGAGCAGCCGCTTGATGGTGTCAGTGTCATCTGAGAGGGCTGCAGACTGCAGGGCCCGCAGCGTGGCTTGCATGCCATCCCACGGCATGTGCTCCTCACGCGCCCGCAGAATGCGCGGGTGCGCGGTGGGCATCGGATGGTCGCCGATCAGCAACTCCTCGTACAGCTTTTCACCGGGTCGCAGGCCGGTGAATGCGATGGCGATGTCGCCGCCGGGGTGCTGCTCGTCGCGTATGGTCAGGCCTGCGAGTGCCACCATCCGATGGGCGAGGTCCACGATACGAATGGGCTCGCCCATGTCGAGCAGGAACAGGTCGCCACCCTCGGCCATGGTGCCCGCCTGCAGCACCAGTTGTGCGGCCTCGGGGATGGTCATGAAGTAGCGCGTGACGTCCGGATGCGTGACGGTAACCGGGCCGCCCGCGGCGATCTGGCGGCGAAACAGCGGGATCACGCTGCCGCTCGATCCCAGCACGTTGCCAAAGCGCACCATGGAAAAGCGGGTAGGACAGCGCCATGGAGGTACGGCGGCTGCGTCAAAGGGGGCCTGGCTGGACGCGGCGATGGCCTGCAGGATCATTTCGGCCACGCGCTTGCTGGCACCCATGATGTTGGTGGGGCGCACCGCCTTGTCGGTGGACACCAGAACAAAATGCTGCGCCCCATGTTCCAGAGCCATGCGCACCATGTTCAGCGTGCCGAAGACATTGTTCAGAATGCCCTCGCCTGCGTTGGCCTCGACCATGGGGACATGTTTGTAGGCAGCCGCATGGTAGATGGAGCCTGGGCGGTGGGCGCGGCAGATATCGGCCATGCGCCGGGCGTCGCCCACGCTGGCCAGCAGAGGCTCCAGTGCGCAGCCATGGGCGCCTTGCGCGTACAGCGTCTGCAGCTCGTGGTGGATGCGGTAGAGGGCAAATTCGCTGTGATCGACCAGCAGCAGACGGGCAGGCCCTTCGCGCACGATCTGGCGGCACAGTTCGCTGCCAATGCTGCCACCAGCGCCCGTCACCATTACCACCTGGCCTGACAGGTTCTGGCCCAGCAGACCGGGCAGGGGGGCCACGGGTTCGCGGCCCACCAGGTCCTCGATGTCCAGGTCCTGGAAATCGGCCACCGTGACACGCCCACTGGCCAGGTCGGACAGACCCGGCAGGGTGCGGATGCGCACGGGCAGATCGTGCAGGCTTTCAATGATCTCGCGCCTGCGCTGGCGTGTCGAGCTGGGGATGGCCAGCAGAACGTCCGTCACGTCCAGGCGCTGCACCACCTCGGGCAGGGCCAGTGGCGCGTATACCCGCACGCCATTGATGCTGCGCCCGATCTTGGCCGCATCGTCGTCCACAAAGCCTTGCAGCACGTATTGGTGCATGCCGATCAGTCCGGCAGCTGTTTGCGCGCCGGCACTGCCAGCGCCGTAGATCAGCAGGCGCTGTGACGTCTTGCCGGGCCGCCCGGCAAGCCACAGCCACCCCAGCGCGCGGCTGGATCCCACGAGCAGCAGGAAGATCAGTGGTTGCAACGCCCCTACGCTGCGGGGTACCCCTTCCCACTGGGCCAGCAGCAGGATGGTCAGCAGCAGTACGCCATATAGCGCCACGGCCTTGCCGGTGGTGATGAGGGCCTGGATGCCGGTATAGCGGAAGATGGCGCGGTACAGCCCCAGGTTGACGAAGATCGGAAAAGCCAGCGCCGGGCCCAGGGCGTACACCAGCCACTGCATGCCTTCGGGCCTGTGCAATGCCTCCAGGCGCAGGGTAAAAGCCAGCCACATGGCCAGCAGGCCCATGCCGGTGTCCATGGCCACGACGAACAGGCGCTTGGCGGCGCGGGGCCATTCCAGAATGCGGTTCAGCAAGGTGCGTTGCGGAGCCATCGGTGTGTCACAAAGGGGCAATGCCGGTGCGCTCCAGCACGTCGCCCACCAGTTCCAGCCGCACGAGTGGGTTGTCGAGCTGCATCAGCCGCTGTTTGAGTTCCAGTGGAACCGGCAGCAGTTCGCACCAGCGGTTGGCGACCCAGCCGCAGTCGTCGAGTTGCGCACCCGTGGGTGCGATGGCTGCAGGGCTGGTGGGATCGCGTTCGCGCAGCGAGGCCAGCACCTGTTCCAGCGTGCGTGTGGTCGCAGCAAGGTGTTCCGGCACGGAAACAGGCAGGTCTGCCACCAGCATTTCCACGTCGGCCACCCAGAGTCGGTGGGGGAGCAGACGGCTCTGGACGATGCGAAAACGCTGGTCGCCTCGGCATAGCAGCTGGATCAATCCAGGCTGCGGACTCTGCAATTCTTCGATGGTTGCGAGGGTGCCCACTTCATACAGTTGCTCTGCCGGAGCCCCGGCACGACGGACCTCCTGGCCGCTGCGCAAGCCGACGATGCCAAAGGGCGCCCCTGCCTGGTGGCATTTGCGCACCATGTCGAGGTAGCGCACTTCAAACACGCGCAAGGCCAGCATCCCGCCCGGAAAGAGCAGGGAGGCAAGCGGGAAAAGTGGCAGGCTGGTCAGGGTAAGGGGCTGCGACATGGACGGGTACGAGAATCGATAAGGCTATCATCCCATGCCGCAGTGCGACCAAGGGTGTCTCCGTTCAATGCTCTATCAGATTGTTTCTTTTTTGCTGGATGTCGTGGCCGGGCTCCTGTGCGGTGCCTGTCTGCTGCGCATCTACATGCAGTGGCAGCGTGTGCCCTTCGGCAACCCGGTCGGGCGGCTGGTGTTTGCCTTCAGCGACTGGATGGTGCTGCCGCTGCGCCGGGTGTTGCCGACCGCAGGCCGCTGGGACTGGGCCAGTCTGCTGGCTGCGGTGCTTGTGGAACTGGCCCAGTACGGCGTGCTGTGGCTTTTGCTGGGCGCGGGTGCTGGGTGGCAGTGGCTACCCGGCCTGGCGCTGTTCGGCGTGGTCAGGGTGGCCATCACGGGCCTGATTGGCCTGTTGATCGTGTATGCCGTGCTGTCCTGGGTACAGACCCGGTCGCCGGTGTCCGATGTGATCGGACGCTTGTGTGAGCCGCTGCTGCGGCCTGTGCGGCGCCTCATTCCACTGGTCGGCGGGATTGACCTCTCGCCCCTGGTGTTGCTGGTGCTGTTGCAGGTCGCCATGATGGTGTTGGGGAATCTGCAGGCCAGCCTGCTGCGTTAGGGGCTCCTGACAGCGAGGCGTCAGTAGCGTTCAGCAGCACGCAAAACGGCCTGCGACACCAGGGGTGTCGCAGGCCGTCTGCGGGGAGCGCGCCGGGCCAGAGCCGGTGCGCGCCTACAGCACCTCGCTGGCGAAATCCGCCAGTCGCGAGCGTTCGCCGCGGGCCAGGGTGATGTGGCCGCTGTGCGGCCAGCCCTTGAAGCGATCCACGGCAAAGGTCAGGCCGGACGATCCCTCGGTGAGATAGGGGGTGTCGATCTGCGCCAGGTTACCCATGCAGATGATTTTGGTGCCCGGCCCGGCGCGCGTGATCAGCGTTTTCATTTGCTTGGGCGTGAGGTTTTGGGCCTCGTCGATGATGACGTACTTGTTCATGAACGTGCGCCCGCGCATGAAGTTCATGCTCTTGATCTTGATGCGGCTGCGGATCAGCTCATTGGTGGCGGCGCGCCCCCATTCACCGGCATTGCCGCCGTCGCCCTTGGCGAGGAATTCGAGGTTGTCGTCCAGCGCACCCATCCACGGGCCCATCTTTTCTTCCTCGGTGCCGGGCAGGAAGCCAATGTCCTCGCCCACGCTCACCGTCGCGCGGGTCATGATGATCTCGGTGTAGCGTCGGTCGTCCAGCACCTGTGTGAGGCCTGCTGCCAGCGCCATCAAGGTCTTGCCCGTGCCTGCCGTGCCCGCCAGGGTGACGAAATCGACCTCGGGGTCCATCAGCAGGTTGATGGCGAAATTCTGCTCGCGGTTGCGCGTGGTCACGCCCCACACCGCATTCTTGGCGTGGCCGTAGTCCTTGAGTGTCTTGAGCACGGCCGTCTTGTCGCGGATTTCGCTCACGCGTGCGTACAGGCTGGGCTCGCCCGGTGCCTCGAAATAGACGAACTGGTTGATCATCAGCTGCGGCACGATCGGGCCGCTGATGCGGTAGAACGTGTGCGCGCCACTCTGCCAGCTTTCCACCGATTTGCCGTTGCGGTTCCAGAAGTCGGGCGGCAGCTGCAGTGCGCCGGAATAGAGCAGGTCACCGTCTTCCAGTGCCTTGTCGTTCTGGTAGTCCTCGGCTGGCAGGCCCAGGGCCCGCGCCTTGACGCGCATGTTGATGTCCTTGGACACCAGTACCACTTCGCGCGGGGCATGCTGCGTGCGCAGCGCTGCCACCACTCCCAGGATCTGGTTGTCTGCCTTGCCTTGGGGAAGGCTGGTGGGGAGTTGGTATTCCAGTGTCGAAGTCTGGAAGAACAGGCAGCCACCGGCCGCGCGCTGGCCCGTGGAGTCGAGCTTGAGGCCCTTGCCGATATCGGCGCCCTGTGCGCCGGCCAGGGCGTCCAGCGCGCGGCTGACCTGGCGGCCGTTGCGCGCCACCTCGGTCATGCCTTTCTTGTGGGCATCGAGTTCTTCGAGCACGATCATCGGCAGATAGATGTCGTGTTCCTCGAAACGGAACAGGCTGGTCGGGTCGTGCAGGAGCACATTGGTGTCCAGCACGAACAGCTTGGCCGGGCCTGTGCCACGCGCCTTGCGGCTGCGCGCGGCAGCCGGTTTTGCGGTCACCATGGCGGGCGTTGGCGCAACAGCCGCCTCGGTGGCGCGGGTCTGGGTTTCAGGGGCTGATGGGGCGGTGGCGGGGTGCCGAGTGCGGGATGCGGGAGCAGCGGCCGGTGGTGCAGGGGTGTCGGCTTTGCGCTGCGGGGCTTTGCGTGCCTTGGAAGCGGCTGCAGCGGTGTTGCTCGGGGCTGAAAACGCTTCGGGGGCCAGAAGGGCGGCGCGCCTGGAGGGAGCGGGGGGCAGGGGCATGGTGCGAAAGGCCTTGGATCGGATCGGTCTAGAAAGCAAAAAGCCGCCTGGAAACCAAGGCGGCCTTTGGGGAGTGAACGGGCGTTGCGATGGGCAGCGGCATGGGACCATTATGCACGGCAGTATTGACACTGCCGCGATGGTGCCGGGCGCTGCGTCAGGCCGCCTTTTTCAGGGCTTTGATGGACTTGACTGCCTTGAGCACTTCTTCGACGTGACCGGGCACCTTGAGGCCACGCCATTCGAAGGCCACCAGGCCATCGGGGCCGATGAGGAAGGTGCTGCGCTCGATGCCCTTGACCTTCTTGCCGTACATGATCTTGTTCTTGACAACGCCGAACATGTGGCACATTTTCTCTTCGGTGTCGGCAATCAGCTCGAACGGGAGTTCGAGTTTTTCCTTGAACTCATCGTGCGACTTCATGTTGTCGCGCGAGACGCCAAACACCGCAGCGCCTGCCTTGACGAAATCCTTGTACTTGTCGCGGAACTGCATGGCCTCTGTGGTGCAGCCCGGGGTGTTGTCCTTGGGGTAGAAGTACAGGATCAGGACCTGACCGTTGTGGGAAGTGTTGGAAACCTTGACCCCGTTGGTCGCATTGGCTTCGAATTCCGGGAGGGGTTTGTTGACAACGATCGCCATATGTCTTCGTTCTCTCAGGATGAGGTCGTTGAAAAACCGGTAGTGCGCGCATGTTCTTCTTATTGGGCTCTACCGGCTGCAACCTTGCATTTTAACCTGAAACAGGGGTTGTGGACTGGTAAGCAGGGGTATCAAGAATCAGTGCCGCCAGCACGTGGCGACCCTCGCCCGCAAGGATGTTGTAGGTGCGGCAGGCGGCGGCAGTGTCCATGGTTTCCACGCCGATGCGCCGGGTCATCAGAGGTTGCAGCCAGGCGGGTGGGACAAAGCGCAACCGGCTTCCGCTGCCCAGCAGCAGCACTTCGGCATCGAGTTGCGCCAGTTCTTTGAAGTGTTCCACGGACAGGGCTTCAAACTGCGTGCAGGGCCAGGGCAGGCGCAGCCCGCGGGAGCTGAGGATGATGCTGGAATGGATCTTCTCGGCCCCCACGCTGATCCAGCCGGGGCCGTAACCAGTGATGCTGTGGGCGTCGAATCGGTCGGGCTGGAATTTCATGGGTGGGGCGGGGTGCGCAAAGCGGCCGGGCGGCCTGAGGCGGGGTGTGGAACTGTGGTCAAATTATAGGTTTCACCGCAAGCCCTGTCGGCTGCGGGCCTTTGCCATTGCACCACGACCGCGCATGAAAACCGTTCTCAAGTCCAGCAAACTCAACAATGTTCTCTACGATGTACGCGGCCCCATCGTGGACGCGGCGCGGCAGATGGAGGACGAGGGCCAGAAGATCATCAAGCTCAACATCGGCAACATGGCGCCGTTCGGCTTCGATCCGCCCGAGGAGGTGGTGCAGGACATGGCGCGCAACCTGCCCGACTCGGCCGGCTACTCCGACAGCAAGGGCATCTTTGCAGCGCGCAAGGCCGTCATGCACTACACGCAGCAGCAGGGCATTGCGGGCGTCACGCTGGACGACATCTACCTGGGCAACGGCGCCAGCGAGCTGATCGTCATGGCGACGCAGGCGCTGCTCAACGACGGCGACGAGCTGCTGCTGCCCGCGCCCGACTACCCGCTGTGGACGGCGGCCACCAGCCTCTCGGGCGGCGTGCCGGTGCACTATGTGTGCGACGAAGCCAACGGCTGGATGCCCAGCCTGGAGGACATGCGCGCCAAGATCACGCCGCGCACGCGCGGCATCGTCGTCATCAACCCCAACAACCCCACGGGCGCGCTGTATTCCGACGCGCTCCTGCGCGGCATTGTGCAACTGGCGCGCGAGCATGACCTGGTGCTGCTGGTGGACGAGGTGTACGACAAGGTGCTG
Organism: Giesbergeria sp.; assembly: GCA_026647025.1. GTDB lineage: Bacteria > Pseudomonadota > Gammaproteobacteria > Burkholderiales > Burkholderiaceae_C > Simplicispira. Next base: position 51,263 of record JAPKHH010000007.1, read on the forward strand.
TACGACGGCGTAAAGCATACGGCCATGGCCAGCCTGTCCACCGACGTGCTCACGCTCACCTTCAACTCCCTGTCCAAGGCCTACCGTTCCTGCGGTTTTCGCGCGGGCTGGATGGTGGTCTCGGGCGACAAGCGGGCCGCACGCGACTACATCGAGGGGCTGAACATGCTGGCCAACCTCAAGCTCGGCTCCAACGTGCCGGGGCAGTGGGCCATCCAGACGGCGTTGGGCGGTTACCAGAGCATCAATGACCTCGTCAAGGAAGGCGGACGCCTGCGTCGCCAGCGTGACCTGGCCTACGAGCTGATTTCGAAGATTCCGGGCGTGACCTGCGTCAAGCCCCAGGCGGCGCTGTACATGTTTCCGCGCCTCGATCCCGAGATGTACCCCATCGAGGACGACCGCCAGTTCTTCATGGAGGTGCTGCGCGCCACGCGCGTGATGCTGGTGCAGGGCTCGGGCTTCAACTACCCCGACAACCAGCATTTCCGCATCGTCTTCCTGCCGCACGAAGACGATCTGCGCGAGGCCATCGGCCGGTTGGCAGGCTTCCTGGCCCAGTACCGGCAGCGCTACGCCAAGGCTTGACGCTATTGTTTTTGTAGCTTTTGGCGCTTGATGCATGGGCGCTAGAGGCATTTTTTTACCGAAAGTTTTCTGATGAAACCCATCCAAGTAGGCCTTCTGGGCATCGGCACCGTCGGCAGCGGCGTGTTCAATGTGTTGCAGCGCAATCAGGACGAGATCAGCCGCCGCGCGGGCCGGGGCATCGAGATCACCATGGTGGCCGATCTGGACGTGGAGCGTGCCCGCAGCGTGGTGGGCGCGGGCGTGCAGGTGGTGAATGACGCGCGCGCCGTCATTGCCAACCCCGAGATCGATATCGTCATCGAGCTGATCGGGGGCTACGGCATTGCCAAGCAACTGGTGATGGAAGCCATTGCCGCGGGCAAGCATGTGGTCACGGCCAACAAGGCCTTGCTGGCCGTGCATGGCAGCGAAATCTTCGCCGCAGCGTCGGCCAAGGGCGTGATGGTGGCCTTCGAGGCTGCTGTGGCCGGGGGCATCCCGATCATCAAGGCGCTGCGCGAAGGCCTCACGGCCAACCGCATCCAGTGGATCGCCGGCATCATCAACGGCACCACCAACTTCATCCTGTCCGAGATGCGCGACAAGGGCCTGGACTTTGACGTGGTGCTCAAGGAAGCCCAGCGCCTGGGCTACGCCGAGGCCGACCCCACCTTCGACATCGAGGGCGTGGACGCCGCGCACAAGGCCACCATCATGTCGGCCATCGCCTTCGGCATTCCGGTCCAGTTCGACAAGGCCTATGTGGAAGGCATCACCCAGCTGGGCGCCGCCGACATCAAGTACGCCGAGCAACTGGGCTACCGCATCAAGCTGCTGGGCATCACCAAGCGCGCCGACAAGGGTGTGGAACTGCGCGTGCACCCGAGCCTGGTGCCCTCCAAGCGCCTGATCGCCAACGTCGAAGGTGCCATGAATGCCGTGCTGGTGCAGGGCGATGCTGTGGGTGCCACGCTGTACTACGGCAAGGGCGCGGGCAGCGAGCCCACGGCCAGCGCGGTGATTGCCGATCTGGTGGACATCACCCGTCTGCACACCGCCGACCCGCACCACCGCGTGCCGCACCTGGCCTTCCAGCCGCACACCCTGCAGGACGCCATGGGCGCGCTGCCCGTGTTGCCCATGAGCGAAGTGGTGACCAGCTACTACCTGCGCCTGCGCGTGGCCGACCAGGCCGGCGTGCTGGCCCGGGTCACCGGCATCCTGGCCGACGCCGGCATCAGCATCGACGCCCTGCTGCAGCGCGAGGCCGACGAGGTGGGTGGTGAGGGTTCCACGCAGACCGACCTCATCATCCTCACGCACGACACGCGCGAAGGCACCATGAACGAAGCCATCGCCCAGATGCAGCAACTGCCCACGGTGCTGGCCCCCATCACGCGCATCCGCAAGGAAGAGCTGAACTAACCCCCCTCTTACAGGACGAGACCGCCATGCTGTACCTCTCCACGCGCGGCCACGCCGAACGCAAGCATTTTTGCGACATCCTGCTCGAAGGCCTGGCGCCCGACGGCGGCCTGTACCTGCCCGAGCACTACCCGCAGGTGGATGATGCGATGCTCACGCGCCTGCGCACCGCCTACCACGAGCAGGGCTACGCCGAGCTGGCGTTCCAGATCCTTTCGCTCTACATCGACGACATTCCTGCCGCCGACCTCAAGCGCCTGTGCGAGAAGACGTACACCGCCGAGGTGTTTGGCACCGGCGAGATCGTGCCGCTGCGCCACCTGGAAGACGGCCTGTGGTTGGAGGCCCTGTCCAACGGCCCCACGCTGGCCTTCAAGGACATGGCCATGCAGCTGCTGGGCAACCTGTTCGAGTACGAACTGGGGCGCCGGGGCGAAACACTCAACATCCTGGGGGCGACTTCCGGCGACACCGGCAGCGCGGCCGAATACGCCATGCGCGGCAAAGAGGGCGTGCGCGTCTTCATGACCAGCCCGCACGGTCGCATGAGCGCGTTCCAGCAGGCGCAGATGTTCAGCCTGCAGGACGAGAACATCCACAACATCGCCATCGAAGGCGTGTTCGACGACTGCCAGGACATCGTCAAGGCCGTCAGCAACGACCTGGAGTTCAAGCGCCAGTACAAGATCGGCACCGTCAATTCCATCAACTGGGCGCGCCTGCTGGCGCAGGTGGTGTACTACTTTGCTGGCTACGTGCAGGCCACCGAGACGAATGACCAGAAGGTGAGCTTCACTGTGCCGTCGGGCAACTTCGGCAACGTCTGCGCTGGCCATGTGGCGCGCAGCATGGGTCTGCCCATCGACAAGCTGGTAGTGGCCACCAACGAGAACGACGTGCTCGACGAGTTCTTCCGCACCGGCGTGTACCGCGTGCGCAGCAGTGCCGATACGCACGAAACGTCGAGCCCCTCGATGGACATCAGCAAGGCCAGCAATTTCGAACGCTTTGTGTTCGACCTGCTGGGCCGCGACGGTGCGCGCACCAAAGCCTTGTTTGGCGATGCGTTGGCGCACAACGGCCGGTTCGATCTGAGCGGGGACCCGGTCTTTGCCAATGCCGCGCAAAAATACGGCTTTGTCAGCGGCAAGAGCACCCACGCCGACCGCCTGGCAACCATCCGCGATACCCATGCACGCTTTGGCGTCACCATTGACACCCACACCGCCGACGGCGTGAAGGTGGCGCGCGAGCACCGCGGCAACAGTGCGGTGCCCATGATCGTGCTGGAAACGGCCCTGCCCATCAAGTTTGCCGACACCATTGTCGAAGCGCTGGGCCACCCGCCCGAGTGCCCGGCCAAGTTTGTCGGCATCGAAAATCTGCCCCGCCGCGTGCAGGTCATGGCGGCCGATGTCGCGCAGGTCAAGGCCTATATCGAGCAGCATTGCAAGTAAAAATGCACTCAAACGCTTGATGGATAAGCGCTAACAGCTATTTAAAATATAGCAAAAGGACGTGCGGATGAAAGTGGCAGGCTTTGCCGGTTTTTCTGGCTGTGGCAAGACAACCCTGATCGAGCAGCTCATCCCCCTGCTGCGCCAGCAAGGGCAGCGGGTCTCGGTGGTCAAGCATGCCCACCACCGCTTCGACATCGACCATCCCGGCAAGGACTCCTACCGCCACCGCGAAGCCGGGGCCTTCGAGGTGGTCATCGCCTCGGACCGGCGCCTGGCGCTGGTGCGCGAGTTCGAGCAGCCGGCCCAGCTCAGCGTGCACCACCTGCTGGCCGAACTGTACGAGGGCGTGGACTGGGTGCTGGTGGAGGGCTTCAAGGAAAGCGACATCCTCAAGCTCGAGGTCTGGCGTGCACCGACGGCAGACCAGGAAGCCCGCCCCGTGCGCTATCCCGAGGATGACTTTGTGGTCGCCATCGCCACCGACACCCCCGAGCAGCTGCCCGCCCCCACGCAACTGCCGGTGCTGGACCTGAACCATCCCGAGCTGGTCGCCCAGTGGCTGCTGGCGCAGGCCGATCGCTTCGAATACGACTGGGAACTGCACGGAGGCCTGCTGTGACGCCGCCCCGCGCCCCCCTGATGCCGCTGGACGACGCCCTGGCCCGCCTGCTCGCACAGGCGCTGCCTTTGCCGGGCGTGGACACCATGCGTACCTTCGATGCCGATGGCCGGGTGCTGGCGCACGACCTGGTGTCGGCCCTGCAGGTGCCGCCGCTCGACAACAGCGCCATGGACGGCTATGCACTGCGCTGCGCGGACGTGCCCCAACCCGGCACGGTGCTGCCGGTTTCGCAGCGCATCCCGGCGGGCCGAGTCGGGACGCCGCTGCAGCCCGGCACGGCAGCGCGCATCTTTACCGGCGCCCCGGTGCCCGAGGGGGCCGATGCCGTGGTCATGCAGGAAGAATGCAGCGCCGAGGGCGATGGCCATGTGCGCGTGCAGGCCACGCCCCGCGCGGGCCAGAACATCCGCCTCGCGGGGGAAAACATCACCCGCGGCTCCGTGGTGCTGCAGGCCGGTGCGCGCCTGACCCCTGCCGCACTGGGCCTGGCGGCCAGCATTGGCGTGGCCGAGCTGCCCGTGGCGCGCCGCCCGCGTGTGGCGCTGTTCTCCACCGGCGACGAACTGGCCATGCCCGGCGAGGTAGCGCCCGAGCAGCTTCCGCCCGGCGCCATCTACAACAGCAACCGTTTCTTTCTGCACGCCCTGCTGCAGCGCATGGGCTGCGAGGTCACTGACATGGGTATCGTGCCCGACCGGCTCGGCGCCACCCAGGACGCACTGCGCGCAGCCAGCCAGGACCATGATGTGATCCTGACCAGCGGCGGCGTGTCGGTGGGCGAGGAAGACCACATCAAGCCCGCCGTGCAGGCCCTGGGGCAGCTCGATCTGTGGCAGATCGCGATCAAGCCCGGCAAACCCTTTGCATATGGCCGTGTGGGGCAGGCACACTTTCTGGGCCTGCCGGGCAACCCGGTGGCCAGCTTCATCACCTTTGCCATCCTGGTGCGGCCTTTTCTGCTGCGCTTGCAGGGCGTGCGTGATGTGGCGCCCCGTGGCATTGCGGCCCGCGCCGATTTCGACTGGCCCAAGGCCGACAAGCGCCGCGAGTTCCTGCGCGTGCGCTACAACGCTGCGGGCGCGCTGGACCTGTTCACCAACCAGGGCTCGGGCGTACTGACCTCGACCGTCTGGGGCGATGGCGTGGTCGACAACCCGCCCGGCCAGACCATTGCACGCGGCGACACGGTGCGCTTCTATTCGTTTGCGGAGATGCTGTCATGAAAAATGACCCCCACACCCGCCACTTCGGGGGGGTGATGCCTCCCAAAGGGGCCGCTTTTCATCGGGGGGCGGTCCGGCGATGAAAAGGATCACCGTGCGCTATTTCGCCTCCATCCGCGAGGCCATCGGCCAGGGCAGCGAAACGTTGGAAACTACCGCCACCACCCTGGGCGCACTGCGCACCGAACTCATCGCCCGTAGCGCGGCCCACGCCGCCAGCCTGGCCCCTGGCAAGGCCGTGCGCATGGCGCTGAACCAGGTGCTGAGCGACGAATCCGCCGTACTGCACGACGGTGCCGAGGTGGCATTCTTCCCGCCGGTGACGGGCGGTTAGCTACATAAAGAGGAGCGCATTGCGCTTTGTTGTCGGTACTTTCAGATATAAAACTATCTGAAGACCAATGAATACAAGCGCTGGGCGCTCACATATTTGGTGATTTCAGGGCGCAGTGGCAGGCAGCTCAGGGCACTGCCACTGCAACAACTCTGCCAGACGGCTGACGATCCATGTCGCTTCGCCTGGTGCCATGGCCGACTCGGGCGTGCACAACCCGGCGTGCATGCGCTGCAGGATTTCTTTTTCGGACGGCGCCTGCACGTGGTACAGAATTTGCGCCTTTTCCACCAGGTGGCCCGCCAGGTCTTCGCACAGTTCGTAGCGGGCGCGCACCACATCGGCGCTCTCGCGCAGGCGGCCGCGTGTGTCGGTGTACACGGCCATGAAGCTTGGCGGCACCAGGATCTGGTTGTCGTGTTCCTGCATGGGGTGGCGTTCAGTCGGGCGTGAACAGGCGTTCAAAGCGCGCCTGGTCGGCGGGCAGTTCGAACGTCACCATCTGCCCCATCTTCATGTCGGAGAGCCTGCACGCAGCAAACAGGCTGGCCTTGCCGGTCAGGTCGAAGCCGGGCAGATCGATCAGTGCATAGGGGAAGGGCAGGAACAACTGGTGCTCGAAGATCGTGCGGTGCACGTTGCGGGGGGACGGAAATAGTTTGTATCCGTCGATGGTGATTGTCTGGGTGGCCATCGTAGGGGGCGTTAAAGTGTGGGCACATCCTACCGACAATCCGGGGGACCATCGAAAAGGGTTTCATGGCACGCAACAAGAACGAATGGGCCGCCAAGGTGTTTGCATTGGTGCGTGCGGGCAATGTGGATGCGGCCACGGCGCAGATCAAGGTGGCCCCCACGGTGGGCGACATCACGCGGCTGCAGGCCCTGCTGGCCGCGCTGCCGCCCACGCCGGCGCTGCGGCAACTGGGCGCCTTTGTCGAGGAAGAACGCGCCCTGCTGGCCGCGCCGCGCCTGCACCGTTCGCCGTGACGCTGCGAAAATCCCTGCCATGACTGCACCCCGCGTTTCCATCCAGACCCCTGATTTCGATGTATCGGCCGAACTGGCCGCGCTGCGCAGCACCCACCGGGGTGTGGGCGCGGTGTGCTGCTTTGTGGGCACGGTGCGCGACCGCAATGAGGGTGAAGACGTGGCCTCCATGGAGCTGGAGCACTACCCCGGCATGACCGAGAAGTCCATCGAGGCCATGATCGACGCGGCGCACCAGCGGTTCAGCATCTTCGGCGCCCGTGTCATCCACCGCGTGGGCCTGCTGCAGCCGCTCGACCAGATCGTGCTGGTGGCCGTGACCTCGGCGCACCGGGGCGAGAGCTTCCAGGCCTGCGAATTCTTGATGGATTACCTCAAGACCCAGGCGCCATTCTGGAAGAAGGAAACCACGCCGCAAGGCGCGCGCTGGGTGGATGCGCGTGTCAGCGACGACGCTGCGCTGGCCCGCTGGGGCATTGAGGCTGGCAACGCAGAGGCTCCCTGAAGCGGCTTGCGGCGCCCGCAGCGCCAGGCCTCACCCTGGTTGGCTGCGTACCGACACGTTGTCGCTGTAGACAGACGTGATGTGGCCGCCCGTTTCCACGCGCAAT
>JAPKHH010000070.1:0-18420 GCA_026647025.1 Giesbergeria sp.
CGCTCTTGACCTGCTCGTAGCTGGGAATGCGAATGACCGTGCGGTCTTGCGGCGGCGCCTTGCGTTTGCCCGCAAACGCCGGATTGGGCACGAAGTTGAGCGCGTGCGTGCCAGCGCTATTTTCAGGCTTACTTTGGCCTCCAGCGCTTATCTGCTGTGCGCTGTCAGCTATCGAAATAGTAGTCTCTTGCGAACTGCAGGTGCCGCCCTGCTCGGCTGCCTGCTCGCTGGTGGTCTGGTAGGGGTTGATGTGGTCTTCCACACGGCCCGGCTGGTCCACTTCGCTGGAGTCGATTTCAAACCAGCCCTCGGGGGTGGTGCGGCGCACAAAGGCGGTGCCGCGCACATCGGTGATGTCAGCCACGGGTTCGCGCGCGGCCAGGCGGTGCGCCACCTCCACCAGCGCACGCTCGGCGTTGCCGTAGAGCAGCAGGTCGCACTTGGCGTCCACCACGATGCTGCGGCGCACCTTGTCGCTCCAGTAGTCGTAGTGGGCAATGCGGCGCAGGCTGCCTTCGATGCCGCCGAGCACGATGGGCACGTCCTTGTACGCCTCGCGGCAGCGCTGGCTGTAGACGATGGCGGCGCGGTCGGGGCGGCGGTTGCCTTCGGCGCCGGGGGTGTAGGCGTCGTCGCTGCGGATCTTGCGGTCGGCCGTGTAGCGGTTGATCATGGAATCCATGTTCCCCGCCGTCACGCCCCAGAACAGATTGGGCTTGCCCAGCGCCTTGAAGGGCTCGGCGCTTTGCCAGTCGGGCTGGGCAATGATGCCGACGCGAAAGCCCTGCGCTTCGAGCGTGCGGCCGATCACGGCCATACCAAAGCTCGGGTGGTCGATGTAGGCGTCGCCGGTGACGAGCACGATGTCGCAGCTGTCCCAGCCGAGTTGGTCCATCTCGGCGCGGCTCATGGGCAGGAACGGGGCCGTGCCAAAGCGCTTGGCCCAGTACGGGCGGTAGCTGGTCAGCGGCTTGGCGGCACGCGCAAAAAAGGACACATCAACGGGGGAATTCATGGGGGTGCGGCCTTGGGCAACCAGGCGACCATTTTGGGGCAACCTTTGATTTTACGGCGACTGCCTCTTTTTGTCGCAACCTGCAGGTTTGCCCCCATGCGTAGCAGGTGTTGCCCTTGCCGCAGCACTCACCATTCGCCCAGATCCCGCACCCGCTGTGCAAGGTCCATTTCGTCCGCGTCTTCTTCCAGCGCCTCCCCTGCAGGTGGCGGCAGGCTGGGCAGAACGTGGTCGAGCCCGACGGTCTTCGTCCGCGCCGCCAACCGACCGAACACATGGCTGGTCAAGGCATGGTGCAGGGGATGGGCGAGCGGCAGGGCAAACATGGCAGTTCCTTCAAGGGCGGGGTACGGACAGCGTAGGGCGCCGGGTATCAGCCCAGTGTAGGAAAGCAGCGCATTCCCGCGTGTGACAGAACGCACATCCCTGCCCTGGACTGCCATGCATCCGGTCTACCGCGTGACGGAAATCACACACCGCCCCCAAGGGCGTTGGCAAAAGCAAACACGCTCAGGCGCGCAACGCCGCCGCCCGGTACTGCCCCGGCCCCTGGCCCTGCCACTGTTTGAAGGCGTGGTGGAAGGCCGGTGCGTCCTGGTAGCCCAGCAGGAAACCCACCTCGGCAATCGGCATGGCCGAACGGGCCAGGTAGTGGCAGGCCAGTTCGTGGCGCGTGGCATCGAGCAGCGCCTGGTAGGCCACCCCGGCCTCCGCCAGGCGGCGTTGCAATGTGCGGGTGGACAGACGCAGGTCTTGTGCCACATCGGCCAGCTTGACCGCGCCCTGCCCCAGCCGCCCCGAAATGCTTTGGCGCACCTGCGCCACGATGCCGCCCTCGCGCGGGTGGCGCGCCTGCAGCAGTTCGTCGGCATGGCGCTGCAGCAGGGGAAGCAGCGCCGTGTTGGCCTGCGGAATGGGCCAGTCCAGCAGCGTTGCCGGAAAAACCGCGCGGTTGGCGGGTGCGCCCCAGCGCACACGGGCGCCGCTGGCAGCGGCCACGGCAGCCGCACTCGCCTCATCGGTGTGGTGCATGAAGTCGAGCGCAAAACCGCTCACAGCCTGGCCCACCAGCCACTGTGCACAGGTCTGGATACCGGAGAACACCGACTCGGCCAGCGCCCCTGCCGCCGGATGGCCCGCGCAGTCGTTGCGCCAGGCATAAACCACTTGATCGCCCTCGCGCTCAAAGGACGAGCGCCCCAGGTCGTGCACCAGCGACTCAAACCGCAGCACCTGCTGCAATGCCTCGCCCAGCGTCGGGCAGGCCAGCAGCAAAATGCCATTCACGCCGTAGGTGGTGGGCTTGACGCTCTGGCCCAGGCGCCAGCCAAACAAGGGGCCCGCATGCTGCAGTGCCTGCTGCAGCAGGGCCAGATAAGCAGACACCGACACCTCACCCTCACCCACGGCAGGGCGCCCGAAGGTCTGCTCCAGCAGTGCCTGCGGCACGCCTTCGGCACGGGCGGCATCCCACAAGGTGTGCGCATAGGGCGCCACCACCCGGGGCGAAACCGTGCTTGGCGCGTTGGAACAATCGATTGGCGGCATTGCGAAATGGCAAACGGGCGGCGCGGGTCTACAGTGGCGCTCACAGAGCAAGGGAGTATGTCATGCGACGCTGGAACGGCTGGGGCGACGACGCCACCTCGATGAACCTGGGCGAAGGCGCCCGCGCCATGCTGGCTGCACGCCTGGGGCCGGGCCTGCCCGGGCAGGATGCGCTGCGGGCGGACCTGCTGGCGCGTATACCGCCGTCGCGCCTGCCCGAGCACCCTTTGATTTCGCGCGATCCGTCCGAGCGCTTCGCCATGGCGCTGGGCGAGAGCTACGCCGACTGGATCAGGAAGCGCTTTGGCGCACTGCCCCCGGTGCCCGATGGCGTGGCGTACCCCGAATCGGGCGAGCAGGTGCGCGAACTGCTGGACCTGGCGCACGCCAACCGCTGGATGGTCATCCCGTTTGCCGGAGGCACCAGCGTGGCCGGGCACCTCGACTGCCCCGTGAGCGATGGCCCCATCCTCTCGGTGAATCTCACCCGCATGAACCGGCTGCTGCACCTGGACAAAAGCAGCCAGCTCGCCACCTTTGGCGCGGGCACACCGGGGCCGCTGGTGGAGGCACAATTGCGCGCGCACGGCTACACGCTGGGGCATTTTCCGCAGTCGTTTGAATATTCGACCGTGGGCGGCTGGGTGGTCACGCGCTCCAGCGGCCAGCAGTCGCTGCGCTACGGGCGCATCGAACAGCTGTTTGCCGGGGGCCGCATGGAAACACCCGTGGGCCCACTGACGATGCCCACCGTGCCCGCCGCCAGCGCCGGGCCCGATTTGCGCGAGCTGGTGCTGGGCTCCGAGGGGCGCTTTGGCATCCTCACCGAAGCCACGGTGCGCGTCACGCCCCTGCCGGAGCACGAGAGCTTTCACGCCATCTTCCTGCCCGACTGGGACCGCGCCGAAGCCGCCGTGCGTGCGCTGGTGCAGCGCAAGTTGCCGCTGTCCATGCTGCGGCTGTCCAACGGCATCGAGACCGAAACCAACCTCACGCTGGCCGGGCACGAGCGGCTGGTGGGCGCCATGGAAAAGTACCTGGCCTGGCGCGGTTGCAAGACCGGGAAAGATGGGGGCAAATGCATGCTGATGCTGGGCGTCAGCAGCGACAAGCGCACCGCCCGCCACACCCTGCGCGAGGCCCGGCGCCTGCTGGCCCAATACGGCGCTGTGTACATCGGCCCCGCCATGGGCAGCAAGTGGGCAGCCAACCGCGTCAAAGGGCCCTACCTGCGCAACACGCTGTGGGACCTGGGCTATGCGGCCGACACGATTGAGACGGCGGTGGACTGGCCCCAGGTCAAGCCGCTGATGCTGGCGATGGAGCAGGCCGCGCGTGATGTGTTTGAGGGCTTTGGCCAGCCCGTGCACGCCTTCACCCACCTCTCGCACCTGTACCCGCAGGGCAGCAGCATTTATTCGCAGTACGTGTGGCCGATTGCGCCGGGCGGCTTTGCGCCCAACTTGGCGCGCTGGCAAGCACTCAAGGCCGCTGTGGCCGATGCGATTGCCGCGCACGGCGGCACCGTCAGCCACCAGCACGGCGTGGGGCGCGACCACGCGGCGCACCTAGTGGATGAAAAAGGCCCACTGGGCATGGCGACTCTGGCCGAGCTGTGTCGGCATTTCGACCCGAACCGCATCATGAACCCCGGCAAGTTGCTGCAGGACGGCGGGCCATGGGCGACCGCGGCTTTGCCTTCAATCGGCTAACGTCGTTGGTGCGCCTCGTCGTGCAACAGCACTGTCTTCGGCTTCCGCCTAGTTAACCGACCGAATGCAAAACCGTGTGAATCCCTCCCCAACGCGCGCCGCCGCGCTGGCGCAGTTGCCCGCGCAGACCTGGGACCTCATCGTCATCGGCGGCGGCATCAGCGGCGCGGGCGTGGCGCAGCAGGCTGCGCGGCGCGGCTGGAGCGTGCTGCTGCTCGAACAACGCGACTTTGCCTGGGGGACTTCGAGCCGCTCGTCAAAATTGGTGCACGGGGGGCTGCGCTACCTCAAGGAAGGCGACATCCAAACCACCCTGCACTCGGTGCGCGAACGCCAGCGCCTGCTGCGCGAAGCGCCGGGCCTGGTGGAGCCGCAGAGCTTTCTGTTTGCCGACTGCCCCGGCCGCAAGCCCGGCCGCTGGCTGATGCAGACCGGCCTGGTGGTGTACGACCTGATGGCCGGAAACCATGGGGTGCGGGACAGCCACTTCTACGCCGACCTGGCCACCACGCAGGCCCTGGCACCCGGCCTGGCGCCACCCGGCCTGCGCGGCGCGCTGGTGTTTCAGGACGCCAAGACCGACGACGCCCGCCTGGTCTGGCGCGTGCTGCTCGAAGCCCAGCGCGACGGCGCCACACTGCTCAACTACATGGCGGTGCAAAACCTGCAAACAGCCAACGGTCAGGTCACCGGCGTGGTGACCAAAGACGCCCTCACCGGCCACGCCCACACCGTGCAGGCCCGCGCCGTGGTCAACGCCACCGGCGCCTGGGCCGACCGGCTGCGTGCAGGCGTGGGCGCCGCGCCGCTCTTGCGCCCGCTGCGCGGCAGCCATCTGGTGCTGCCGTTCTGGCGCCTGCCGGTGGCGCAAAGCATCAGCTTCATGCACCCCAAGGACGGCCGCCCGGTGTTCTTCTACCCCTGGGAAGGTGCGACGCTGGTGGGCACCACCGACCTGGACCACCGCCTGGACCTGGATGTGGAGGCGAGCATCACCCCTGCGGAGGTGGCCTATTTGCTCGACGCCGTGAACGACCAGTTCCCCGCCGCGCAGGTCACCGCTGCCGACATCAGCGCCTGCTACGCGGGCGTGCGCCCTGTCATTGACGACGGCCAGCAGGATGCCTCCAAGGCTACACGCGACCATGTGGTGCGCGACGAATCGGGCCTGGTCACACTGGCGGGTGGCAAGCTCACCACCTTTCGGTTGATGGCGCAGGATGCGCTGGCCCTGGCAGCGCCGCATGCGGGCAAGTCGTTTGCGAAAGACGATGCGCCCCTGTTCACCCCTGCACCAAGACTCAACCCCCACTGGAGCCCGGCCGTACGCCAGCGCCTCACTGCACGCTACGGCGCCTTTGCGGCCGAGTGGAGTGAAGGGGCCCGCGACGGCGATCTGCACCGCATCCCCGGCACCGAAACCCTGTGGCTGGAGCTGTCCATCGCCGCCCGGTTTGAGGCCGTGCAGCACCTGGGCGACCTGCTGCTGCGCCGCACGCGGCTGGGCATTCTTTTGCCGCGCGGCGGCCTGGACCATCTGCCGCGCATCCGCGAACTCTGCGCCCCACATCTGGCGTGGGACGAGGTGCGCTGGGAGCACGAGGTGGACCGCTATCGCGATCTCATCGCCGCGCATTACCAGCCGCCGGGCGCGGCGCAGGCATTGGGGTCAGATCACGATTTCGCACAGCGAAACTCGTGCTCTGACCCCGATCCCGGAACAGATCCCAATTCCGGAACGGCTGCACAGCATGCAACACGCTGACTGGAGCGGGTTTTTTGTTTTTGACCGCATGCCTTTGTCGAGGGCGGGTGCCGGGATGTGCGCCCGGCGGCGCAGTCACTTTCGTTCGCTTCGCCGAAAGAAAGTAACCAAAGAAAGGGCGACCCCGCTGTCCGTGTCCCCTTCGCTGCGCTGCGGGGCAACCTGCGGTGCGCGGCGCAAAGCGGGGTCCGCGCAAACTCGCTTCGCTCAAACAGCGCGCGGCCCTGATCCGCTTTGCGCCTGTGCTCCTCGGCACGGACAGAGGGGATTGGGAGCCAAACAGCCCTTCGGGCCGTCGCTGCGCTCGGCCTCAGCACGGGCCTGGGCGCGGCGCAGGCATTGGGGTCGCATCACGATTTCGCGTAGCGAAACTCGGGCTCTGACCCCAATCTCGGAACCGTGAGCGCAGTATCCGCCAGCTCAAGTTACCGCTTCCAAGACAATTCAAAAAATAGATAAAACAGCCTCCAGCGCTTATCCATCAAGCGCTGACAGCTATCAAAATAAAAGCACACCGGAGACACCATGCCCGCCCCCTACCTGCTCGCCATCGACAACGGCACGCAAAGCGTGCGCGCCCTGCTGTTCGACCTGCAGGGCAATCTGGTGGACAAATCGCAGGTGGCGATCACCTACCAATCCCCCGAACCCGGCTGGATGGAAGCGGACGCCGATGTGTTCTGGCAAGCCCTGTGCCAGGCCTGCCAACAACTGTGGCAAACCACCAACATCGCCAAAAGCGACATCGCAGGCCTCGTCATCACCACGCAACGCGGCACCACCCTGGCGCTGGATGAGCACGGCCAGCCCTTGCGCCCCGCCATGATCTGGCTCGACCAGCGCCGCGCCGACCACGCCCCGCGCCTGGCCTGGTGGTGGGAGGCGGCCTTTCGCGCCATTGGCATGCGGGACACCGTGCGCCACTTCCAGAAAGAGGCCGAGGCCAACTGGATCGCCCAGCACCAGCCTGGGCTGTGGGCGCGCACCCGCACTTATTTGCTGCTCTCGGGCTACCTGAACTACCGCTTCACTGGGCGCTTTGTCGATTCGATTGCGTCACAGGTGGGCTACGTACCCTTCGACTACAAAAAAGGCCACTGGGCACCGCCGCACGACTGGAAGTGGCAGGCGCTGCCCATCACGCCCGCCATGCTGCCCGAGCTGGTGGCGGCGGGCACGGTCATTGGCGAAGTGAGCCAACAGGCCGCACAGGACACGGGCATCCCCGCCGGATTGAAGGTGCTGGCAGGCGCGGCAGACAAGGCCTGCGAGGTGCTGGGCGCTGGGTGCCTGACGCCCGAGATTGCCTGCCTCTCGTACGGCACCGCCGCCACCATCAACACCACCACGCCGCGCTACCTGGAGGCCACGCCTTTCATTCCGCCCTACCAGGCGGCGGTGCCCGGCCACTACAACACCGAGGTGCAGATTACGCGGGGCTTCTGGATGGTCAACTGGTTCAAGGAACAGTTCGGCCTGCACGAGCAGCAGCAAGCCTTGCAGGAGGGCGTGACGCCCGAGAGCCTGTTCGACGCGCTGGTGGGCCGCGTGCCACCCGGTGCCCAGGGCCTCATGCTGCAGCCGTTCTGGAACCCCGGCATCAAGGTGCCCGGCCCCGAGGCCAAGGGCGCAGTGATTGGTTTTGGCGACGTGCACACCCGCGCCCACCTGTACCGCGCCATCCTCGAAGGCCTGGCCTACGCGCTGCGCGAAGCCAAAGAGCGGATTGAGCGCCGTGGCGGAGCGCCGATCACGCTGGTGCGCGTCTCGGGCGGCGGCTCGCAAAGCGACGCCGCCATGCAGATCACCGCCAACATCTTCAACCTGCCCTGCGAGCGCCCGCATTTGTACGAGACCAGCGGACTGGGCGCCGCCATGATTGCCGCCGTGGGCCTGGGCCTGCATGCCGACTACGCAGCCGCCGTGGCCGCCATGGCGCGCATGGGAGACCGGTTCGAGCCCGAGCCCGAGCACGCGCACACCTACGACCAGCTCTACCGGCGGGTGTACTGCCGCATGTACAAGCGCCTGCAGCCGCTGTACCGCGACATCCGCGCCATCACCGGCTACCCTTCGCACGATTGAATCACTGGAGTCCCGCCATGAAACGCCTCCTCCTCGCCGCCCTGCTGGCCCTGGGCAACACCGGCAGCGCACTGGCCTGGAGCAACCACGCCCTGGCCAGCTACCGCGCTTTCGAGGGCATGCCCGAGGTGGCGCAGGCCGCCCCGGTCAAGGCCGAACCGCTCGAAACGTTTCTGGCCGCACAGGCCCAGCCCATCGCGGCGCTGCTGGCCCGGCAAGATGCCTGGGCGCAGGCCCACATTGCGCACTACCCGCCGCTGCCCGCCCCGCTGCGCTTTGATGCGCAGGTGGCGCAGCAAGGCCCGCTGGCGCTGCGCAAGGCGTTTTTGACGGCGCTGCGCGTGTCGCCCGAAAGCCGCCTGGCCCTGTACGTGCAGCCCGACCCCTGGAGCACGGCGCCGCAGGCCGAGCCCCTGGCGCAGGACACGGTCAACGCCCTGTCCGTGCGCGAAAAGGAAGGCGGCCACCACCACTTTGTGCGCCTGCTTCCAGGCGAAGCCGTAGCGCCGCTGGCCGTGCTGGCATCGGCCAGCGACGAGCCCGACTACGGCATGGACCTCAACCTGTGGGAGGACAACCCCTCGCCCTGGGGCCCGCGCTATGGCTTTGGCAAGATTCCGTTCGGCAACCCCAACCTCGCGTTCTCCACCCAGGCGCCCTTCCACATGGGCTTCTTCCACGAGTCGCCTGTCATCTACATGGCAGCGGGTTTCCTCAAGCGCACCTACCCACTGCTGCGCATCCAGCAATACCGGGGCCTGTCCGAACTGGCCTTTCGCAACGGCCACCCCTACTGGGGCTGGCGCTTTGCCGGGCTGGCGCTGCACTACGTGCAGGACCTGACCCAGCCCTACCACGCCAGCCTGGCACCGGGCTTCTCGGCGCCACGCCTCATCGGCATCAACCTGCTGTCCCTGCTGGGCATGCCGGGCGCCAAGAACGACATGGTCATCCTGCTGTCCAACCGCCACTTCGTGCTGGAGCGCTACGAGAGCCAGATGATCCAGGCCGCCGCCCAGACCCGCCAGGCCAGCAGCGTGGAAAAGGCCCTGCACGACACCGGCACCGATGCAGGCTACCCCGCGTGGTCCGACCTGTACGCGCGAGACACCGTGGCCCGCCAGGCACACGACCTGGGCGTGACCGTAACCGACCAGATGCTCGCCACCGTGCCCACAGGCTATGTCAACGACCCCGGCTTCGACTTTGGCCTGCACGCCAAAGACATCGACCTGATGGCCGAGGTGGCGCGCCAGGGCGAAGCACCCCGAGCCGCGCTGGAGAGCACCATCGCCACCTTGATGCGCAACGCCGGGGCACACAGCCGCAACCTGGTGCGGGGCATCCTGCAGGACTCGAAGCCGCGCTGAGAACGCGCTGGCCACCTCAGGCGGTAAGCTCTGCGGCTCCATGCCCTACACCCTTGCCGCCCCCGTCCACAGCGAACTCATCATCAAGAAAAGCCGCTTCATCGGCTGCGTGCAACCCATGCCCGACCGGGCCAGCGCCCAGGCCCATGTCGATGCGCTGTGGAAGGAACACCCCGGCGCCACCCACATCTGCTGGGCACTGCTGGCGGGCGGGCAATCGGCCGCGGTGGACGACGGCGAACCCGGCGGCACCGCAGGGCGCCCCATGCTTGATGTGCTGCGCCACCAGGACCTTGAAGGCGTGCAAGCCACCGTGGTGCGCTACTTTGGCGGCGTCAAGCTGGGGGCGGGCGGCCTGGTGCGTGCGTACACCGACGCCGTCGCCCAGGCCCTGCTGGGCGCGCACAAGGTCGCGCTGCAGCGCCTCGCGCACTTGCACTGCAGCCTGCCCTACGCGCTCGAAGGCGCGGTGCGGCGCGAACTGGCCGCTGCCGGGGCCCACCTGGAGAGCGCCGCGCATGCCAGCGATGTGCGCCTGCACTTCACGCTGCCCGAACCCGCCGCCCCGGCACTGGTGCAGCGCCTGGCCGACCTCTCGCATGGCGCCATCGCCTGCAGCAGCGTGAACGAGGGCGATCAGACGCTGGGTTGAAATGGTGCACTTCGCTGTGGAATCCACCTCCTGACCAGATACCGATCTCGGACGGCCCCCACTCCCTCACCCCTTGCGGGAGAGGGTCGGGGAGAGGGGGAGGAACAAGCACAGCGTCCCAAAAAAACACCCCTCTCCCCCCGCCCTCTCCCACAGGGGGAGAGGGGGCCAAGCCCGGGCACCGCGAGGGCTGATGCTCCCTACCCGACGCAGGTCGCTCATCAGGCCCTGTCTGCCTGGCGTTTTGGCCGCATCGGCCTACACCACACAGCGCAGGCCCATGGCAGCATGGTGTAACCCCCGCAACCCCAGGAGCCCCCCATGCCCAAGCACTTCGACGCCATCATCCTCGGCGCCGGTACGGCAGGCCTTGCCGCACTGAGCGAGGTCAGAAAGCACACCGACAACTTCCTCATCGTCAACGACGGGCCGTACGGAACCACCTGCGCCCGTGTGGGCTGCATGCCCTCCAAGCTGCTCATCGAGGCCGCCAACGCCTACCACCGCCGTGGCAGCTTCGACACCTTTGGCATCCAGGGGGCCAGCGCGCTGTCGGTCGATTTCCCGGCGGTGATGCAGCGCGTGCGGGCGATGCGGGACGATTTTGTCGCCAGCACCCTCGCATTGACCGACACCCTGGGCGAGCGCAGCGTGGCGGGCCGCGCCCGCCTGCGGGGGCCCGACTGTGTGGAGGTCAACGGTGAACGCCTCACGGCCCGCGCCATCATCATCGCCACTGGATCACACCCCTTCATCCCCAAGCCGAGGCAGGCCTTTGCAGACCGCGTGCTGACAACCGATACGCTGTTCGAGCAAACCCGCATCGGCCCCCGGCTGGGCGTGGTGGGGCTGGGGCCGCTGGGCGCGGAACTGGCACAGGCGCTTGCCCGGCTGGGCATCGAGGTCAGCGCCTTTGCCAGCAAAGACATGCTGGCCGGCCTGAGCGACCCCGACATCAATGCCGTGCTGCGCACCGCGCTGGCAGCCGACATGCCACTGCACACGGGCGCCCAGGCGCAGCTGGAGGCGGTGGACGGCGGCATTGCCATCACCAGCGGTGAAACGCGTGTGGTGGTGGACCAGGTACTGGCAGCCGTTGGCCGCAGGCCCAACGTGCAGGGGCTGGGCCTGGAGACCCTCGGCGTGCCGCTCGACGAACACGGCATGCCCGCGTTTGACCCCGGCAGCACGCAGGTGGGCGATCTGCGCGTTTTCATCGCCGGGGACGTCAATGGCGACCGCCCCTTGCTGCACGAAGCCGCCGACGAAGGCCACATTGCCGGCATGAACGCACTGGCCGAAGAAGTGCGCTGCTACAAGCGCCGCACCCCCCTGTCCATCGTCTTCACCGACCCCGAAGTGGCCGTGGTGGGCGCCAGCGCCGCCCATCTGGCGCACCCGTCTTTTGTCGTGGGCTGCGCCAGCTTCGCCCACCAGGGGCGCGCCCGGGCGGGCCAGCGCAACGCAGGGCGCATCGCCTTGTACGCCGATGGCACGGACGGCAAGCTTTTGGGCGCCGAGCTGTGCGCACCGGCGGGCGAACACCTGGCCCATCTGCTGGGGCTGGCGGTGTCGCAAGACCTGCGTGTGCAAGACCTCCTGGCCATGCCCATTTACCACCCCGTGCTCGAAGAAGGCCTGCGCACCGCGCTGCGCGACGCATCCCGCAAGCTGCCCGGGCCGCGTGTGTCCGACCTTGCGCACTGCGCGCCCATGGGCTCGGCCGCGCTGGAATAAGGCCGGGCGCAACGCCATCCCTTCAAGAAATCGCCCGGCGGGCCGATATAGCCTTATTACCGGAGTTTTCTGCCATGGACGTCGCCCTTTCCAACGCCATCATCAACACCGCCACCAACATGGCCAGCGCCCAGAAGTCGGACGCCGTCAACATCGCCGTGCTGAAAAAGGCGCTGGACATGCAGCAAGCCACGGCCACCACCATGATCGACGCCATGGTGCAGGCCATGCCCCAGCCCGCGCTGGCCACCTCGGGCACGCTGGGGACGCAGGTCAATACCTACGCCTGAAAAATCCCACGGCTACGGGCACCGTGCACAAGGTTCGCCATGACAACGTACCAGCTCGCCCCGCTTCCCATCGGTGACTCCGTGGGCTTCGTTCTGCCCGATGCCGTTTTGGCACGCCTGAAGCTGCAAGCGGGTGACACGGTGTTTCTTGTTGAATCCCCCGACGGCCTGCTCCTCACGCCCTTCAACCCGGCTCTAAAAGGCGAACTCACAGCACGCGGGTGATGCGGCGGCGGCGCCCTGCCCCCCGCTATCATCCCCGGCATGGGAGCCCACAACACCGCCACAGGCGCCAGCGCGCCGGTAGACAGCGCCGCCGCGCAAGACTTCATTGCCCGCTGGAGCGGCACCACCGCCAGCGAACTGGCCACCGCACAAAGCTTTGTCATCGACCTGTGCGCGCTGCTGGGCATGGCCAAGCCCCACCCCACGCCCGAGCAGGACTACATGTTCGAGCGCCCCGTCACCTTCACCCATGGCGACGGCAGCACCAGCGCGGGACGCATCGACTGCTACCGGCGCGGCCACTTTGTGCTGGAGGCCAAAAAGCTCAAGGCCGGCAGCCACACCAAAGGTTTTGACGACGGCCTGCTGCGCGCCCGCAGCCAGGGCGAAGCCTATGCCCGCGCCCTGCCCGCACACGAGGGCCGCCCGCCCTTCGTGCTGGTGGTCGATGTAGGCACCGTGATCGAGGTGTACGCCGAGTTCAGCAAAACCGGCGGCACCTACACCCCCTACCCCGACCCGCGCAGCCACCGCCTGCAGCTGGCCGACCTGGCCCGCCCCGAGGTGCAAGACCGCCTGCGCCGCATCTGGCAAGACCCCGACAGCCTGAACCCCGCCCGCATCAGCGCACAAGTCACGCGCGACGTGGCCGCATTGCTGGCCCAACTGGCCAAGTCGCTGGAAAACGGCGGCAATGGCGTTGAAAAATACAAGCAAAATCAGCCTACATCGCCCACCAGTCAAGCGCGAGTAGCTCCTGAAACAGTAGCAGCCTACCTCACCCGCTGCCTCTTTTCCATGTTTGCCGAAGACGTCGAGCTGCTGCCCAAGGGCAGCTTTCAGGGCCTGCTGCAAACCCACCGCGACGACCCGGCCACGCTGCAGCACATGCTGCGCATTCTGTGGGCCGACATGGACCGGGGCGGCTTTTGCGCCGCGCTGGCCAAAGAAGTGCTGCACTTCAACGGCAAGCTGTTCAAGGGCGCAGAGCAAGACGGCTACAGCCTGCGGCTCACCCCCGCACAGATCGACCTGCTCATTGCCGCCGCGCAGGCCAACTGGCGCGAGGTCGAGCCCGCCATCTTCGGCACCCTGCTCGAACGCGCGCTCGACCCCACCGAACGCCACGCCCTGGGCGCCCACTACACGCCCCGCGCCTATGTCGAGCGCCTGGTGCTGCCCACCGTGATCGAGCCCCTGCGCGCCGACTGGGCCAACGCCCAGGCCGCCGCCCTGGTGCTGGCGCACGAAGCCGCCGACCTGACCGGCAAGGCCCAGGACGCCAAACTGCAGGACGCCCGCGCCGAAATCAAAAAGTTTCACCACCAGCTGTGCACCACCCGCGTGCTCGACCCCGCCTGCGGCAGCGCCAACTTTTTGTATGTGACGCTGGAACACCTGAAGCGCCTGGAAGGCGAAGTCGTCAACCAGCTCGAAGCCTTGGGGCACACGCAAGACCAGCTCGGCTTTGAAGGCGAAACGGTCACGCTGCAGCAACTGCGCGGCATCGAACTGAACGAACGCGCCGCCGCCCTGGCCGAGCTGGTGCTGTGGATTGGTTTTTTGCAGTGGCACATTCGCACCCACGGCCGCAACAGCGTGGCCGTGCCCGTGGTGCACAACTACGGCAACATCGAATGCCGCGACGCCGTGCTGGCCTGGGACGCACAGGAACTGGCCTACGACGACGCGGGCCAGCTCCTCAGCCGCTGGGACGGCCGCACTTTCAAAACCCACCCTGTCACCGGCGAACAGGTGCCCGACGAAGCCGCCCAGGTGCCGCAGTGGCGGTATGTGGGCGCAAGGCAGGCGCAGTGGCCGCAGGCGGATTTCATTGTGGGGAACCCGCCGTTCATTGGCGCAAAATATTTGCGTTCTGCCTTGGGCGACGGTTACGCAGACGCACTGCGCAACGCTTGGCCCGAAGTGCCCGAAAGCGCGGACTTTGTGATGTTCTGGTGGCACCACGGCGCCACACAAGTGGCTGAAGGCCACGTACGGCGCATGGGGCTGATTACCACCAATAGCCTGTCCACAACCTTCAATCGACGTGTGGTGCAGGCCGCGCTGGACAAAGGCACGCATCTGGAAATGGCGATTGCCGATCACCCATGGGTGGACAGCGCCAATGGCGCTGCCGTGCGCATTGCCATGGCGGTGCTGGTGCCCGGCGCGGGCGAAGGCGTCTTGCACAAGGTTACCGACGAACGAACCGGCGACTTTGGCGAAGTAGCGGTAACGCTAATTGAACGGCGCGGACTGATTCACGCCGACCTGAGCGCGGGAGCCAATGTGACGGCTGCAAAGCCATTGCAAGCTATGGCGGGCATTTCGTCGCCTGGGGTCAAACTGCATGGGGCAGGCTTCATCGTCACTCCGCAGCAAGCCGATACGCTTGGTCGTGCGCCCCTGATCCGTGACTACCGCAATGGCCGCGACTTGGCCGACAAGGCACGTGGTGTGATGGTGATCGATGCCTTTGGCTTGGATGCCGAGGAACTGCGTACACGTTACCCATCCATTTACCAATGGCTTGCAGAGCGTGTCAAACCGGAGCGCAATCAAAACAACCGGGCGTTCTATCGCGACAACTGGTGGATCTTTGGAGAACCTCGCAAGGAACTGCGCCCTGCACTTGCGGATCTTCCTCGCTACATCGCCACGGTAGTTACAGCCAAGCATCGCGTATTCCAGTTTCTGGACGCTGGAATACTTGCGGACGACGCGCTCATCGCAATTGCACTGAATGATGCTTTCACGCTTGGCGTGCTTTCCAGCCAGTTGCACATTGAATGGGCGCTAGCCACCGGAAGCACTCTTGAAGATCGCCCACGCTACATAAAAACCGCCTGCTTCGAAACTTTCCCCTTCCCCGACGAAGACACCGGCCTGACCCCGCAGCTGCGCGAGCGCATCGCCCACCTCGCCGAGCAGATCGACCAGCACCGCAAGCGTGTGCTGGGGCTAGCGCCTGCCAGCCCCGCTGACCCCTCTCCCCCCACCCCTCTCCCGCAAGGGGAGAGGGGAGTCACAGCCGCCCCCTCGGCCTGTACCAGCGGCACCACTCCCTCTCCCCTTGCGGGAGAGGGCCGGGGAGAGGGGGCCCCCGCCCAGCCCCCCGGCCTCACCCTCACCGGCCTCTACAACGTGCTGGCCGCCCTGCGCGAAGGCCGCGCGCTGACGGCCAAAGAGAAAACCATCCACACCCAGGGCCTGGTGGGCGTGCTGCGCGAGCTGCACGACGAGCTCGACACCTCTGTGCTGGCCGCCTACGGCTTGCCCGCCGATGCGAGCACCGACGACATCCTGGCCCACCTGGTGCAGCTCAACACCCAGCGCGCCGCAGAAGAAGCCCAGGGCCGCGTGCGCTGGCTGCGGCCCGCGTTCCAAAATCCGCAAAATTTGCTTCAAAAACAAGAGCTGCTACCGCAAGATGATAAAGCGCCAGAGGCCGATTTTGATAGTGAAAACTCGCTATCAAAACAAGAGCAATCCAAGCCCCCGCAGCAGCCCTGGCCCACCCAGCTCCCCGACCAGGTGCGCGCCGTGGCCGCCGTGCTGGCCGCCAGCCCCGCCCCGCTGCAACTGCCTGCCATCGAGGCACGCTTCAAAGGCCGTGGCCCCTGGAAGAAGGGCCTGCCCACGCTGCTGCAAACCCTCGAAGCCCTGGGCCGCGCCCAGGCGGTGCAGATCGACGGCGTGGCCGCCTGGCGGCGACCATGATGTCCAGGTGCAACAAGAATTCAATGCACTGAATCTGGCTGCAGGCTCCGCATCCCGCCCGCTTGCGTATTCCTGTTTGGTGACTATCATTGGTAGCTACCATTTGTCCGGAGTTCACCATGACCACTGCACGCATCTTTCAATCAGGCCGCAGCCAGGCGGTGCGGTTACCAAAAGAATTTCGTTTTTCTGGCACCGAGGTGGGTGTGCGCCACTTTGGAACGGGCGTTCTCTTGCTTCCACTGGAAGACCCTTGGGGCATGCTGGAGGCAGCGCTGGAAGCCTTTGACCCCGCTTTCGTTCTGGAGCGTGAGCAGCCCGAGGCCCAGATACGGGCCGAGATCACACCATGATCCTGCTCGACACCAACATCTGCATCTACATCATCAACACCCGTCCGCCCGAGGTGCTGGCGCGCTTTCGGGGCTACCGGTTGGGTGAAGTCGGTATCAGCAGCGTGGTCGCAGCCGAGTTGGCCTATGGCGTAGCCAAAAGCCAGTCGGAACGCAACCGCTGCGCGCTAGAGATGTTTCTCGCCCCGCTGGAGGTACTGCCTTTCGATAGCCTTGCCGTCTGGGCATATGGTGACCTGCGGGCCGCGCTGGAGCGCCAGGGGCGGCCTATTGGCGCCCTGGACACCATGATCGCCGCGCACGCGCTCAGCGTGGATGCGACGCTTGTCACGCACAACACCCGCGAATTCGAGCGCGTGCCGGGGTTGAGGCTCGAAAACTGGGTGCCGTAGCCCCGGCGCGGGGGCTGCGTTCAGGACCGTTGCTGCACACGCCCCCCCAGCCCCCCAACGGCTACGGACTGGCTGAGCGGCTGTTTGTGGGGCATGGGCGGCGCGCAGACGGGGCCTTTGCGCGCTGACCACGCCTGCTTTTGCGATACCCTCACAGGCCACGGGCGCGGCGGCGTCCGCCTTCTTCAGAAAGCAACGACATGGCAAAAATCCTGGAAGTGAAATACGAAAACCTGGCCGATGCCGTGGTCTGCGAAGTGCACTATGAAACCCAGGCCGACCTGTGCTGGTACGAGGTGGCCTACGCCCAGCAGGCCGAGGGCGACGCCAAGTGGTTTTTCGTGCAGCACGAGACGCAGGCCGACTTCAAGATTTTCAAGACCAAGTACGAAACGCAGGCCGACCTGAAGATTTTCAAGGTCAAGTACCCCGACAAGGCGGGCTGGCGCAACACCAGCCACAAGCTGCACGGGCAGCTGGCCAAATAGACCGCTATCCGCCCACGCAGGTCTGCTGCTGCTCACCCAGGCCGGTCGCGCCCAGCCGCACCACATCGCCGGGCTTGAGGAACCAGGGCGCCGGTTTTTGCCCCAGGCCCACGCCGGCCGGTGTGCCGGTCAGCACGATGTCGCCAGGCTCGAGCGTCATGAACTGGCTGATGTACGACACCACCGTGGGCACCCCAAAGATGAAATTGCGCGTGCTGCCGTTTTGCACACGCTGGCCATTCACTTCCAGCCACAGGTCGATGGCATGCGGGTTGGCCACCGCATCGGCCGTGGCCAGCCAGGGACCGATGGGGGCAAAGCTGTCGTAGCTCTTGCCCTTGTCCCACTGGCCACCGCGCTCGATCTGGTAGGTGCGCTCGGACACATCGTTGGCCAGCACATAGCCTGCCACATGCTGCAGTGCATCGGCCTCGGCCACATGGCGGGCGCGGGTACCGATGACGATGCCCAGCTCCACCTCCCAGTCGGTCTTTTGTGCGCCGGGCGGAATGTGCAAGGGGTCGTTCGGGCCGCTCAGGGCCGTGATGGCTTTCATGAACAGCACGGGCTCGGCCGGTGGCTGCATGCCCGCCTCCAGCGCGTGGTCGCGGTAGTTCAGGCCCACGCACACGATCTTGCCCACCCCGCCCACAGGGCAGCCCAGGCGCGGCTGGCCTGGCACGGCGGGCAGGCGTGACGCGTCAATGGCGGCCAGGGCCGCCAGGGTGCGGGGTGCCAGCTGCGCAGGGCCGATGTCGGCCAACAGCATGGAAAGATCGCGCAGCACGCCTTGGGCATCGACCAGGCCGGGGCGCTCTTGGCCAGGCGCGCCATAACGGATGAGTTTCATGGAACAGCTTTCGTGCAGGGCAAAGCGCGCAGTGTGCCACGGGCGTACGATGGTTGCCGCTGCAGGCTCAATAGCTATTGTTATGATAGCTATCAGCGCTTGATGGATAAGCGCCAGAGCCACTTTTTATTCAAATTTTTTTATGCCCTCTGCCCCCTTCATTCCACACGCCGCACCCGTGGCGCCCGG
This sequence comes from Giesbergeria sp., assembly GCA_026647025.1. Taxonomy (GTDB): domain Bacteria; phylum Pseudomonadota; class Gammaproteobacteria; order Burkholderiales; family Burkholderiaceae_C; genus Simplicispira. The sequence continues at coordinate 18,395 of JAPKHH010000070.1, forward strand.
CCCGCGCAACGCGGCGGACCTGTTCT
>JAPKHH010000071.1:0-18182 GCA_026647025.1 Giesbergeria sp.
CTTCTGCAGCTGGCCACCATCTATGTGCCCTTTCTCAACCCCATCTTCAAAACCCAGCCCCTGAGCCTGCCCGAATTGCTGGTCTGCCTGGGTGCCGCTACCGTTGTCTATGGCGCGGCGGAGATTGAAAAAACCCTGCGCCGCAGGCCAGGCCGCCAGATAAGCTCATAGCAAATGGTTCGTTCAGCGCCCGTACGGGGCGTGCACAATGCCGACTCGCACGGACGCGCGCGCGTTCACCCCACCACCTTCCAGAGAGACTCCAGTCATGCAGATTGAAACCCTTGCTGTTCACGCCGGTTACTCGCCCGACCCGACCACCAAGTCCGCCGCCGTGCCGCTGTACCAGACCACGGCCTACGCCTTCGACAATGCCCAGCACGGCGCCGACCTGTTCGATCTGAAGGTGGCGGGCAACATCTACACCCGCATCATGAACCCGACCACCGACGTGCTCGAACAGCGCGTCGCGGCGCTCGAAGGCGGCGTGGCGGCCCTGGCCATGGCCTCGGGCATGGCGGCCATCACGGCGGCCATCCAGACCATTGCAGAGACGGGTGACAACATCATTTCGGCCAGCACGCTTTACGGCGGCACCTACAACCTGTTTGCCCACACCTTCCCGCAGCAGGGCATCGAAGTACGCTTTGCCGACCCGCGCGACCCGGCCAGCTTTGCCAAGCTGATCGACGCGCGCACCAAGGCGGTGTTCTGTGAATCCATCGGCAACCCGCTGGGCAACGTCACCGACATCGCCGCGCTGGCCAAGGTGGCGCACGATGCGGGCGTGCCGCTGATCGTGGACAACACCGTGCCCAGCCCCTACCTGTGCCGCCCCATCGAGCACGGCGCCGACATCGTGGTGCACGCCCTCACCAAGTACATGAACGGCCACGGCAACAGCATCGGCGGCATCATCGTGGACAGCGGCAAGTTCCCCTGGGCAGAGCACAAGGCCCGCTTCAAGCGCCTGAACGAGCCCGACGTGAGCTACCACGGCGTGGTCTACACCGAGGCCCTGGGCGCCGCCGCCTACATCGGCCGCGCCCGCGTGGTGCCGCTGCGCAACATGGGTGCCGCCATTTCGCCGTTCAACGCCTGGCTGACACTGCAGGGGATTGAGACCCTGCCGCTGCGCATGGACCGCACCTGCGACAACACCCTGGCACTGGCCCAATTCCTGCAAAGCCACCCCAAGGTGGAATGGGTGCGCTATGCCGGGCTGCCCGACCACCCCGACCACGCGCTGGCACAGCGCCAAATGGGCGGGCGAGCCTCGGGCATTCTGTCTTTCGGCCTCAAGAGCAGCGACGCCGACCCGCGTGCCGCTGGCGCGCGCTTTCTCGACGCGCTGGGCCTGTTCACGCGCCTGGTCAACATCGGCGACGCCAAGTCGCTGGCCACGCACCCGGCCTCCACCACGCACCGCCAGCTCAACCCTGAGGAACTGGCAAAAGCCGGTGTGAGCGAGAACATGGTGCGCCTGTCGGTGGGCATCGAGCACATCCTGGATCTGCAGGCCGACCTGGCCCAGGCGCTTGACAAGGTCTGACGACCGCTTCCGGCCGCTGCTTTCAACGCGCGGCCGGATTTCAAGCGATTTTGGCCTCTAGCGCTTGCTGGGAAAGCGGTTTAAGCTATCTTTAATGTAGCACATCAAAACACGACAATTACCGACACTCTTGCCGTCGCAAGGCACCGCCCCAGATACAATTTGAAACCATCCGAAGTCCCGTGCCCACCCTGTGCTGCCCGCTCCCTGCGCTCCGTTGCTGCGTCTTGCTGCGCTGCTGCTCACCAGCCTGTGGCTGGCGATGGGACCGACGCAGGCCTGGGCTGTCGCATCTGGGCAGGATGCGGTGGAAGCCTCCAGGCTGGGCACCACACCGCTGTCCCTGACGCCCTACCTGGACCTGCTCGAAGACCCTGGCGGCGCCCTCACACTGGAGCAGATCCGTGCACCGGGGCTGGCGCAGCAGTTCAAGCACAGCAATTTCACTGGAGAGGCACTGAATTTCGGCATCACGCCGTCGGCCTGGTGGCTGCGCCTGCGGGTGTCCAACACCAGCGACCAACCGATCGAACGCCTGCTGGAAGTGGCCTATGCACGCCTCTCGCACCTGAGCTTCCACGCACCGCAAGGCGATGGCAGCTATCGCACCATTGAGACCGGAACCACTGCGCCCTTCGAGAGCCGGGGGTACCCGCACCGCCATTTTGTCTTCAGCCTGCGCTTGCCGCCCCAGGCCGAACAGACCCTGTACCTGCGCGTAGCGTCCACCACGGCGTTCATCGTGCCCATCCGGCTGTGGGAGCCCGCCGCATTCCACGCCGACGAACGCAGCGACTACGCCGCACAGGCCTGGTATTTCGGCATGGCGGCCGCCATGGTGCTGTTCAATCTGCTGCTGTTCATCCGCCTGAAAGACTGGCTGTATCTGCAATACGTGGGCTTCGCGCTCTCGATGGCCTTTGCCCTGGCAGCACAAAATGGACTGGTCAAGGAAGTCTTCCGGCTCGAATCGCCCCTGTGGTCCGACCTGTGCACCACCTTCGGCTATTCGTTCGCCCTGGCCAGCGGCACGCTGTTTTTGCGGCGTATGGTGGAAACACCCCGCCTGCTGCCCCGTCTGGACCCCTGGCTGCAGGGATTTGTCGCCTTTTTCCTTGCCAGCCCCTTGCTGTTTCTGGTGACGGGCCAGGCGCTGATCAAGGCCGCCGCTGTGACCTATCTGCTGGCCATGGTCGCCCTCATGGCCGTTGCGCTCTACGCCGCCTGGCGGCGCCAGCGCAGCGCCTATTTCTTCCTCGTGGCATTTGCCCTGCTGGGCCTGGGCGCGGCGACCAACACCCTGCGGGCGATCGGGCTCGTTCCCACCAATGTGCTTACCGCCAATGCCATGCAGTTCGGCTCGGCGCTGGAGATGCTGCTGCTGGCCCTGGCCCTGGCCGACCGCTTCAACCAGATGCGCCGCGAACGAGCAGCAATGCAGGCCGAGTTGCTGGCCACGCAGAAAGCCCTGATCGACACCCTGCGCAGCAGTGAACAGCGCCTGGAAGAGCACGTGGCCGAGCGCACCCTGGCCCTGGAAAAAGCCAACCGCCGGCTCGAAGCCCTGAGCCGCACCGATGGCCTCACGGGCATCGCCAACCGGCGCCGGTTTGACGAAGTGCTGGCCAGCGAATGGGCGCGCTCGCAGCGCAGCGGCGAACCGCTGGCACTGGCCATGCTCGACATCGACTGGTTCAAGGCCTACAACGACCACTACGGCCACCTGGCCGGTGATGACTGCCTGCGCAGCGTCGCCGCAGTCTTGTCGAACTGCGCTGCGCGCCACACCGACCTGGTGGCGCGCTACGGCGGAGAGGAATTCGCCATCGTTGCCCCCGGCACCACGGCAGCGCAAATGCAGGCTTTGGCGCTCGAAATTCAGCAGTCCCTGGCAGCACTCGCACAGGCGCACCCGACCACCCCGAGCGGCTGCGTCACCCTGTGCGCTGGCGTGGCCGCCGCAGTGGCAACGCCCGGCATCACGCCCGACAGCCTGGTGGCCGCCGCTGACCAGGCGCTGTACCAGGCCAAGGCCACGGGGCGCAACCGGGTGGTGCTGGCCTGAATAAAAATATTGGTCAAAAATACCTCAAACGCTTATCAGCAAAGCGCTTGCAGCTATCAAAACAATCACAAATCCCGCGCCAACCGCAACCCGCTGAACTGCCAGCGGGCCGTGGCAGGAAAGAAATTGCGGTAAGAGAGCCGCGCGTGTCCCGGCGGCGTGGCGCACGAACTGCCGCGCAGCACGTACTGGTTGACCATGAACTTGCCGTTGTATTCACCCACCGCCCCCTCGGCCGCACGAAACCCGGGGTACGGCGCGTAGCTGGACTGCGTCCACTGCCAGACGCTGCCAAACAGGTCACGCAAGCCGCTGCCTGCTGCTGTCTGCGCCTCGGTGCCGCCACAGGATGCCGCAGCAGCTTCCCATTCGGCTTCGGTGGGCAGGCGAGCACCCGCCCAGCGCGCACAGGCGTCCGCCTCGAAATACGACAGCTGCGCCACTGGGGCCTGCGGGTCGAGCGGCTGTTCGCCGTACAGGCCAAACACCTTCCAGCCGCCACCCGGCGCATGGCGCCAGTACAAGGGGTGCTCGATCTGTTGCGCAACCCGCCAGTCCCAGCCCTCGGCAAGCCAAAGCTCGGGCCTGCGGTAGCCACCGTCGGCAACAAAAGCCGCAAACTCGGCCTGGCTTACCAGTCGGCTGCACAGTGCGTAGGGTGCAAGGTAGGTGGTGTGTCGTGGCAGTTCGTTGTCAAAAGCGAAACCGCCCCCCCCGTGCCCGATCTCGCACAGCCCCCCGGAAAACTCCAGCCAGTCCGGCGCCTGTGCCGGCGCAGCGACAGGCGGCGGCGCATCGCGGTAGGCCGGGGCCAGGGGGTTGCACGAGAGCAGGTGCAGCACGTCGGTGAGCAGCAGTTCCTGGTGCTGCTGCTCGTGCTGCAGGCCCAGTTCCACCAGCGACTGCAGCGTGGCGTTGTCCGCCTGCCGCGCCAGCACGGCCTGCATGCGCTGTTCCACGTTGGCACGGTAGGCCAGCACGTCTGAAAGCGCGGGCCGGGTGAGCAGGCCGCGCTGCGGGCGCGGGTGCCTGGCACCCACGCCGTTGTAGTAGGAGTTGAACAGCACCCGAAACGCTGGGTGGAAGGGCTCAAACCCCGGCTCATTCGGCTCCAGCACAAAGGTCTCGAAGAACCAGGTGGTGTGCGCCAGATGCCATTTGACGGGGCTGGCGTCGGGCATGGACTGGGCGCCGCAGTCTTCTGCCGACAGTGGCGCCGCAAGCGCAGCCGTGTGGCTGCGCACCGCTGAGAACCGTGAAACCAGGTCGTTCATGGCAGCATCCTTTCTCATGCCTGGGCGTGTACCAGGGCAAACCACTGGCGCGCATCCGTCCACGCATGGGTGCGTGCAAAACCGGCTTGCGCGAGCAGTTCATAAAAACGATCCAACGGGTATTTGTAGCTGTTTTCCGTATGGATGCACTCGCCTGCGGCAAAGGCCCGCTCTCCGCCGGGCCAGCGCACAACCACGGGCGCGCAGGCTTCCAGGTGCATCTCGATGCGTGATTCCTGGGCATTGAAGAAGGCGCGGTGCTGCCAGTCGCTGCCTTCAAAGTCGCTGCCGATCAGGCGATTGACGTGAGCCAGCACATTGCGATTGAACTGCGCCGTCACACCCTGTGCATCGTCGTAGGCGGCTTCGAGCACCGCCACCTCCTTGGGCAGGTCGATGCCGATGAGCAGTCCGCCCTCGCCCCCCGCCAGGGCGCGCATCTGGCGCAGCAGCGCGAGGGCACTGGGCGGGTCAAAGTTGCCAATCGACGAGCCGGGGTAGAACACCAGGCGGGGCGCGGTGGGCAAATCAGCCGGCAGATCGATCCCCCGTGTGATGTCGCCCCCCAGCGCGCGGGCGTCCAGGCCCGGAAAGCGCGCCCCCAGCCGCTGCACGGCCCCCGACAGGTAGTCCGCCGAAATATCGACCCCCACAAAGCAGCGCGGTGCAATCAGCCCGCACAGCACGGCCGCCTTGGCACAGCTGCCCGCGCCCGGCTCGATCAGCGTGCAGCCCTGGCCGATGGCACGGGCAATGTCGGCGCCCGACGCCTGCAGGATGGCGTGTTCGGTGCGTGTCGGGTAGTACTCGGGCAGGCGCGTGATGGCTTCGAACAGCCGGGAGCCGCGCTCGTCGTAAAAGTATTTGGGAGAAATGCAGGCAGGGGTGCGGCGCAGGCCTTCAATGATTTCGGCATGGCGGGGCTCTTGCATGGGTGGAGGGGGCTTTCTCGGCGTGGCCGCTGGCAGAAAGAAGCACCTGCCACCCGGCGCAAGGGGCCGCAGGCTCGCCAGCCCATTGTGCCGGGGTGTTGCGATCGGCGCTGTAGGCCGTCGCCCCATAGAGCACCGCCCAAGGAGCGGTGCAGAGGCATCAGAGCTATTTTTGGCCGGCAACGACACCCGGCTTGCGCAGCCGCTGCACCAGCGTCACGCCCGCCAGCACCAGCCCGCCCGCCACCACACCTGCCAGCGCATTGAGCAGATGGGTCGCCAGCACCTGCCACAGCCCGCCCAGAGCGCCCTGCGCCACGGCCGTACCCGCAGCCTGGGTGGCGTGGTGCAGCACGGGGATGCCGTGCACCAGAATGCCGCCGCCCACCAGAAACATGGCGGCCGTGCCGGCCACCGACAGAAACCTCATCAGCCACGGCGCCATGGCGAGCAAGCCCCGGCCCAGCGCCTGCGCAGCACCACTGGCCTTGCCACTGAGCCACAGCCCCAGGTCATCGAGCTTGACGATGCCGCCGACCAGGCCATAGACCCCCACCGTCATCACAATGGCGATGCCTACCAGCACCACCACCTGCTGCGCAAAGGTGGCCGTGGCCACCGTGCCCAGCGCGATCACAATGATTTCGGCCGAGAGAATGAAGTCGGTACGCACCGCGCCCTTGATTTTTTCCTTCTCGAACGCCACCAGGTCCACGGCCGGGTTGGCGTTGGCCTGCTGGTGCTGCGCCGCATCCACGGCATCCTCCTGCGCATGCAGGAATTTGTGGGCCAGTTTTTCCACCCCCTCAAAGCACAGGAACGCGCCCCCAAGCATCAGCAGGGGGGTGATGAGCCAGGGCAGAAAAGCGCTGATGGCCAGTGCCGCCGGCACCAGAATGGCCTTGTTGATCAACGAGCCCTTGGCCACGGCCCAGACCACCGGCAGTTCCCGCTCGGCGCGCACCCCGGTGACCTGCTGGGCGTTGAGAGCCAGATCGTCGCCCAGCACCCCCGCCGTCTTCTGCGTGGCCACCTTGGTCATGGTGGCCACATCGTCCACCATGGCCGTGCTCTTGTGCGCTGCAACCTTGGTCATGACGGCCACGTCATCCAGAATCGCGGCAATGTCGTCGAGCAGGGTCAGCAAACTGGCTCCGGCCATGGAGAATCCTTCAAGGGGTGATGGGGGATGCGATTATGAAGGCCCCGTTCGTCCCTTGAGGCGCAGCGCTCAAACCCATTCGCACTCGCAGGTGAAATGGCGCAGGAACTGCGGCTGCTTGGTGATCTTCACACCACGGATGCTGGATGCCTTCTGCTTGACCTCGGCAATCACCTCGGCGGCATAGTCGAAGTGCGACTGGGTGTACATGCGGCGCGGGAATGCCAGGCGCACCAGTTCCATGCTGTGGTAGGTCTCCACGCCAGAATCCAGGCGCTTGCCGAACATCACCGAGCCGATTTCCACACCGCGGATGCCCCCCTCCAGGTACAGCGCATTGCACAGCGCCCAGGCAGGGTAGTGTTCCACCGGCATGCCGGGCAGCACCGTCTTGGCGTCGATGTACACCGCATGGCCCCCGGTGGGCTTGACGAAACCCACGCCCGCGGCCTCCAGGCGCTCGCCCAGGTATTCAGCGGTACGCAGGCGGTAGCGCAAATAATCTTCATCCATGCCCTCCTCCAGCCCCACGGCCAGGGCCTCGAGGTCGCGGCCCGCCAGACCGCCGTAGGTGGGGAAGCCTTCCATCATGATCAGGCCGTTGCGCACGGCATCCATCCACTCCTCGCTGCGCAGCACGATGAAGCCGCCGATGTTGACCATGCCGTCCTTCTTGGCGCTCATGGTGCAGCCGTCGCAGTACGAGAACATCTCCTTCACGATGTCGCGGATGGGGGTGTTCTCGTAGCCCGGCTCACGCATCTTGATGAACATGGCGTTTTCCGAGAAGCGGCACACGTCCATGATGAAAGGCTTGCCGTACTTTTTGAGCAGCCTGGAATACGCCCGGATGTTTTCCATCGACACGGGCTGACCGCCGCCGGTGTTGTTGGTCACGGTGAGCATACCGAAAGGGATGCGCGCACCCTCCTTCTGCAACAGGGCTTCAACCCGTTCCAGATCGATATTGCCCTTGAAGGGGTAGATCAGCGCGGGCTGCAGACCTTCGGGAATGACCAGGTCCACCGCCTCGATGCCGAGGTATTCAAGGTTGGCGCGCGTTGTGTCGAAGTGGCAGTTGTTGGGCACCAGGTCGCCCTTCTTGCACACAGCCGTGAACAGCACCTTCTCGGCCGCACGGCCCTGGTGCGTCGGCACGAAGTACTGCATGCCGGTGATGTCCTGGATGACTTTTTCCAGCCGGTAGAAGCTGCGCGCGCCAGCGTAGCTCTCGTCGCCCTCCATGATGGCGCCCCACTGGCGGCTGGACATGGCGCCGGTGCCCGAATCGGTCAGCCAGTCGATCAGCACGTCTTCGGCGCGCAGCTTGAACACGTTGAGCTTGGCCGCTGCCAGCATCTGTTCACGCTCGGTGCGGCTGGTCATGCGGATGGGTTCCACGCTTTTGATGCGGAAGGGTTCAATCAGGGTTTTGGGCATGGGGATTCCTTGGTGATCGGGTCAGGGGCGCAAAGTTATCACCGGGAGAAAGGGCGTGGTGTCGGTTAAAAACAACAACGCAGTCGCATGCCGCAGGGGCTCCAAGGGGCTCAAAATCAGATGGAAAATATACCTCTAGCGCTTACTGAACAAGCGACAGAAGCTATCAATACAATAGCATTCAGAGATACGGCGAAAGCAGCCACACCAGTCGATTGCGCAAACGCACGGGCAACCGCTGGCGGGCCAGGGTGTCGGCGTTGAGCCGGGTTGCCCGGGCAATGCGTGCATCGACCAGCGGGAGGAGCAGGCCCGCCAGGCCTGTGTCATAGCACTCCAGGTTGTACTCAAAATTGAGCCGCAGGCTGCGCGCGTCCCAGTTGGTCGAGCCAATCAACGCCCAGGCACGATCGACCACGAACAATTTGCCGTGGTCAAACGGCGGTGGGCTCAGGTGGATGCGGCAGCCCGCAGCCAGCAATTCATCACACTGCGGGCGCATGGCCCAGTCGAGCAGCGGCAGGTTGCTGCGCACCGGCAGCACGATATCGACCTCCACACCGCGCAGTGCGGTCGTCTGCAACGTGCTGAGCACCACTTCGTCGGGCAAGAAATAGGGAGTGACGATGCACACCCGCTGGCGCGCCGCCGCCAGCGCGCCCAGGATCACCTGGCGCATGTGGCCAATATCGGCATCCGGTCCGTCGGTCACGCCGCGCGCCAAGACCGCGCCGCTGGACACGGGTGGTGCAAACCAGGGAGCCCCCTGCAGGCGCTCGCGCGTGGTGAAGGCCCAGTCGGTGGCAAACGTGCGCTGCATATCGGTCACCACGGGGCCGCGCACCTCGAAGTGCAGGCAGTGCGCGGGCGCAACCGGGTGCCGGCCGAGCCAGTGGTTGGCGCTGATGTTCATGCCCCCGGTAAATCCCACCACGCCGTCGACGACCAGAATCTTGCGATGGTTGCGCAGGTTGATGTGCGAGAGCAGCCGCGTGATGGCCGGCCGCAGGAACAGCGCACACCCAATCCCCTGTGCCCGCAGCCGCTTGAGCACCCCGGCAGGCCGGTAGCGTGCACCGACCGCATCCACCAGCACACGCACCTGCACGCCACGCGCATGGGCGCGCGCCAAGGCTTCTACAAAGGCATCGCCTGCTTCGTCGTTGTGGAAGATATAGGTCTGCAGCGTGATGGAACGCTGCGCCCCATCAATGGCAGCCAGCATGGCGGGGTAGGCGGTGTCGCCATCAACCAGGGGGTGCACACTGTTGCCCCCCAGCAAGGATTTGCCCATGATCTCGCGCCCCACGCGCGCCACGCCAGCCAGCGGGGCCTCCACCGCATCGGCGGGCACGGCAAAGGCTTCGGCCGCATCGCCCGCACCCTGCCAGGCCTTGGGCAAGCCCAGGGCCACACCGGTGCGCCCAATGCGGTTGATGCCCAGCAGCCAGTAGGCGAACGCGCCGCCAAACGGCGCCAGCCAGGCCAGCCCGATCCAGGCGACGGCCGTGTGCACTTCTTCCTTCTTCATCAGTGCGTGCAGGGTGACGGCCAGCGCCAGCCCGACGTGTACGGGCGGCAGCAGCCACAGCGCAAAACCTTGCAGCCACGGCAACAGCACATCAAACAGGGGCGTGTCCATGGGGACATGGTAGGCCAGTGCGTGCCACCGGGGCGCAGTCGACCTGGAAAACCGGGCCACAGCGCAACACACCCCGGCGCCGACTGGTGGATACTCGGTGCCACCACCCGCACCCGTCCAGATCCGTATGCCCTTCTCTCTTGCACACCCCGAACCACCGGACGGCACCGGCCGTCCGCGCCCCGCACCATGACGGCGGCGCAGTGGGGCATTTTGGCCATTCTGGGCGCCACCGTGGCCCTGTTCATGTGGGGGCGCTGGCGGCACGACATGGTGGCGATGGCCGCCTTGCTGGCATGCGTGCTGGCCGGATTGCTGCCCGCAGGCAGCGCCTTTGCAGGGTTTGGGCACCCGGCGGTCATCACGGTGGCCTGCGTGCTGGTGCTCAGCCGGGGGCTGCAGACCTCGGGTGCGGTGGATTTGCTCGCCCGCCACGTTCTGCCGGCCAAAGCGGGCATTGCCACCAGCCTGGTGGCGCTGATCGGCCTGGGAGCCCTGCTGTCAGGTTTCATGAACAACGTGGGCGCCATGGCGCTGCTGATGCCCGTGGCCGTGCGCCTGGCCGAGCGCCTGCAACTGGCGCCCGGCCAGGTGCTGATGCCACTGGCCTTTGGCACCATCCTGGGGGGCATGACCACCCTCATCGGCACACCGCCCAACCTCATCGTGGCGGGCTTTCGCCAGCAGCAGGGCATGGGCAGCTTTGCCATGTTCGACTTCACCGCCGTCGGCCTGAGCGTGGCAGTGGTGGGTGTGCTGTTCATTGCCTTCATTGGCTGGCGCCTGGTGCCCGTGCGCAAGCAGGCAGGCATGGAGGGTTTTGACACCGGCGCCTACCTGACCGAGGTGCGCGTGCCTGAAGGCAGTGCTTCCGTCGGCCAGACCCTGCACGCGCTGGAGCTGGCGCTCGACAAGGCAGGCGCCCAGGTGGTGGGCCTGGTGCGCAACGATATCCGGGTCATCGCTCCCAGCCCCTACCGCCAGGTCGTTGCGGGCGATATTCTGGTCATCGAAGCCGAAGCCGATGCCCTGCCCCAGTTGCTCACCGCCCTGGAACTGCGGCTGGAAGAATCGCGGCGCCCGGAAGACCCCATGCCCGAGGACGACGCTGCGGACACCGACCAGGCAGCATCGGCACGATCCCCTGGCATCGCGGAGCCTGCTGCCGATACCAAGCCCCCCGAAGAAGAAACTGCACCGACTTCTTCCGATATCGTATTGATGGAACTGGCCATTCTTCCCAGCTCAGGCCTGGAAGGCCGCTCGGCCAGCGACTTGCTGCTGCGCACCCGCTACGGCCTGAATCTTCTCGCCGTGTCACGCCAGGGCCAGCGCTCCCGCACCCGTTTGCGTGCAATGCCCCTGCAGGCGGGCGACCTGCTGCTGATGCAGGGCCCGCTTGAAACGATTGCCGAATTTGCCTCCGACAACGGATGTGTACCACTGGCCGAACGCGAACTGCACATCCCCAGCCAGCGCAAGGCCTGGCAGGCCGGCGGCATCATGCTGCTGTCGGTGGGCGCCGCCGCCCTGGGCTGGCTTCCGGCGGCCATTGCCTTCGCACTGGGCGTGCTGGCATCAATGGTTTTACGCACGGTATCGCCACGTGCGGTCTATGAAGCGGTCGACTGGCCCGTGGTCGTGCTGCTGGCCGCCTTGATGCCGGTGGCGGGCGCCATGGAAACCACCGGCACCGCTGATCTGATCGCCCGCTTCATGCTCGACCATCTGGCCCAGGGCAATGCCATCGTGGGCCTGGGCCTGATCCTGGTGGTCACCATGTTCCTGTCGGACCTGATGAACAACGCTGCCACGGCTGCGGTGATGTGCCCCATCGCCCTGGGTACAGCAAGTGCCCTGGGCGCCAGTGCCGACCCGTTCCTCATGGCGGTGGCCATTGGTGCGTCCTGCGCTTTTCTCACGCCCATCGGACACCAGAACAACACCCTGATCCTCGGCCCCGGGGGCTTTCGGTTTGGTGACTACTGGCGCCTGGGCGTGCCGCTGGAAGTGCTGGTGGTGGCCATCAGCATGCCGGTGCTGCTGCTGGCCTGGCCCCTGTAAACCCGCTACGCCAAGGCCTCGGACGCGCCCGTCAGGCGCTGGACCAGGCCCTGCGCCAGGCGGTTGGTGATGCCATAGATGGACAACTGCGGGTTGGCGCCCACGCTGGTCGGAAAAATCGAGCCGTCATGCACCGACAGGTTCTCGATCTGCCAGTGCCCGCCATCGGCGCGCACCACGCCCTGGGCCTCGCTCCCCGCCATGCCACAGCCCCCCATGACATGGGCACTGACCACCTTGGTCAGGAGCGGCTTCATCGGCAGCGCGGCGATTGCGCCCTGCGCCTGCGCCCACGACGTATAGGGCTGCGCCATCTCATGGACCGGCAGCACCTCTTTCGCACCGGAGGCAAACTGCAGTTCGGCCATGGCCAGCAAGGCACGGCGGGCGCCTTCCATCACAAAGCCGGTCAAGGGATAGTCCAGCACGGCAGAGCCATCACTGCGCAGCTTGACACGGCCACCGGGTGCCTCGGGATGGAACCCGTCGCGCAGCAAGGCCAGCAGCACATGGGTGTGGGGAAACTGGGCCAGCAAATCGGCATGCGGCTGCCCGTAGCCCGGCATGGTGGTGGCCAGGATGACCGGGTGCAGGGGCGGCGCCTCCAGCTTGAAGCCCATGGGGCCATCGATGGGCTGGGTGTCCATGTAGTGGTCGGTGTATACGGTCTGCGGCGCACCGGCCCAGCCCTCGACCCGCTGCTTGAGCACGGCAGCCGACATCACCACCGGGTGCAGGAAGGTGCGCGCACCCAGCAGGCCGTGCGGGTCCGGCGCCTTCGAGCGCATCAGCACGGCAGGCGAATTGATGGCGCCACCGGCCAGCACGAAATGCCTGGCGGCGATGGTGGTCGTCTTGCCGCCCTGCACAGGGGCGCCATTGGGGCGCACGGCCACACAGCGCAGCGCCTGCACCTTGCCGCCGCCCAGCACCAGTTGTTCCGCGCGCGTTTCCACCAGCAGCGTGGCGCCCTTGTCGAGAGCGGCCGGAATGGTGGTGACCAGCATCGACTGCTTGGCATTGGTCGGGCACCCCATGCCGCAGGAACCCAGACTCCAGCACCCCTTGACGTTGCGCGCAATGGCGGCCGCGGGGATACCCAGCTTTTGCGCTCCACGTGCCAGCAAGGCATTGTTCTCGTTGGGCGGCGCCAGCCAGGGCGAAATATGCAGGCGCCGCTCGGCCTGTTCGAAATACGGCGCCAGCGCGTCGCGCTCGTAGGTCTTCAGCCCAAAACGCTCCTGCCAGAAGCGCAGCGTAGGCTCGGGCGTGCGAAAGGAGCTGGTCCAGTTCACCGTGGTCGAGCCCCCCACGCAACGCCCTTGCAGGATGGAGACGCCCTTGTCCTCGGTCTTGCGGCTCCCGCTTTCCTGGTACAGCGTGGGATAGGCCTCGGATTCACGCTGGCGGAAATCGCTGCTGCTCTTGAGCGGCCCTTCTTCCACGATGACGACCTGGAGGCCTGCGCGGGTCAGCAGTTCGGCGGTGATGCCGGCCCCTGCCCCGGAACCCACAATGGCCACGTCGCAGGTGATTTTGTCAGGCAGCGGGCCGTGCGCACCGCCCAGGACTTTCCAGCCGCGCTGCAAGCCCTCTCGAATGGGATCAGGAAAATTGCTCATGGGATGTGACGTTCAAAGAGCGAGAGGACCTGGATAGCCCACAGCGGCCCAGGCACTCTCATCGGACATGTAGGCACCGCCCACGATTTCATGCAGCGCCTGGTAGGCCTGCTGGCGCAAGGCCAGGCTGGAAAAGCGCATGCTTTCCAGGGCCGCCTGGACCTGCACCTCCGTAGCATCGACCCAGTCAGGCCCCAGGCCCGCCAGCCCCAGACGCCCCGGCGCCGTGCACAGCAAACCCAGGAGCTGCGACAGCTCGGCCTGCACCGGCACGGGCAGATTCCCAGCCAGTGCATCGATGCGCTCGACCATGGCTTCCAGCGCGCGGCTGCGCGCCTGCGCATCGGCCGGCAGCGTGCCCTGCAGGATGGCACGGCCCAGGCTGGTGAACAACGCACGGGCCGATGCGCTCAAGTGGCCTTGCTCCAGACCGGGCTGCAGCAGCACTGCCGCACCACCCGCCAGCGCCAGCACCGCGCCCGACACCAGGCCCAGCTTCAAAAGGGATCTTCTTTGCATCTTTTGACTATCGCATGCGATGCGGCACACCCTCTAGAGGCAGCCGCCTAGAGGGAATGGGGGTTTTCATCGATGCCCAGACCGCGCTTTACGTCAACCCAATGGTCCCCCGGGAGGGCTACGGAACCCCGGGTTTTTTGCCAGAATGCGCCCATGACCCGCGCCCCCCGCTACTGGCTGATGAAATCCGAGCCCCAGGAATGCTCCATCGACGACGCCCTGGCCGCCCCCGGCCGCACGGTGCCCTGGACGGGCGTGCGCAACTACCAGGCGCGCAACTTCATGCGCGACGCAATGCAGGTGGGCGATGGGGTGCTGTTCTACCACTCCAGCTGCCCCGAGCCCGGCATCGCAGGCATCGCCCGCATTGCCTCAAACTCCCGCACCGACCCCACCCAGTTCGACCCGGCATCGCCCTATTTCGATCCCCAATCCAGTCCCGACAAGCCACGCTGGCTGCTGCTGGACGTACAGGCGCTGCACAAAACCCGGCTCATCGGCCTGGCCGAACTGCGCGAGCACCCCGAGTTGGCGGGCATGCGCGTACTGCAGCGGGGGAACCGGCTGTCGATCACACCGGTGGAGCTCGCACACTGGGAGCAAATTACCGGCAGGTTCTTGCATGCGCCATAGGCCGCCATGTTGCGGTGCAACCTGATAGGCACACACCAAAATCTGTTTCCCGCTCGTAAATGGGGCAATTGCATGATCCTGATGCAACATCTACACATACACGCCATTCATTGAGTGATCATCAGCCCGCATCAAACGTCGCGCAGTCTATACATCCAGTACATTTCATCCCGTTCAATGGCTTTGAGCAGCGCTACCGGACTCAGGCCCGTGATGCGCCGCACCTCGCGGCACATGTGCGCCTGATCGGCATAACCACCATCTGCGGCCACCCCCGCCAGATCCAGCGAACCGTCCTCGTAGGCGAACGCTGCACGAAAAAAAGCATCTTCGGCCCGCACCATGCGCCGAAGATCACGCATGGGCATGCCAGCCCACTGTTTGATGCGCCGCTCTGCCTGGCGCAGGCTGCTGCCCACCCCGGACTGCAGCGCACGCAGCCCCAGGTTCTCCACCCAATAGTGAAAGCGATCGGCCCGCGACACCGCGCTGTCGCGCACGAGCGCCCAGCGCGGCTCTAAAAATTCTTCGACCAGGCGGATGCGACTGGCATCGTCAGGCGCTTGAAGCACTGCCTGCGCCATGGCCCGCCAGGAGGCATCGAACACCGTCTCCAGCGGAACCACGCGGTTGACCAACGCATTGATGGATACGCCACTGAGCGCGTACACCGCTGCGGGGGTCATCGCCACCATCAGCGCCTCCACAACGCCGGGGTTGTGGCTGACCACTGGCCCGCTGTGCGGGCCGATCAACGCAATGCGCGGCGTGGCCTCGCACACCCACTGCTCACCGCGCCGGACTACTGCGGCCTCGCCCTGAAACAACCAGCAAATCGCGCACAGCGGAGACGCAGGAAAGTGGTTGAAACGTTGCTCGTGGTCAAGCTCCAGACCCACCGTGCTGCGCACGATATGGCCCCGGACACACGCGGCCAGGGATGGGCGTGGCACCAGCAGCATGCAGCGCGAACCCTGGGCTGGAGGTGCACGTTCGGGCAGATTCATGCCGCGATTTTAGGTGGCGCGCACATGTCGGAATCGTTCAATACGCCGCCCCGCACAGCCAGCGACACTGCGATCCGCAAAGCCATCAAGCTGCGCACACATACGCCTTCCATCGCCATTCACCCAGCACCATGCACCCCGTCATCCTGAAAAATGTTTGCAAAACCTACCTGCTTGACAGCATCAAGGTTCCGGCCCTCAGCGAGGTGAGTGTCGAAATACGGGCCAATTGCTTTACCGTCATTTCCGGCCCTTCGGGCAGCGGCAAGACCACGCTGCTCAATGTAATGGGCTGCATCGACCGCCCCGACCAAGGCGAGGTCATCGTGGCTGGGCAGAACGTTCTGGCCTTGCCCGACGATGCTTTGTCGGACTTTCGCTCTCGCCACCTCGGTTTCATCTTCCAGAACTTCAATCTGCTGCAGGTGCTGACCGCCTACGAAAACATCGAGTATCCCTTGCGGTTGGGCAACATGCCAGCAGCGCAACGGCGCGAGCGGGTGCGCGCGCTGCTCGACGCTGTGGGGCTGTCGGACAAGGCGCAGAACCTGCCGGGCCAGCTCTCGGGCGGGCAACGCCAACGTGTCGCGATTGCCCGCGCGCTGGCACCCGCCCCGGCGCTGGTGCTGGCCGACGAGCCCACAGCCAACCTGGACAGCCATACCGGTGCAGCCATCATCGCCCTGATGCGCCAGATGCAGCGCGAGCACCATGTGTCTTTCGTCTTTTCGTCGCACGACCCGCAGGTTCAGGCGGCGGCCGACGATACGGTGGTCATCCGCGATGGCCGTATCACCGCCATTGAACGACGCACCGAAGTGGCGGAGGTGTCGGCATGAACACCCTCTCCCTTGCACTGCGCAACCTGCTGCGCAACCGCCGCCGTTCGCTGGCCACCTTGCTGGCCATGGTGATCGGTTTGTGCGCCATTTTGCTGTTTGGTGGCTACGCAGGCAGCACCATCTACGCCATGCAGACGGGCTATGTGCAGTTGCATGGGCACTTGCAGATCCAGCGCAAAGATTACTTTCTCTATGGCAGCGGCAACCCGTCCGACTACGCCATTGCAGACTATGTGCCGATGCTGGAGCAAGTGCGCAGCGACTCGGTGCTGGCGCCCATGCTGACGGTGGTCACCCCGAAGCTGCAACTCGGCGGTATTGCGGGCAACTTTGCAGCAGGGGTTTCCACCAACGTGTTTTCGTCTGGCGTCGTGGCGGCCGAGCAGGCACAACTGCGCGAATGGGACGACTACGGCAACATGAGCTACGCGCCGCCTATTGCACTGCTCGACACACCAGCAGACTCCATCGTGATCGGCACCGGCGTAGCGCGCAAATTGCAGCTGTGCCAGGCGCTGGGTGTTCGGCCCTGCCAGTCGCCTGCAAAACCCAGCGCTGCATCCGGCGCACCGGCACCCGACAACATCCTTGCCCTGTCTGCGCAGGAGTCCCAAGCCTCAAGCAACGCGCCGCAAACACACATAGAAATACTGGCGGCCACGGTGCATGGCGCGCCCAATGTGGTTGGCCTGAACGTCGTGAAAGCCGAAAACTTCGGGCTCAAGGAGTTTGACGACAGCTACACCATGATGCACCTGACGCAAGCCCAGCGCCTGGTTTATGGGGCAGGCGCTCCCCAGGTCACCGCCATCCAGATCCAGTTGCGGCATACAGCGCAAATGTCCGAAGCCAAGGCCCGCCTGGAGCAAATGCTTGAAACCGGCAAGCCAGACAGTCCGCTGGAAATAGTGGACTATGAAACCCTGGCGCCAATCTACGGCCAGACCATCGAGTTCTTTCAATCGGTGTTTGGTTTCATCGCCACACTGATGGGTGTCATTGTTCTGTTCACGGTGGGCAACACCATGAGCATGGCGGTGGTCGAACGCACCACCGAGATCGGAACGCTGCGGGCCATAGGGCTGCGCCAGGGCGGCATTCGCCGTCTGTTTGTGTGCGAAGGCTTGGTGCTGGGCGTGGCCGGAGCCGTGCTGGGCTCCGTGCTCGCCCTGCTGCTGGCCACGCTCATTAACCACAGCGGCTTGACCTGGACCCCACCCGGCTATGTATACGCTTACCCACTCAAGGTGCGCGTCTGGGGCGCCTGGGCCATGGTCGCTGGCAGTGCCGCAGGCCTGGTCATCGTGGCCGGACTGTCGGCATGGTGGCCCGCCAGACGCGCCGCCCGGCTTTTGATCGTGGACGCCCTGCGCCACACCTGAAGAACAAAAAATCATGAAAAAACAATGCCTATCCCTGCTGCTGATG
>JAPKHH010000072.1:0-17484 GCA_026647025.1 Giesbergeria sp.
GGGGCCGTGACCGACTTGGGCGCCAGCGACAGCACGATTTCCAGGGGCAGTCCCAGTGCCCAGGCCAGGCCCACGGCGCTGCCTGCCGCGGCCGCGCCGCCGACCACCGAGGCCAGCGTAAAGCGCCCCCAGCGTACGCGCAGTTCGGCGCGCCGCTCCCACAGCGGCCAGGCCAGCGCCACCACGGCGGGCCCGAGCAGGAAGTGGATGAACTGCGCCCCGGCAAAGTAGGTGGGGTAGGCCGTGCCCGTGGCCAGCAAACCCAGGCCCAGCACCACCATGGACCACAGCACTGGGTTGGCCCAGGGCGCCTGCCCCATGCGCGTGTAAAACGCCAATGCCAGCACATAGACCACCAGCGTGGCGTTGAGCCCGAACAGCGGTGTGGACGAGAGGTACACCCACAGTTGCACGAAGTCCGTCATTCCCTGTCTCCCGATGGTGGAGCCTGGCGCATCAGCTGTCGTAGCACCAGCGCCGTAACAGCCAGGCCGATCCACGTGGACACCACGATCACCACCAGCAGCCGCCACCCGTGCTCTGCCAGCAGCCCGAGCTGAGAAATAACGCCCACGCCCACGGGTACAAACAGCAGTGACAAGTGGGCCAGTAAAAAGCGGGCCACGGTTTGCACACGCTGCTGCACCGCAGGCCAGCGCAGTGCGCCCAGCAGCAGCACCATGCCAATCACCGGGCCGGGGTAGGGCAGGTGCAGCAGCCGCGACAGAGCCTCGCCCACCGACTGCAGCGTGAGCAGGATGGCCAGCCCCTGGAGCACTTGCATGCGCGGGGCTTAAAAGCGGGGCAGGTCGGGGTGGCTGATCTGCCCGCCGCGCACCAGCATCTTGCCGTACTCGGCGCAGCGGTTCAGCGTGGGAATGACCTTGCCCGGGTTGAGCAAGCCCTGCGGATCGAAGGCGTGCTTGACGCTGGACATCTGTGCCAGTTCCTCGGCGGTGAACTGCACGCACATGGTGCCCAGCTTTTCCACGCCCACACCGTGCTCGCCCGTGATGGTGCCGCCCATGGCCACACTGGTCTCCATGATTTCGGCGCCGAACTGCTCACAGCGGTGCAGCTGGTCGGCGTCGTTGGCATCGAACAGGATCAGCGGGTGCAGGTTGCCATCACCCGCATGGAACACGTTGGCGCAGCGCAGACCGTATTTCTTCTCCATGTCCTGGATGGCCAGCAGAATGTCGGCCAGGCGTCGGCGCGGGATGGTGCTGTCCATGCACATGTAGTCGGGGCTGATGCGGCCGCTGGCCGGAAAGGCATTCTTGCGCCCGCTCCAGAAGCGCAGGCGTTCGGCCTCGCTGGTGCTCACGGTCAGCGCGGTGGCGCCTGCCGCCTGCAGCACGGCGCTCATGCGCCCGATTTCTTCCTCCACTTCTTCGGGCGTGCCGTCGCTCTCGCACAGCAAAATGGCCTCGGCCGTGAGGTCGTAGCCCGCGTGCACAAAGTCTTCCACGGCGGCGGTCATGGGCTTGTCCATCATCTCCAGGCCCGCCGGGATGATGCCCGCAGCGATCACGGCGGCCACGGCGTCACCGGCTTTGCGCACATCATCGAAGCTGGCCATGATGCAGCGTGCAAGCAGGGGCTTGGGCACCAGCTTGACCGTCACTTCGGTGGCCACGGCCAACATGCCCTCGCTGCCGATCACGGCGGCCAGCAGGTCGTAGCCGGGGGCGTCCAGGGCTTCGCTGCCGAAGGTCACCTCGTTGCCCTCGGCGGTGAAGCCGCGCACCTGCAGTACGTTGTGCACCGTCAGCCCGTATTTCAGGCAGTGCACGCCGCCCGAGTTCTCGGCCACGTTGCCGCCGATGGTGCAGGCGATCTGGCTGCTGGGGTCGGGTGCGTAGTACAGGCCATAGGGCGCGGCGGCCTCGCTGATGGCCAGGTTGCGCACACCGCACTGCACGCGGGCGGTGCGGCTGACGGGGTCCATCGACAGGATCTGGTTGAACTTGGCCAGCGACAGCGTCACGCCCAGCGCGTGGGGCAGGGCGCCCCCCGACAGGCCGGTGCCCGCGCCGCGCGCCACCACGGGCACGCCCAGGCGGTGGCAGGCCTGCAGCACCGCCTGCACCTGCGCGGTGGTTTCGGGCAGCGCCACCACCAGCGGGCGCTGGCGGTAGGCGGTCAGGCCGTCGCACTCGTAGGGCGTGGTGTCTTCGGTGTGCCACAGCAGCGCGTGTGCGGGCAGGTGTTGCAGCAGGGCTTGCACCACCTGCGTCTGGCGCGTGGCGCGCTCGGAGGGTGTTGCAGTGATGGCGGGGCTGGCGGAGTTCATGGATGCCACTGTAGGCCATGTCGCCGCCCGGCGGAGTGATGTTTATTGCAGGGCGGTGTGAAAACGGCTGCAATGGGGGGCAAAAATACTATTGATTTAATAGCTACCAGCGCTTGCTGGATAAGCGCTAGAGCCCGATTTTGTTCAAATAACCGTTTTGTGCAGCCATTCGGCAAAGGCCGCGCATTCCCAGCGGTCCATGGTGCCGGTGCGCCAGCACAGGTAGTGTGCGTGGGGGCTGGGTACGTCGGTGTCGAACAGGCGCACCAGGGTGCCGTTCTCGATCCAGGGTGCGCCCAGCTTGAGCCGCACCAGGGCCACGCCCATGCCGGCGGCGGCGGCGTCGCACATCAGGCCCACGTCGTTGAACTGCGAGCCCTCGCGCGGTTCGGGCCAGTCCAGGCCCACGGCCGAAAACCAGGTGCGCCAGGGTTCGAGGGGGCTGCGCAGCAGGGTGTTCAGTTCCAGTTCGTCGGGTCGCTCGAACGGGCCATGCTCGCGCAGCCACGCTGGCGATGCCAGGGGCGTGACCACGTCGCGTGCGATTTCGGTGTGTTCCAGGTCGGCGTAATGGCCGGTGCCAAAGCGCACGGTCAGGTCGGCGTCTTCGGCCACCACGTCCAGCAGGGGGATGGAGATTTGCAGCGCCAGGTCGATCTCGGGATAGACCTCGATGAACTGGCGCAGCCGCGGGATCAGGATGACGCGCGCAAAGGTGGGCGTCACGGCCAGCTTCAGGCGCCGCTTGCCGGGGGTACCGGTCATGCCCGGAAAGCGCTGCAGCGCGCCCAGGCCTTCGCGCACATGGGCCAGGTAGGCGATGCCGTCGGTGGTGAGGGAAAAATCAGCCCGGCCAAACAGCTGCGTACCCAGGATCTGCTCCAGCTGCTTGACGCGGTGGCTGACCGCGCTGGGCGTCACGCACAGTTCGTCGGCCGTGAGCGTGACGCTGCGCAGGCGGGCGAGTGCCTCGAAGGTCAGCAGGCACTGGATGGGAGGAATGCGCCGCGCCCCGCTGCTGGTCATCGTGGGAGAGGTGCTCATGGCGGGGCAGTGGTCGGCGGCTAGCGAAACACCACGGTCTTGTGGCCGTTGAGCAGCACGCGGTGCTCGCCATGCCACTTCACGGCGCGGGCCAGCACCTGGCTTTCGGTGTCGCGGCCCCGGGCGGTCAGGTCTTCCACGGTGTCGGTGTGGTCGGCGCGGGCCACGTCCTGCTCGATGATCGGGCCCTCGTCCAGATCCGCCGTGACGTAGTGCGCTGTGGCGCCGATGAGCTTCACTCCCCGGTCATGCGCCTGGTAGTAGGGCTTGGCGCCCTTGAAGCTGGGCAGAAAGCTGTGGTGGATGTTGATGGCCCGGCCTGCCAGTTTGGTGCACAGGTCGTTCGACAGCACCTGCATGTAGCGCGCCAGCACGACCAGCCCGGCATCCTCGGCCTCGATGATGTCGTACTGCCGTGCCTCGGCCTGGGCCTTGGTCGCGGCGGTCACCGGGATGTGGTGGAACGGGACGTTGTAGCTGGCGGCGAGCTGGTAGAAGTCGCGGTGGTTGCTGATGATGGCCCGAATGTCCACGGGCAGCAGGCCCGACTTCCAGCGGAACAGCAGGTCGTTGAGGCAATGGCCTTCACGGCTGACCATGATCACGGCGCGCAGCGGCTCTGCCGTGGCGTGCAGGCTCCAGCGCATCTGGTGCGGTTCGGCAAAGGCCTGCAGGCGCTCGCGCAGTGTGGCCTGGTCGTAGCGGTCGCAGGCAAACTGCACGCGCATGAAGAACAGGCCGGTGTCGTGGTCGTTGAACTGGGCGGCTTCTTCGATGTTGCCGCCGTGCTCCAGCAAAAAACCGGAAACAGCGTGCACCAGCCCCAGTCGGTCGGGGCAGGAGAGGGTGAGAACGTAGGCGGGGAGTTTCATAGCAGCGCCATTGTGGCAGCACCCGTGGGGGTGTCAGCGTGCGGGTGCCGTCGGCCAGCGCTGGCGCAGGGTGGCGCAGGCGTCATCGGGCGGCAGTTCGGGCGTCTGCTGGACCAGGTTTGCTTCGCTTTTGATAGCTGTTGGCGCTTGTCCAGCATGCGCTATGACCACTTTTTGCTTGATGTTTTCAGGCAGATGCAGGGGCACGCCCAGGCCGCGCTGGACATGCCATGCGCCCGCCACCAGCACCACCACCTGCTGGCTTCGCAGGGCCGACGCCATGGTGCGGGCCATGTGCACATCGCGGGCCACCTGGACCCGCACCATGCCGGGAATGCGCGCCTCGGGCAGCAGGCCGCAGTGGCCGTCGCGCACGGCCTGTTCCTGGCGCGCCCGCTGGGCCGGTGTCAGCAAGGCGTCGAGCGAGGTCTGCTCCATCGTGGCACGCAGTGCGCTGCGGGGCAGGTTGCCGCCCAGCACGGGCACACCGGTGCGCACCGCGGCCATGACCACGGGACCATACGCAGACCAGGGCCAGGCATCGGTGTTCCAGTCCAGGGCCGCCTGCACCTGCGTTTCGTTGGCGCTGGGTTCCAGCGCGCGGGTGTCGTGGCCCTGTTCGGCCATCTCGATGACCAGGGCGGCCAGCAGCCCGCGTTCGGCCAACCAGGCCACAGCCTGCTGTTCCAGCTGCTGGTGCTGCGGCGCATCGTGTTTTTCGCCCAGCAGCAGCACATCGGTGGGCAGCAGGGTCTGCAGAACGTCGGGCCAGGGGGGCGTGGGCGGTGCAGCCGTGCGCAGGGCGCAGCCGGAGGCCGCCATCAGCAGGGCCAGCAGGGCCGTGCGGCGGCGCCAGCGCCGCAAGGGTGTGAGAGACAACATGGCTGCGCATGCTACGCGCACCGCACCCCAGCAGCGCATCACCCCATCTCTTACACTGCGCCCATGCGCGCGAAAACGACCCTCACCACCAAGCTGCTGGCCACCGGGTGCGGTTTTCTGCTGCTGGCGCTGACATCGATCGGCTTGACGCTGTGGATCACCTGGAAGCTCGAAGGCGGCGCCGCTGCGGTGAACGAGGCAGGGCGCCTGCGCATGCTGACGGTGCGCATGGCGCTGGCGATCCAGACCGACGCGCCCGCAGAGCTGCGGGTGCTGGCACAGCGTTTTGACGCCAGCCTGGAACTGCTGCGCACCGGTGATTCGTCGCGTCCGCTGTTCGTGCCCTGGAGCGACGATGCGCGGGCGCATTTTGCCGAGATTCGCGACGACTGGCAGCTCACACGCGCGCAATGGGTCGGTGCGCAGCGCCCGTCTGCGCCTGCGGCTGTGGCCCATGCCGATGAGATCGTGGCACGCATGGACCGGTTTGTCGAGGCGATCGAGGTGCAGATTGCCCGCTGGACGGCGGCGCTGCATGTGTTCCAGCTGTTCATGATGGGGCTGGCCATTTTTGCTGCTGTCGCGTTCATGGCGGTCAGCTTTCTGGTGGTGCTCATGCCGGTGGCGCGCCTGCAGCAGGCGCTGGGCCGGGTGCGCCAGGGTGAGCTGGGTACCCGCCTGCCGGTGGACACCGAAGACGAATTTGGCCAGCTGGCCGCCGGGTTCAACCTGATGGCGCATGCCTTGCAGACGTCCCATGACGACCTGGAGAGCAAGGTGCGCGAGAAGACGGCCAGTGTCGAGGTCAAGAACCAGCGCCTGGCCGCGCTGTACGAAGTGAGTGCCCAGGCGTCCGAGGCGGGCACCCTGGCGGTACTGGCCAACGGTTTTGTGCAGCAGGTGCGCCGGGTGGCGGGGGCCGATGCCGCCGTGGTGCGCTGGTCGGACGAGGGCAACGAGCGGTATGTGATTCTGGCCGCCGACGGCATGCCCGAAGCCATGGTGGAACAGGAACACTGCCTGCACGCCGGGAGCTGCCTGTGCGGCCCGACGGCCGAGCGGGCGCTCACCCGGGTGATTCCGATCACGGTGGACCAGTCCATGGTGCTGCCGCATTGCCACGAAGCGGGCTACCAGACCATGGTGGCCGTTCCGGTGGTGCTGCAGCAGCGTTTGTTGGGAGAAATCAACCTGTTCTTCCGCGCCGAGGTGGAATTGACCGCCGAGATGCGTGAACTGGTGGAGGCCATGGTGCGCCACCTCGCCAGCTCGATGGAAAGCCTGCGTGCGGCGGCGCTGGAGCGTGAAGCGGCTGTGGGCGAGGAGCGCAGCCTGCTGGCGCGTGAACTGCACGATTCGATTGCCCAGTCGCTGGCTTTTCTCAAGATACAGACACAGTTGCTGCGCGATGCAGTGGCCAAGGGCAACATCCAGGCACGCGACCGCAGCATGGCCGAACTGGACGTGGGCCTGCGGGAGTGCTATTCCGATGTGCGTGAACTGCTGGTGCACTTTCGCACGCGCACAAGCGAGGAGGACATCGAGATGGCACTGCGCTCGACGCTGTCCAAGTTCGAGCACCAGACGGGTGTTGCCACGGCGCTGAGCATGTCGGGCCATGGTTTGCCGCTGGCGCCCGACGTGCAGATCCAGGTGCTGCACATGGTGCAGGAGGCGTTGTCCAATGTGCGCAAGCATTCCGGTGCCAGCCGGGTCGAACTGCGTGTCTTCAGGCACCCTCGCTGGCGTTTCGAGGTGCAGGACAACGGGTGTGGATTTGTTCCGGGGGAGCATTCGCCCGACTCGCTGCATGTCGGCCTGGGCATCATGCGTGAGCGGGCGCAGGGCATTGGCGCCCATGTCCAGGTGCAGTCCACCCCCGGGGGCGGGACCACTGTGGCCATTGAGTTGCCCGAAATGCAGGGCATTGCCCGCCCCATGGCGGCCCCTGCCGCCGCCTTGACCACTACGGAGCCCCCGAACTGACATGCCCAAGATATCCATACTGGTGGTGGACGACCACACCCTGTTTCGCCGCGGACTGATCGCGCTGCTGGAGCAGCACCCCGGCCTGCAGGTGGTGGGCGAGGCGGGCGATGCGGCGCAAGCCTTGCGGCTGGCGCCAGCGCTGCAGCCCGACATCATCCTGCTGGACAACCACCTTCCGGGGGTGGCCGGTATCGACGCTGTGCAGGACCTGCGCAAGCTTGCACCCCGAACGCGCGTGCTGATGCTGACCGTGAGCGAGGACGAGCAAGACCTCGCCATGGCGCTGCGCAATGGCGCGCAGGGCTACCTGCTCAAGACCATCGATGGTGATCTGCTGGCACAGGCCATCGAACGCGCGGCCCGTGGAGAGCCCGTGGTCAGCCCGGAACTGATGGGCAAGCTGGTGGCCGCCTTCCAATCCCAGGGCGCGCCTGTGCTGGCGCCGCCCCTCCCTGCCGAGCCACCCGCAGCAGCGCCTGCGGTGCCTGAGGGGGCCGCGCCGCTGTCCCCGCGCGAGGAAGAGGTGCTGCGCGAAATTGCCCGCGGTGCCAGCAACAAGGAGATTGCCCGCACGCTGGACATTGCCGAAACCACGGTCAAGATCCATGTGCAGCACATTCTGCGCAAACTGGGCTTGTCGTCGCGTGTCCAGGCGGCGGTCTATGCATCGGACCGGGGACGCATCGAATAGCCGACCGCAAAGGACATAGTTCTTTCGGATGATGACCCTGGGGAGGGCTCTAGTTCTTTTGCCTTGCCGGACACTCCCAGGCGAAGGATAGGCAGACCCGCTGCTTTGCACGACGATACATGCACTCACATCTGAGAGGTATCGTGCAAATGGCAAACACACCGCTTCCCGCGGGCGACAGCCCGCAAAGAACCCGCCAGGCCTGGTCCGTGCTGATCGTCAGCACCTTGTCCTTCACGGTCTGCTTCATGGTCTGGATGATGTTTGGCGTGATCGGCATCCCGATCAAGAAGATGCTGGACCTCAACGCCACCCAATTTGGCCTGCTGATGTCCATGCCGGTGCTCACCGGCTCGCTGTCGCGGGTGCCGCTCGGCATCTGGACGGACCGCTTTGGTGGCCGTGTGGTCATGGCGGCCGTGATGGCCACCACCGTGCCGGCCATCTGGCTCATGAGCTATGCCACCCAGTACTGGCATTTCCTCACCATCGGCCTGTTCGTCGGCCTGGCCGGGGGGTCATTTTCGGTGGGTACGCCCTATGTGGCGCGCTGGTTTCCCAAAAACCGCCAGGGCACGGCCATGGGCGTGTATGGCGCGGGCAATTCGGGGGCTGCAGTGAACAAGTTCGTGGCCCCGGTGCTGCTGGTGGCCTTTGGCTGGACCATGGTGCCGCAGGTCTACGCCGCCATCATGCTGGGGACGCTGGTGTTGTTCTGGATGTTCAGCTACAGCGACCCTGCCCACCTGGTGCCCAGCAGTGTCAAGTTCACCGACCAGCTCAAGTCCCTCAAGGACCCCAAGGTGCTCAAGTACTGCCAGTACTACAGCATTGTGTTCGGTGGCTATGTGGCCCTGTCGCTGTGGATGGTGCAGTACTACGTGGGTGAATACGGCCTGGACATCCGCGTTGCAGCGCTGCTGGCGGCCTGCTTCTCGCTGCCTGGTGGCGTGCTGCGCGCCATTGGAGGTGTTCTGTCCGACAAATATGGCGCCCACAGCGTGACCTGGTGGGTGATGTGGGTGAGCTGGATCTGTCTGTTCCTGCTGAGCTATCCACAAACCGATTTCACCATTCTCACGGTCAACGGCGCCAAGACTTTCCACCTCGGTCTGAATGTGTATGCGTTCACGGCGCTGATGTTTGTGCTGGGCATCGCCTGGGCCTTCGGCAAGGCCAGCGTGTTCAAGTACATCAGCGATGACTATCCGGCCAACATCGGTGCCATCAGCGGCATCGTGGGCCTGGCCGGCGGCTTGGGCGGCTTCGTGCTTCCCATCGCGTTTGGTGCCCTGATGGACCTCACCGGCGTGCGTTCGAGCGCATTCATGCTGATGTATGGCGTGGTCTGGGTGTCGCTGATCTGGATGTATTTCACCGAGGTGCGCCGCACCAACCTGCTGGGCAATGCCCCCGCGCCCCAGGCGCGCACGGCGCCCTGATCTTCAACCAAAGGACAACTTCATGTCTGCTTCTCCATCCAACAAGGCGCGCCCCGGAGGCACGCTGCATTTATGGACCCCGGAAGACAAGAGCTTCTGGGAACGCGAGGGCGAGGCGGTCGCCAAGCTCAATTTGTGGATCTCGGTGCCCGCGCTGTTCCTGGCCTTCGCCATCTGGCAGGTCTGGAGCGTGGTGGCCGTGAGCCTGCCCGGCCTGGGTTTCAAGTACTCGACCAATCAGTTGTTCTGGCTGGCTGCGGCGCCTGCGCTCAGCGGCGCCACCTTGCGTATTTTTTATTCCTTCATGGTGCCTGTGTTCGGTGGGCGCCGGTGGACGGCGATCTCGACCGCCACGCTGCTGATCCCCGCCATCGGAATCGGGTACGCGGTGCAGGACAACACCACCAGCTACCCCACCATGCTGATCCTGGCGCTGCTGTGCGGTCTGGGCGGGGGCAATTTCAGTTCCAGCATGGCCAACATCAGCTTCTTCTTCCCCAAGGAGCGCAAGGGTTCGGCGCTGGGCGTGAATGCCGGCCTGGGCAACCTGGGTGTGTCGG
This sequence comes from Giesbergeria sp., assembly GCA_026647025.1. Classification (GTDB taxonomy): domain Bacteria; phylum Pseudomonadota; class Gammaproteobacteria; order Burkholderiales; family Burkholderiaceae_C; genus Simplicispira. Next base: position 9,777 of record JAPKHH010000072.1, read on the forward strand.
TGGTGCAGTTCCTGAGCCCGCTGGTGGTCACTGCCGGCATTTTCGGCATCTTTGGCGGCGAAGCACAGACCATTGTGAAGAACGGCAACACCATTCAGGTGTGGACGCAAAACGCGGCCTTCATCTGGGTGCCGTGGATTGCACTGGCGTCTCTGGCCGCCTGGTTCGGCATGAATGACATTGCCGATGCCAAGGCCTCTTTTGCCACGCAAGCGGCCATTTTCCGCCGCAAGCACAACTGGCTGATGTGTCTTCTGTACCTTGGCACCTTCGGTTCGTTCATTGGCTATGCCGCCGGCTTTCCTCTGCTGATCAAGAGCCAGTTCCCGGGCATCAATCCCCTGGCCTATGCCTGGCTGGGGCCGTTGGTGGGGGCTGTCGTGCGTCCCTTCGGCGGCTGGCTGGCCGACAAGTTTGGCGGGGCCACCGTGACCCTGTGGAATTTCGTTGTGATGGCGCTGGCCGTGGTCGGTGTGATCGTCTTCCTGCCCCAGGGCGGCGTGGGCGGAAATTTTGGCGGCTTCTTTGTCTGCTTCCTGTTCCTGTTCCTGACCACCGGCATCGGCAACGGTTCGACATTCCGTATGATCCCCGTGATCTTCCTGACGGAAGCCATGCGTGGCGTGAACACCAATGATGCGCAGGCGGTGGCCAATGCCACCAAGGAAGGCAATACCCTGGGCGCTGCCACACTGGGCTTTACGGCCGCCTTTGCGGCGTATGGCGGTTTCTTTATTCCGAAGAGCTATGGCAGTTCCATTGCCTTGACGGGCGGGCCAGAACTGGCACTATGGACCTTTGCCGTTTTTTATGTGGTGTGCATCATCGTGACTTGGTGGTACTACGCACGCAAGCATGCCGAGATGCCTTGCTGATTTTTGATAACGAGATTAGATACAGGAGCCCCCGATGAGTCATTTTCTTGACCGCCTGACGTATTTTTCACAGCCCAAGGAGTCGTTTGCCGACGGCCATGGCCAGGCCAACGGTGAAGACCGTACCTGGGAAGATGCCTACCGTGACCGCTGGGCGCACGACAAGATCGTTCGCTCCACGCACGGCGTGAACTGCACGGGCTCCTGTTCCTGGAAGATCTATGTCAAGGGTGGCATCGTCACCTGGGAAACACAGCAGACCGACTACCCCCGCACGCGCCCCGATCTGCCCAACCACGAGCCCCGGGGTTGTGCCCGTGGTGCCAGCTACAGCTGGTACCTGTACAGCGCCAACCGCGTCAAGTACCCCATGGTGCGGGGCCGGTTGCTGAAACACTGGCGTGCTGCACTGGCGGTGGCCAAGGGCCCGGTGGAGGCCTGGACCAGCATCGTCGAAAACGAGGCAGCGCGCCGCGAATGGCAAAAGCAGCGGGGCCTGGGCGGTTTCGTGCGCAGCACCTGGGACGAGGTCAACCAGATGATCGCGGCGGCCAACGTCTACACCATCAAGAAGCATGGCCCGGACCGCATCATCGGCTTCTCGCCGATTCCTGCCATGTCCATGATCAGCTACGCCGCAGGCAGCCGCTATCTGAGCCTGATTGGCGGCGTGTGCATGAGCTTCTACGACTGGTATTGCGACCTTCCGCCGTCGAGCCCGCAGGTGTGGGGCGAGCAGACCGACGTGCCCGAATCGGCCGACTGGTACAACTCCACCTTCATCATGGCCTGGGGCTCGAACGTGCCGCAGACGCGCACACCCGATGCCCACTTCTTTACCGAGGTGCGCTACAAGGGCGCCAAGACGGTGGCGGTGACGCCCGATTACTCCGAAGTGGCCAAGCTGGCCGACCTGTGGATGCACCCCAAACAGGGCACGGACGCGGCCGTGGCCATGGCCATGGGCCACGTGATCCTCAAGGAGTTCTACTTCAACAAGCGCTCGGCGTACTTCGACGACTACGCCCGTCGGTACACCGACCTGCCGCTGCTGGTGGTGCTGAACGAAAAAACCCTGCCCGACGGACGCAAGGTCATGGTGCCTGGTCGCTATGTGCGCGCCAGCGATTTCCCCGACCAACTGGGCCAGACCAACAATCCCGACTGGAAGACGGTGGCCTATGGGCTGGACGGCAAGGTGGCCCTGCCCACCGGGTCGATCGGGTTCCGCTGGGGTGACAGCGACCGTCCCGACCTGGGCCAGTGGAACCTGGAGAGCAAGGACGCCCGCACTGCCAACGAGACACCGCTCAAGTTGTCGGTCATCGAAGACGGCGCGCAGGAACACGACGTCGCCGATGTCGCCTTCCCGTATTTCGGTGGTGTGGCCACGCCCAATTTCACTGCCAACGAACAGCTCGGCGGTGACATCATGCTGCGCCGCGTGCCGGTCTCGCGTCTGGCGCTCGACGGCGACGGCATTTCGGGTGAGGTCATGGTGGCCACCGTGTTTGACCTGCAGGTGGCCAACTACGGCGTGAACCGCGGCCTGCAGGGTGAAGCCCTGGATGGCGGCTACGACGCAGATGCGCCTTACACGCCTGCCTGGCAGGAAAAAATCACAGGCGTGCCGCGCGACCAGGTCATCACCATCGCGCACCAGTTTGCTGACAACGCCGACAAGACCCACGGCAAGAGCATGGTCATCATCGGTGCGGCCATGAACCACTGGTACCACTGCGACATGAACTACCGCGGCATCATCAACATGCTGATGATGTGCGGCTGTATCGGTCAAAGCGGCGGCGGCTGGGCGCACTATGTGGGCCAGGAAAAACTGCGCCCGCAAACGGGCTGGACGGCGCTGGCCTTTGCGCTGGACTGGATTCGCCCTTCGCGCCAGATGAACAGCACGAGCTTCTTCTATGCGCACACGGACCAGTGGCGCTACGAAAAGCTGGGCATGGAAGAGGTTCTTTCGCCCCTGGCGGACAAGACTGCCTACAGCGGGTCCATGATCGACTACAACGTGCGCGCCGAGCGCATGGGATGGCTGCCATCGGCACCGGCGCTGCAAACCAGTTCATTGCAGGTCTTCAAGGATGCGCAGGCGCGCGGCATGGACGCCAAGGACTACGTGTCCAAGTCCCTCCAGGACGGTACGCTCAAGATGAGCTGCGAGGACCCGGACAATCCCGCCAACTGGCCGCGCAACATGTTTGTCTGGCGCTCGAACATTCTGGGTTCGTCGGGCAAGGGCCACGAATACTTCCTCAAACACCTGCTGGGCACCACCAACGGCGTGCAAGGCAAGGACCTGGGTTCGGCCGATGCCAAGCCCGAGGAAGTGCGCTGGCATGCGCAGGCGCCGGAAGGCAAGCTGGATCTGCTGGTCACGCTGGACTTCCGCATGAGCACGACCTGCCTGTACTCAGACATCGTGCTGCCCACGGCGACCTGGTATGAGAAGAACGACCTCAACACCAGCGACATGCACCCCTTCATTCACCCGCTGTCCACGGCGGTCGAGCCCGCCTGGCAGGCCCGCAGCGACTGGGAGATCTACAAGGGTTTTGCCAAGGCTGTGAGTGAGGTCAGCGTGGGCCATCTGGGCGTGGAGAAGGATGTGGTGCTCACGCCCATCATGCACGACACGCCTGCCGAAATGGCGCAGCCCTATGGTGTGCGTGACTGGAAGAAAGGCGAAGTGGCCTTCATTCCGGGCAAGACGGCGCCGCAAATCACGGTCGTCGAGCGCGACTATCCGAACCTGTTCAAGCGCTTTACGGCCCTGGGCCCGCTGATGGACAAGGTTGGCAATGGCGGCAAGGGGATTTCCTGGAACACGCAGACCGAAGTGGGGCAACTGGGCGATCTCAATGGCCGGGTGCGCGACGAAGGTGTCACGCTGGGCATGCCACGCATCGTGACCGACATCGATGCGACCGAAGTGGTGATGATGCTGGCGCCCGAAACCAACGGCCATGTGGCCTGCAAGGCCTGGGAGGCCCTGGGCAAGCAGACCGGGCGCGATCACGTCCACCTGGCGCTGCACCGCGAGGACGAGAAAATCCGCTTCCGCGACATCCAGGCGCAGCCGCGCAAGATCATCAGCTCACCCACCTGGTCGGGCCTGGAGAGCGAGAAGGTCAGCTACAACGCTGGCTATACCAACGTGCACGAGCTGATTCCATGGCGCACCCTGACGGGCCGCCAGCAGTTCTACCAGGACCACCCCTGGATGCGGGACTTTGGCGAAGGTTTCTGCAGCTACCGGCCTCCGGTCAACCTCAAGACGCTGCATGAAGTGCAGGGCAAGATGTCCAACGGCAATACCGAGATTGCCTTGAATTTCATCACGCCGCACCAGAAGTGGGGTATCCACTCGACCTACAGCGACAACCTGCACATGCTCACGCTGAACCGGGGTGGTCCGGTGGTCTGGCTGAGCGAGGACGACGCCCGCAGTGCAGGCATCGTCGACAACGACTGGGTCGAGCTGTTCAACGCCAACGGCGCCATCGCGGCGCGTGCGGTGGTCAGCCAGCGCGTGAACAACGGCATGGTGCTGATGTACCACGCGCAGGAAAAGATCATCAACACGCCCGGTTCGGAGATCACTGGCACCCGGGGCGGCATCCACAACTCGGTGACCCGGATCGTGCTCAAGCCCACGCACATGATTGGCGGCTATGCGCAGTACAGCTATGGCTTCAATTACTACGGCACCATTGGCACCAACCGTGACGAGTTCGTGGTGGTGCGCAAGATGAATCGCGTGGACTGGCTGGACGAACCGGCCGAAGCCGCAACGTCCCACGCTTAAGCAGCCCGCAAGAAGGAGAACACGATGAAAATTCGCGCACAGATCGGCATGGTGCTGAACCTGGACAAGTGCATTGGCTGCCATACCTGCTCGGTCACCTGCAAGAACGTCTGGACCAGCCGTCCCGGCGTGGAGTACGCCTGGTTCAACAACGTCGAGACCAAGCCCGGCATTGGCTACCCCAAGGAGTGGGAAAACCAGGACAAATGGAATGGTGGCTGGAGCCGCAATGCCGACGGCAGCATCGTGCCGCGCCAGGGCGGCAAGTGGAAGATGCTCATGCGCATCTTTGCCAACCCCAACCTGCCGCAGATCGACGACTACTACGAGCCCTTCACGTTCGACTATGACCACCTGCAGTCGGCGCCCGAAATGAAGGCGCCGCCCACGGCCCGCCCGCGCAGCCTGATCACCGGTCAGCGCATGGAGAAGATCGAATGGGGCCCGAACTGGGAAGAAATCCTGGGCGGCGAGTTCAGCAAGCGCAGCAAGGACAAGAACTTCGACGATGTCCAGAAGGACATCTACGGCCAGTTCGAAAACACCTTCATGATGTACCTGCCGCGCCTGTGCGAGCACTGCCTGAATCCGGCCTGCGTGGCGTCGTGCCCCTCGGGCTCGATCTACAAGCGCGAGGAAGACGGCATCGTGCTGATCGACCAGGACAAGTGCCGCGGCTGGCGCATGTGCATCTCGGGCTGTCCCTACAAGAAGATCTACTACAACTGGCAGACCGGCAAGGCCGAGAAGTGCATCTTCTGCTATCCGCGCATCGAAGCCGGCCAGCCTACGGTGTGTTCGGAAACCTGCGTGGGCCGTATCCGTTACCTGGGCGTGCTGCTGTATGACGCAGACCGCATCCAGGAAGCAGCCAGCGTGGAGCGTGACCGCGACCTGTACCAGGCGCAGCTCGACATCTTCCTCGACCCCAATGACCCCGAGGTCATCAAACAGGCCCGTATCGACGGCATCCCCGACAACTGGATGGACGCCGCACGCAACAGCCCGGTCTACAAGATGGCTGTCGAGTGGAAGGTGGCGCTGCCGCTGCACCCCGAGTACCGCACCCTGCCCATGGTCTGGTACGTGCCGCCGCTCTCGCCCATCACGGCGGCGGCCAATGCCGGTCAGGTCAGCGCCAATGGCGAAATCCCCGATGTGTCGCAGCTGCGTATCCCGGTGCAATACCTGGCCAACCTGTTGACCGCGGGCGACACCGCTCCCGTGGTGCGCGCACTCGAGCGCATGCTGGCCATGCGTACCTACCAGCGTGAAAAGCATGTGGAGCAACGCCAGAACTTGACGGTGCTCAAGCAGGTCGGGCTGACGCTGAATGAAGCCGAGGACATGTACCAGATCATGGCCATTGCAAACTACGAAGACCGTTTCGTCATTCCATCGACCCACCGTGAATATGCGGAAAACGCGTTCGATATCCGGGGCGGCTGCGGGTTTTCGTTTGGCAATGGTTGCTCGGACGGCGCCAGCGAGGTCAGCCTGTTCGGTGGCAAGAAGCCGCGCACCATTCCGATCAAGGCTACCGTCTAAGGAACCGCCATGTTCAAGAAGAAACCGGAGTCCCTGCGTCTGACGCTGCGGGCGCTGGCACATTTGCTGAGCTACCCTGACGCGCAGTCGCGTTCGGAAATGCAGCAACTGGCCGAAGCCTTGCAGGTGGAGCAGGCACTCAAGGCCGATCGCCTCGCCGAACTGGTGGCGCTGTGCCGCCAGCTGGCGGCGTCCGATCCGATGGAGGCCGAGTCCCGCTATGTCGAGACGTTCGACCGTGGCCGTTCGTCGTCGCTGCACCTGTTTGAGCATGTGCACGGCGATTCGCGCGACCGTGGCCCGGCGCTCATCGATTTGCTGCAAACCTATGAGCGCGCCGGGCTGCAGTTCAGCGCCCCTGAGTTGCCTGACCATCTGCCCGTGGTGCTGGAGTTCGCGTCCACGCAACCGCCCGAGGTGGCGTGCGGCTTTCTGGGCGAAATGGCCCATATCCTGACGTCGCTTTTCAGCGCCCTGGTGGCGCGTGGCAGTCCTTACGCCAGCGTGATTGGCGCCATCCTCGAGATCGCCGGGCAACAGGCGCAGGCTGTGCCCGTGCCGGAAGAGCCGGAGATCGATGATTCCTGGGATGAGCCCGTCGCTTTTGATGGTTGCAGCACCCGTGGCCAAGCCAAACCTGGTCAGCCGCAACCCCTGCATTTTGTCCGTAATCCCCGTGCACCAGAAGGAGCGTCCCTATGACCGCCTGGCTTGATACCCTGCTGTTTGGCATCTATCCCTATATTTGCCTGGCTGTTTTCTTCATCGGCAGCCTGATCCGTTTTGATCGCGACCAGTACACCTGGAAAAGCGATTCCTCGCAGTTGCTGCGCACCGGCAGCCTGCGCTGGGGCAGCAACCTGTTCCACGTCGGCGTGCTGTTCCTGTTCTTTGGACATTTCGTCGGCATGCTCACGCCGCACTTCATCTATGAGCACTTCATCGGTGCGGGTGCCAAGCAGCTGATGGCCATGGTCAGCGGCGGCATTGCCGGTGTACTGGGCATCATCGGCCTGTCGCTGCTGCTGCATCGGCGCCTGACGGATCCGCGCATCCGCGCCACATCCAAAACCAGCGACATCGTGCTGCTGTGGCTGCTGTGGATTCAACTGGCCCTGGGCCTGGCCACCATTCCTCTGTCGGCCCAGCATCTGGATGGCTCCATGATGATGCGCCTGGCCGAATGGGGCCAGCGCATCGTCACCTTCCGCTCCGGCGGGGTGGAGTTGCTGGCCGGGGCGGGCTGGGTCTTCAAGGCCCACATGTTCCTGGGCATGACCGTGTTCCTGATTTTCCCGTTCACCCGTCTGGTGCATGTATGGAGCGGATTTGGCACGCTGGCCTATGTGCTGCGCCCCTACCAGCTCGTGCGAGCCCGCCGTTTGAAAATTTCCACAAGACCGCGCTTCAAGTTGCGTTGTGGACGATCCTGGTCCACAGCCTCGTCAACATCTTTGGA
>JAPKHH010000073.1:0-17024 GCA_026647025.1 Giesbergeria sp.
ACGCGGTGCAGATGACCAAGGCCGAAGCGGGGGCCGCGTTTGGAAATCCGGCGGTCTACATGGAAAAATTCCTGCAGAACCCGCGCCATATCGAGATCCAGATCCTGGCCGACAAGCACCGCAATGCCGTGTACCTGGGCGAGCGCGACTGCTCCATGCAACGCCGCCACCAGAAGGTGATCGAGGAGGCACCGGCACCAGGCATTCCGCGCCGACTCATCGATCGCATTGGTGATCGCTGTGTGGCGGCCTGCAAGAAAATCGGCTACCGGGGCGCCGGCACGTTCGAGTTTCTGTACGAGAACGGCGAGTTCTATTTCATCGAAATGAACACGCGCGTGCAGGTCGAGCATCCGGTGACCGAATGGATCACCGGTGTGGACATCGTGCGCACGCAGATCATGGTGGCTGCAGGCGAAAAACTGCCGTTTACGCAGCGGCAGATCCAGATCCGGGGTCATGCCATCGAGTGCCGCATCAATGCCGAAGACCCCTACAAGTTCATTCCTTCGCCGGGACGCATTACCAAGTGGCATGCGCCCGGAGGGCCGGGAGTGCGGGTGGACTCGCATGTCTACACCAATTACTTCGTTCCGCCCAACTACGACTCGATGATCGGCAAGATCATTGTCCATGGCGATACGCGCGAGCAGGCTCTGGCACGTATGCGCACGGCCTTGTCCGAGACGGTGATCGAAGGCATCAACACCAATGTGCCCTTGCACCGTGAACTGATGGTGGATGCCAAATTCATGGACGGTGGCACCAATATCCACTATCTTGAAGAGTGGCTGTCGCAGCGCCAGCGCTGAGATTGCCATGTTCTGAACAACCTGAAGGGCGCGCATACCGCGCCCTTCGTCCGTATGGGAGGCACGAAGCCATGCATGAACTGAGTCTGATGTGCCCGCAAGACCGGGTCGAAGTTCTGAGCGAGGCGCTGGATGCGCTGGATGCGCTCAGTGTTTCCGTTGAAGACGCCGATGCGCAGACCGATGCCGAACAGGCATTGTTTGGGGAGCCCGGCATGCCCCCGCCCAGCGATGGCTGGCAGCGCAGCCGGGTGGTGGCACTGTTTGCCACCGAAACCGGTGCGCAGGATGCCCGGCGCTTGCTGGAGGCGCAGGATTTTTTTGCGGGCTGCGAGGTCTGCCAGGTGGCACCCCTGGTCGACCAGGATTGGGTGCGGCTGACCCAGTCGCAGTTTTCGCCGGTCGAGATCACTGCGGATTTCTGGATCGTTCCGACATGGCACGAGCCACCGGCACAGGCGCAGCGCATCATTCGCCTGGACCCCGGGCTGGCGTTTGGAACAGGCACGCACCCGACGACACGCATGTGTTTGCGCTGGATCGCTAGGCACGGGTCGGCGGGAGCGCTCGGGCGCGTACTGGACTATGGCTGTGGCTCGGGCATTCTGGCCATCGGCGCTGCCAAGTTCGGTGCCGTCGATATCGATGCGGTGGACATTGACCCGGCTGCTGTGGAATCCGCCGCACTCAATGCCCAGGCCAATGGGGTGCAGATGCGCACCGGCCTGCCGGACAAGGCGCAAGGCCAGTACCAGACTGTGCTGGCCAATATCCTGGCGACGCCCCTGCGCGTGCTGGCGCCTCTGCTGTGCAGCCATGTGGCGTCAGGAGGGCATCTGGTGCTGGCAGGGATCCTGGAACGCCAGGCGCAAGAGCTGCAGGAGGCCTATGCGCCCTGGTTGCAGCTCTCGGTGGCCGACAGCGAGGATGGCTGGATTCTCATGACCGCGTCGCGCTAGCGCGTTACGCTACGGTGCACCCTCCTACAATGCACAGCCCATGAGCCAGATCACCCGCTGCCCGTCCTGCGCGACGATGTTCAAGGTCGTTGCCGATCAGTTGCGCATCTCCGACGGTTGGGTGCGGTGTGGGCAGTGCAAGCAGGTTTTTGACGCTGCGGCGCATCTGCAGGCCCCGTCCCCGGCGCCGCTCATGCAGGATCTTGCGCTGGACAAGCTGCGCCCCCCTCCGCAGCCCGTACGGCGTGTGGAGCCTGTGGCAAAGACCTGGGGGGGCGTGGCTGCTTCGCCCGAACGGCAGAGCCCGGTCCCGTCCGCACGGGCCGCAGCGTCACCCCCTGAAGTGCCTGGGGTGACGCTGGCCCCGGAAAAAACGGCTGCCGTTTTGACGGTGCCAGACCCCGGTGTTCCGCCTTTTCTGGCACTGGAACCTTTGCCGGGGCAACCTGGAACCGATATCTTCGGCAGAGCCCGCACGCCGGAGGTGCCCCAACCCGTTGCCTCGCAGCCAGACATGCTCGCATCACCGCCAGGGGCGAATGCCACGGGGATCGAATGGCCGACCATCGAATTCGATGGGTCTGCAGCGCAGCCCGTTGACCCGCCTGCGGGGTATGAACTCCCGGCGCCGGCCTGGCAAGAAACGGAATTCGGGATCGAGCCGGATGCAGACCTCTCGGCCGCATTGCAGCCCGACAAGCCCTGGGTGCCGCCAGCGCCGTTGCCCGATCCGCCGGTTGAGCGGGCACTGCGCGATGCGCTCCAGGATGTGCTGGTGCAGCGCGAGGCCTTGAAGGCAGTGCAGGAGCCGCAAGATCCGCAAGACCCTCCGATGCCTCTTGCGGCGTCTGTCGAGCAGACACTACGGGTATCCGCAGAGGACAACCGTGGTGCCGGGGTGGCGCCGATGGAGCTTTCCTCCGTGAACGCCGACGTTCCCGAGGAAGGTATTGCCCCAGCGGTGGCGCGTGCGGCGACGCAAGGCCTTGCCGACCCCGACGAAGAGAGCCTGGCAGGTGAACTGTCCTTTGTACGGGCCGCGCGGCGCAAGGCCTTCTGGCGCAAGCCGCTGGTGCGCACGGGCCTGGGTTTGGTGGGGCTGGTTCTGCTGGTGGGATTGTTGCTCCAGGTTGCCGTTCAGGAGCGCGCTTTCATTGCGGCGACCTGGCCGCAGGCCAGGTCCTTGCTCGAAGCTCTGTGCCAGCCGCTGCACTGCACCGTCGGCCCCTACCGGCGGATCGCGTCGGTGGAGGTGGACGGATCGTCTTTCCACAAGGTGCGGGGTGACGAGTACCAGTTCGCGCTGACCTTGAAAAATCGCGCCGGCATCCCGGTGGAGATGCCTGCCATCGAACTGACGCTGACCGATGCCCAGGAGCAGCCCGTCCTGCGTCGGGTGTTGCCGCCGTCGGAACTTGCCGCACCTGCCGAACTGGCGGCACAGGAGGAGTGGAGTGCAACAACAGCGGTTCTCATCGCCTCTGGTGGCGCCCGTATCACGGGATACCGGGTGCTGGCTTTCTATCCCTGAACGGCCCTGCGCCGAAATGACTGATTGACATGGCTGTACTGATTTGCGGTTCCTTGGCGTTTGACACCATCATGACCTTCGAAGGGCGATTTTCAGAGCAGATACTGCCCGATCAGTTGCATATTCTGAATGTCTCCTTTCTGGTCCCCGCACTGCGCCGCGATTTTGGCGGGTGTGCGGGCAACATCGCCTACAGCCTGCAGTTGCTGGGGGGGACGCCCCTTCCCATGGCCATGCTGGGCAGCGATGGCGCCGAGTACCTGGAGCGCCTGTGCGGTCTGGGTATCAGCACCCGTTGCGTGGGTCAGGTGGGCGACACCTACACCGCCCAGGCGATGATCATGACCGATCGGGACAACAACCAGATCACGGCGTTTCACCCGGGCGCGATGATGCAGGCGCATGCGAATCGTATCGACGGCAGCCTGCCCGATGTGCGCATTGGCATCGTTGCCCCCGATGGGCGCGACGCCATGATGGAACACGCGGCGCAGTTCCAGGCGGCGGGTATTCCCTTTGTCTTCGATCCGGGGCAGGGTCTGCCCATGTTCTCGGGCGAGGAACTCCTCCGCTTTGTCGAGCAGGCGTCCTGGGTCGCCGTGAACGACTACGAAGGCAAGATGCTGTGCGAGCGCACCGGCCTCGACCTGGCGGCGCTGTCGCGCAAGGTGCAGGGCTTGGTGGTGACCTTGGGAGCGCAGGGGTGCGAAGTCTGGGTGGATGGTGCCCGGACCGAAGTGTCGCCGGTGGCGCCTACCCAGATCGTCGATCCCACGGGCTGCGGCGATGCATGGCGTGGCGCCCTGCTCTTTGGGCTGGAGCGGGGCTGGTCCCTGGAGCGCTGCGCTGCACTGGGCAATCGCCTGGGGGCTCTCAAAATCGCAGTGCGTGGACCACAGAACTACACACTGGATTTCGATCCCGCATCGCTGGGCACCTGATTCCATTGCCAAATCATGCGATGACTTTGTCGGTTTCGCTTGCCGTGCCACAGCACTGCCTGCGCTTCGCCTTCGCGATGGATTGCGAAACGGAATGAGGATACCGGCATAAAAAAACCCGGTGCACGGCACCGGGTTGGGATGCACAGCCGAGGCTGCGTATCAGGGCTTGGAGCCCGTGGGGAAAGGCCATGCTGCCTGGGGGTTGAGCGTGGTCTGTGCTGCCACCGCAGGGGTTTTGGGGGCGGCAGGCTTCTTGGCCGGTGCGGCTTTCTTCGGGGCTGGCGCAGCCTTCTTGGCTACGGGTGCAGCGGCTTTGGCAGGGGCGGCCTTTTTTGCAGCAACGGCTTTTTTGGCAGGTGCAGCGGCTTTGGCGGGTGCGGCCTTCTTTGCCGGTGCGGCAGCCTTCTTGGCGGGTGCTGCCTTTTTCGCTGGTGCTGCTTTCTTGGCGGCTACGGCCTTTTTGGCTGGAGCCGCTTTCTTGGCTGGAGCAGCCTTCTTTGCAGCAACGGCCTTCTTGGCAGCAACGGCCTTCTTGGCAGGCGCTGCTTTCTTGGCGGCTACGGCCTTTTTGGCGGGCGCTGCCTTCTTGGCGGCTACGGCCTTGGGTGCTGCAGCTTTTTTGGCCGGCGCGGCGGCCTTTTTCGCGGGCGCAGCCGTCTTCGTCACGGCGGCCTTCTTGGCGGGCGCTGCAGCTTTTGCAGGGGCCGCTTTCTTTGCCGGTGCTGCGGCCTTCTTGGCGGGTGCAGCCTTTTTGACGGGTGCCGCCTTTTTTGCGGCGGGTTTTTTCGCAGTTGCCATCATTTTCTCCTTGGGTCAGTGAGCAAAGAACACTCCGCGCCTGCATTGGGCAAGGAGCGATTCATGGTGATGCGGGCTTGGGCCCCATTCCATGAATGCGGGGACGCTGGGATACCAATGCACGGGCAGGTGCCTGGTTGTCGGAGCGTGGTGTGGTGTTGCATGGTGCGGTGTGTGCTGCTACTGCAGGCCGGAGGCGGAGACGGGCCATCGAGCCGACGCAGGCACTTCCAGTGTGCAGCAACGCACGCCAATGCGCCGCCCTTCGGTGGGGCGCACAACGGTCGGGCTGTCTGCGGAAATCATGGGAAAGTGCATTGGGTGGTGTGGAGTGACGGGTGTCAGTCCCAGGAGAGTGCCCCGCCAGACTGGTACTCGATCACACGGGTTTCGAAGAAATTGCGTTCCTTCTTCAGATCAATCATTTCACTCATCCAGGGGAAGGGGTTTTCCTCGTTGGGGAAGAGCACATCCAGTCCGATCTGCGTGGCGCGGCGATTGGCGATGTAGCGCAGATAGCCTTTGAACATCGAGGCGTTCATGCCCAGCACGCCGCGCGGCATGGTGTCTTCCGCGTATCGGTATTCCAGCTCCACGGCTCGCGCGAACAAGGCCTTGATTTCTTCCTTGAATGCAGCAGTCCAGAGGTGGGGGTTTTCGAGCTTGAGCTGGTTGATCAGATCAATCCCGAAATTGCAGTGCATGGATTCGTCGCGCAGGATGTACTGGTACTGCTCGGCCGCTCCGGTCATCTTGTTCTGTCGGCCCAAGGCCAGGATCTGCGTGAAACCGACATAGAAGAAAAGTCCTTCCATGAGGCAGGCAAAAACGATCAGCGACTTGAGCAAGGTCTGGTCGTTCTCATGTGTTCCTGTGTGGAAGTGCGGATCGCTGATGGCCTCGATGAACGGAATCAGGAACTGGTCTTTGTCACGGATGGACGGAACTTCGTTGTATGCGTTGAAGATTTCACCTTCGTCCAGGCCCAGCGATTCGACGATGTACTGGTAGGCGTGCGTGTGGATCGCTTCTTCAAAAGCCTGTCGCAGCAGGAACTGGCGGCATTCCGGTGCCGTGATGTGGCGGTAGGTGCCCAGCACGATGTTGTTGGCCGCCAGCGAATCAGCCGTGACGAAGAAACCCAGGTTGCGCTTGACGATGCGGCGCTCGTCTTCGGTCAACCCGTTCGGGCTTTTCCAGAGCGCGATGTCACGCGTCATGTTAACTTCCTGCGGCATCCAGTGGTTGGCGCAGGTGGCCAGGTATTTTTCCCAGGCCCACTTGTACTTGAACGGGACCAACTGGTTGACGTCGGTCTTGCCGTTGATGATGCGTTTGTCTGCAGCGTTGATGCGCTGCGCGCTGGTTGCTCCTGATTCGGAAGCAGTGGAGGCCACCGATGCAGCGGTGGTCAAGGGAACGGTCGGGAGCTTCGCGAGAGCTGCGGAGGGCGGCGCCGATGCCGCCAAGCGGTTTTGTTGCAGACCGCCGTCGAAAGATTCTTGCGATGAGGATGTGACTTCTTCGTCCCAGGTCAGCATGGTTTTTCCAGTGTTCGGATTATGGAAGCAGCGCTGCAAAATGAAAAGCGCCTGTGCGTTGCGCTGCGGTGTTTTGTTGCTTGAAAACACATGCGAGACCGCTGCGGCGCAGCGATCTCGCACATACATTTACTGACATGCCTCGCACGAAGGGTCGTCGATCGCGCAGAAGCGGACGTCGCTGGCGGGAGCGGACTCAGGCGTGCTGCCCTGCAATGCCATTGCGCCGTCGTCGCGGCCCGACGCAACCGCGTTGAGCTGGCGCGTGTGGACCGTGCTCATCTCGACATGGGTGGCGCTTTGCGTGCGCAGGTAGTAGGTGGTCTTGAGGCCCCGCAACCATGCGAGCTTGTAGGTTTCGTCCAGTTTTTTGCCGGATGCTCCCGCCATGTAGATGTTCAGGCTCTGTGCCTGGTCGATCCACTTCTGGCGGCGCGATGCCGCTTCGACAAGCCAGCGTGGTTCGACTTCGAACGCGGTGGCGTACAGGGCCTTGATCTCCTGCGGGACGCGATCAATGGCGTGCAGTGAGCCCTTGAAGTGTTTGAGGTCCATGACCATCACGTCGTCCCACAACCCCAGGCGCTTGAGGTCGCCCACCAACCGGTGGTTGATCACGGTGAACTCGCCCGACAGGTTGGACTTGACGGACAGGTTGCCGAAGCAGGGCTCGATGGAGGCGTCCACCCTCACGATGTTGGAAATGGTGGCCGTGGGCGCGATGGCCACGCAGTTGGAGTTGCGCATGCCGTCGCGTGCGATCTTGCTGCGCAAGCCGTCCCAGTCGAGGGTGACCGAGCGGTTCACTTCCACATGGCCGCCGCGCTCTTGGGCCAGCAGGTCCAGGGTGTCGGGCGGCAGGACGCCCTGGTCCCATAGCGAGCCACGGTAGCTGGAGTAGCAGCCGCGCTCGGCTGCCAGCTCGGTGGAGGCCCAGTAGGCGTAGTAGCAGAGGGCCTCCATGGATCGATCGGCAAACTCCACGGCCGCTTCGCTGGCGTAGGGAATGCGCAGCTCGTACAGCGCATCCTGGAATGCCATCAGGCCCAGACCTACGGGACGGTGGCGCAGGTTGGCATCACGCGCCTTCTTCACTGCGTAGTAGTTGATGTCGATGACGTTGTCGAGCATGCGCATCGCAATGCCCACTGTGCGGCGCAGCTTGTCATGGTCGAGGGCCAGCTGGCCCTCTGCGTTGCGGGCCAGATGGTTCAGCAGGTTGACGGAGCCCAGGTTGCAGACGGCGGTTTCGCTGTCGCTGGTATTGAGCGTGATCTCGGTGCACAGGTTGCTCGAGTGCACCACGCCCACATGCTGCTGGGGCGAACGCACATTGCAGGCGTCCTTGAAGGTGATCCAGGGATGCCCGGTCTCGAACAGCATGGTCAGCATCTTGCGCCACAGGTCGGTGGCCTGCACTGTCTTGCTGGCCTGAATCTCTCCACGGGCGGCCTTCGCTTCATAGGCCACGTAGGCTGTTTCGAATGCACTGCCGAACAGGTCGTGCAGGTCGGGAACATCCGATGGAGAGAACAGCGTCCACTCGCCTTTCTCCAGCACGCGGCGCATGAACAGGTCGGGAATCCAGTGGGCCGTGTTCATGTCGTGCGTGCGCCTGCGGTCGTCGCCGGTGTTCTTGCGCAGTTCCAGAAACTCTTCGATGTCCAGGTGCCAGGTCTCCAGGTAGGCGCACACTGCGCCTTTGCGCTTTCCGCCCTGGTTCACGGCGACGGCGGTGTCGTTCACCACCTTGAGGAAAGGCACAACACCTTGTGATTCGCCGTTCGTGCCCTTGATGTGGCTGCCCAGGGCGCGCACGCGCGTCCAGTCGTTGCCCAGGCCGCCCGCATACTTGGACAGCAGGGCGTTTTCCTTGATGGATTCGTAGATGCCGTCGAGGTGGTCGGGCACCGTAGTCAGGTAGCAGCTCGACAACTGGGAGCGCAGTGTGCCGCTGTTGAACAGGGTTGGCGTGCTCGACATGAAGTCGAAGCGCGACAGCACTTCATAGAACTCGATGGCGCGGGCCTCACGGTCGATCTCGCCCAGCGCCAGCCCCATGGCCACGCGCATGAAGAACACCTGTGGCAGTTCGATACGGGTTTTGCGCACGTGCAGAAAATAGCGGTCGTACAGCGTCTGCAGACCCAGATAGTCGAACTGCAGGTCGCGTTCGGCCTGCAGGGCCGCGCCCAGGCGGTCCAGGTCGAACTGCAGCAGGCGCTCGTCCAGAAGCTGGTTTTCAACGCCTTTGCGGATGCACTGTGGAAAATTGTCGATATAGGCTTGCGCCCTTTCCGCGGGTGCCACTTCGCGGCCCAGAACTTCGCGGGCAATGGTGTGCAGCAGCAGGCGGGCGGTGGCAAAGCTGTAGTCCGGGTCTTTTTCGATCAGTGTGCGTGCGGCCAGGATGGCAGCTTTGTGCACTTCTTCGAGCGGCACGCCGTCGTAGAGATTGCGCAGGGTTTCCTGCATGATCGGTTCGGCCTGGACGTCGTCGCCCAAGCCGACGCAGGCCGACTCGATCAGGCTGCGCAGCCGGTGCAGGTCCAGCACGACGCGCCGTTCACCATCGACCACATGCAACACCGGAGTGCTCGGTGTCTGGGGTTCGGCCTGGCGTGCGCGCTCCTGCGTGCGACGCTCGCGGTACAGCACATAGGCGCGGGCCACCTCGTGGTGTTCGCCGCGCATCAGGCACAACTCGACCTGGTCCTGCACATCCTCAATGTGGAAGGTGCCGCCGCCCGGGCGTGAACGCATGAGCGCGCGTACCACGGCTTGCGTGAGCTGGTCCACTACCTCACGCACGCTGGCCGATGCTGCGCCCTGCGTACCGTGCACCGCCAGAAAGGCTTTCATCATGGCGACGGCAATCTTCTGTGGAACAAACGGCACCACAGCACCGTTGCGCCGCAGGATCTGGTAGTGCGACAAATCCGAGGCGGCCGGCGACAGGCGGTCGGGAGTGTGTGCCCCTGGGGGCGCAATGGGCGTGGTGGAGATGGGGGTGACAGCTTGCATGGCGTCCTCTCGTCAGGGGGTGGGTGCTCTTTCTGGAGGCAGTGCGAACCACCAGAAACAGGGCGGGAGACTGGTTGACGGTAGTCAATGACACACTATAGGTAATGTGTCATGCAAATAAAAGCACTAAATGTAGTGTATCTGGGAAATAAAAATGCTGCTGCACGCACCTGCGCAGCAGTGGTGCACGGGTGTCGGTGCAGAGGGGGAACGGGCAATGCCGCCCAACCCGGGGTGCGTTCCGGGTGGTGATGCGCCGGTCAGGTAGGGCGTGTCAGCCAGGCAGGGTGCCGGCGGGAAAGCGGCGGGCATCCCAGCCCAGCAGGTGCTGAAGGTGCGACCAGCGAAAGCCCGGCCCGGGATCGGCCTTGCGGCCGGGGGCGATGTGCTCGTGGCCTGCGATGTGGGCGATGGGGTAGCGTTGTGCAAGATCGGTGCACAAGTGGGCCAGGGCGTCGTACTGGGCGGGCTCGAACGGGGCGCCCTCCAGCCCTTCGAGCTCGATGCCGACCGAATCGTCATTGCACTGGCTGCGTCCGCGGTATGCGGACACCCCCGCGTGCCAGGCGCGCTGGTCACAGTCGACAAACTGCCAGACGGTGCCGTCGCGCTCGATGAAGAAGTGGGCCGACACCTGCAGGCCCCGAATGCCCTGGTAGTAGGGATGGGCGTCCCAGTCCAGACGGTTCATGAACAGGTCCTGCACAGCCTGCCCGCCGTACTGGCCGGGTGGCAGGCTGATGGAATGCACCACGATCAGGTCGATGTGCGCCTGCCCGGGCCGGGGGCCCCGGTTGGGCGAAGGCATCTGCCGCGCGCTGCGGTGCCAGCCCTGCACCCAGGGGGAGGGCGCTGTGGGTTCAGGACTCGGCGTCGGCGTTGTTGTCGTCATGGGGCGCGGTAATGTTCAGGCGCGCGATGCGGTAGCGGATCTGGCGCAGGCTGATGCCCAGGCGTGCCGCGGTGGCGGTCCGGTTGAAATGGGTGGCCTGCAGTGCGCGCACCAGAATGTCACGCTCCTGCTGGTCCAGCCAGGCCTGCAGGTCGTGGGGAAGATCCGGGCCTCCGGGCGTGGAGGGCGGGTTGCCGGCAGGCGTGGGCGCGGTGGTCGGCGGCAGATCGAAGGCGCGGTCGGCGGCCGAGGGGCCTGCGGCTTCCACGGTCAGCGCATCGCCCTCGCTCAGCGCCACAGCGCGGTGCAGCAGGTTCTCCAGCTCGCGCACATTGCCCGGCAGGGGGTGGGTGGCGATGGCCGCCAGTGCTGCGGGCGTGAGATGGGGCACGGGCCCGCCTGATTCGAGTGCGATGCGTGCCAGCAGGGCCTCGCACAGGGCGGGCAGATCCTCGCGCCGCTCGCGCAGCGGGGGAATGAAGATTTCGATGACGTTGAGCCGGTAGTACAGATCCTGCCGGAAACGCCCCGCCTGCACGGCCGAGGCCAGGTCGTGGTGCGTGGCGCTGACGATGCGCACATCCACGGTTTCTTCCTGGGTGGAGCCCAGCGGCCGCACGCTGCGCTCCTGGATGGCGCGCAGCAGCTTGGACTGCATGGCCAGGGGCAGGTCGCCAATCTCGTCCAGAAACAGCGTGCCACCCTGCGCCGCCTGAAAGTACCCCTGGCGGTCTTGCGTTGCGCCGGTGTAGGAACCTTTGCGGGCGCCGAAGAATTCGGCCTCCAGCAGGTTCTCGGGGATGGCGCCGCAGTTGACAGCCACCAGGGGGCCGTTGGCGCGCTGGCTGCTGGCATGCAGGGCGCGGGCGACCAGTTCCTTGCCGGTGCCCGATTCGCCCCGGATGAGCACAGGCGCCATGCCACGCGCTACCTTGGCCACGCGTTGTTTGACGTTGCGCATGGCCTCGGATGCGCCTACCAGGCGGGCCATCGACAGGCTGCAGGGTTCTCCGGAATCGGCCGCGCTGTCGCGGGCAGGGGTGCTGCGGCTGCTGCGGGGGGCGGGAACGCCGTCGCCCCCCTGCACTGCAGAGGCCACCACAGAGCGGAACTGCTTGAGATCCACGGGCTTGGTGAGGTAGTCGAAGGCGCCCGAGCGCAAGGCCTCCACGGCGTTTTCCGCAGAACCGTAGGCGGTCATCACCACGCAGCGCTCGCGCCGCTGCTGGTCGCGCAGGTCCTGCAGCAGTTCCATGCCAAAGCCGTCGGGCAGGCGCATGTCGCTGATGACCACGTCGAAGCGTTTGGCCTGCAACTGCTGGCGTGCTTCGAGCAGGGTGGCGGCGGTATCGACGCGGTAGCCCTCGCGCAGCAGGGTCAGCTCGTACAGGGTGCGCAGGTCGGGTTCGTCGTCGACCACCAGGATGGATGCGGCAGGTGCGTTCATGGACATATCACACCACGATGGTGTCAAACAGGGAGGCCGATTCTTGCAGGCGCCCGACCTTGCGGAAGCTGACCGTGAAGGCATTGCCCTCGGTGTCGCCCCGGAGGGTGGGTCTGCTGGTGCGCAGGTAACCGATGGAGGCCCCATGGCGCTCGCACAGTTCGCGGCAAATGTACAGGCCCAGGCCGCTGGAGCGGCTCTCGGAGGAAAAGAAGGGTTCGAACAGATGGCGCTCCACCGACTGGTCCATGGGTGCGCCATCGCTCCAGACCTGCACGCAGGCCTGGCCGGGGGCGCTGATACGCGTGCTCAACTGCAGCGCATCGGCCTCGCCGCTCTTGTAGCGCAAGGCATTGTCGAGCAGGTTGACCAGTACGCGGCGCAGGTGCTCGGTATCGAATTCCACATGCACTTCCCCTGCCGTCAGCGTCACCAGGCCACGCCGTTGTGCCGGGTCGTGGCTGCTCCAGTCCTGCCAGATCTGTGCCACGGTGGAGTCCAGTGTCAGCGTGGCCGCCGGGGCGTGGCTGATCTGGTGCTGTACACGCGCGATGTCGAGAATCTCCTCGGCAATGCGGGCCAGGCGGTCGGCGTTCTGCTGCACCATCTGGCTCAGTCGCTTTTGGGCGGGTTGCTGCAGGTCCTCCTCCAGCAATGCATTGGCCTGCATGATGGCCGCCAGCGGGTTGCGGATTTCGTGCGCCACGGCGGCCGACATGCGGCCCATGGCCGCCAGCTTTTCGGTGCGCAGGCGCGCCTCCATCTCGCGCAGATCGTGCAGGAACATCACACACAAGCGGGCGCCCGGCACACCGGCGGCGCCGTGTTTTGGCGACGTGAGCCAGGTGCGCACATGCAGGCCGACGGGGCTTTGTCCTTCGCTCAACAGGTTCAGGTCGGCCGTCTGGGGCAGGTCCAGGCGGAAGGACCGGCGTGCCAGGGCCACCAGTGCCTGCCATGCGGCCGTCTGGTGCAGGGTGAACGGTGGGGCCGAGCCGGGTGGGCAGCCCAGCAGCGACAACCCGGCCGGGTTGGCCATGCGCACGGTCACTTCCTCGTCCACGACCAGAACACCATCGGTCAGGTTCTGGATGACCAGCGCGCTGACCTGGCCTTGCACCAGGGCGGCCACCTTGCTGCGCTGCGCCACTTGTTGCTCGCGCACCAGCCGGGAGGCCAGCTGGTGCATCAGGAAGGCGGCGATGAAATAGCCCGTGCCGGTCAGCGCCGCCTGCAGGTAGCGTTGCGCCGTGTCGATATCGGCCCCCTGGTAGCCCAGCCACCAGGCCCAGGCCAGCAGCAGCAAGGTGGCGGCTGCCGTGGTGCCCAGCGCCAGGGTGAGGGTTCCCAGCACCGAGGCCATGAGAATGGGCAGGCCCAGCAAAGGCGTGAAGTTCATGGCGCCGATGTGCAGCAGCTGCAGTGCACTTACGGCCGCCAGATCCACACCGATGGAAGGCAGCCAGTGCAGTCCCGCCTGGGGCGAGGGAACCGCCCGCCGCGCCAGTACGCGCAGGGTCAGCGTGGCGATCAGATAGGCCAGGCAGACCATCAGCACCAGCGGGTTGGAGGCCTGGTTGATCACTTGCCCCACGGCTTGCAGCAGCAGCAGGGCCAGCGCGATCATGGTGCGGCCCGTCAGGAAGCCGTGCCACAGACGCAGAAATGGGGTCTCGTCCATGGCCAGGGGCAGCGCGGCCGCGCTGCTGCCGGGGAGAAGAGAGTCAGCCTGCATCTTGCCGCTGGTGCTCGGCGCAGCAATAGTGGCGCGGGCCGTTGGTCAGGGCTTCGGAGCGCGGCAGGTGCACGCCGCAGTGGGCGCACGCCACCATGTCCTGGGGGGGCGGGAGTGGGCGCTTGCCCTGCGGGGGCGGGGCGCCCGTGCGCTGGCCGCGCCACCAGGCGTAGCCCACGGCCACCACGACCAGCACCAGCAGGTATTTCATACGCTGCGCCCCAGCACCACTTCCAGTGCAAAACGCGAACCCACATAGGCCAGCAGCAGCAGCGCTGCGCCCGTGTAGAGCACCCGCACGGCGCTGCGGCCGCGCCAGCCAAAGCGCTTGCGTCCGAGCAGCAGCGCGGCAAAGGTCAGCCACGACAGCACCGAGAACACAGCCTTGTGGTCCCAACGCCAGGCGCGGCCATAGAGTGCCTCGCTGAACAGCATGCCGGCTGCCAGCGTGGCCGTCAGCAGCACGAAACCGGCGGTCACGAAGCGAAAGGTCAGGCGCTCCAGCGTCAGCAGGGGCATGCCGCTGTGGGGATCGACTGCCAGGCGGATGCGCCGTTCGGCGCGTGTCATCAGGGCCGCATGTACCACGGCGGCGGCCAGCAGGCCATAGGCCGAGATGCCCAGGGCCAGGTGCAGCGGCAGCCAGGCCGAGGCCGTGCCATGCAGTGCCTGGCCCGGAAACACCAGGGCCAGCAGCACGGCCAGGCCGCCCAGTGCTGCCAGCGCCCAGCGCGCCTGCAGCTGCGGGAACAACTGGTGCTCGATGGCATAGACGGTGAGCACCAGCCACGCAGTGACCGACAGCGCCGGGGCAAAACCGAAGCGCGGCGTGGTCTCCAGCATGCTCCAGGCCAGGGTGGCCGCGTGCAGTACCCAGGCCAGCCACAGGGCCGTGCGGGCGCCCCGGGCCTGCAGGCGGGCGGCCGCCACGGCCGGAACGGCATAGGCAGCGGCGGTGGCGAGCCCGAGCGCCAGACCGACGGGGGAGCTACTAGCTAAAATCATGCTGCACAGTTTACCTTTCGCCCACGGTTCGCCCTTGGGCGCAACCCCCCTCCCGCAGCCCCGTTCGCGGGCCTACCCCGGAATACCTGACATGGCCTCCGCCCTTACCGACAAACTCTCGCGCCTCGTCAAGGAGATGCGTGGCCAGGCCCGCATCACCGAATCCAACGTGCAGGACATGCTGCGCGAGGTGCGCATGGCCCTGCTCGAAGCCGACGTGGCCCTGCCCGTGGTGCGCGACTTCATCGCCCGCGTCAAGGAAAAAGCGCTGGGCCAGGACGTTCTGGGTTCGCTCAAACCCGGGCAGATGCTGGTCAGCATCGTCAACCGTGAGCTGGCCGCCACCATGGGTGAGGGCGTGTCCGACATCAATCTGGCGGCCCAGCCCCCGGCGGTCATCCTGATGGCGGGTTTGCAGGGCGCGGGCAAGACCACCACCACGGCCAAGCTGGCCAAGCACCTGATCACCAAGCGCAAGAAAAAGGTACTGACCGTCTCCGGCGACGTGTACCGCCCCGCCGCCATCGAGCAGCTCAAGACCGTCACGGCGCAGGCCGGTGCAGAGTGGTTCCCGAGCACGCCCGACCAGAAGCCGCGCGACATCGCGCTGGCCGCGCTGGACTACGCCAAGAAGCACTACTTTGATGTGCTGCTGGTCGACACCGCCGGTCGCCTGGCCATCGACGAAGTGCTGATGCAGGAAATCAAGGACCTGCACGCCGTGCTCAATCCGGTGGAAACGCTGTTCGTGGTCGATGCCATGCAGGGCCAGGACGCCATCAACACTGCGCGTGCCTTCAAGGAAGCACTGCCGCTGACCGGCATCGTCCTGACCAAGCTCGACGGTGATTCGCGCGGCGGTGCGGCGCTGTCGGTGCGCCAGATCACCGGTGCACCCATCAAGTTTGCCGGCGTGTCCGAGAAGCTCGACGGCCTCGAAGTGTTTGACGCCGAGCGCCACGCGGGGCGCATTCTGGGCATGGGCGACATCGTTGCGCTGGTCGAGCAGGTGTCGGCCGGTGTGGACATGGAGGCTGCGCAAAAGCTCGCGGCCAAGGTCAAGAGCGGCGACGGATTTGATCTGAGCGATTTCCTGGGCCAGTTGCAGCAGATGAAGCAGATGGGCGGGCTCGCCAGCCTCATGGACAAGCTGCCGTCCCAGCTGACGGCCAAGGCCGGTCAGGTTGACATGGACAAGGCCGAGAAAGACATCAAGCGCAAGGAAGGCATCATCCAGAGCATGACGCCCCTGGAACGCCGCAGGCCCGACCTCATCAAGGCCACGCGCAAGAAACGCATCGCCAGTGGCGCGGGTGTGCAGGTGCAGGAAGTCAACCGCCTGCTCAAGGAGTTTGAGCAGATGCAGGGCATGATGAAGAAGATGAAGGGCGGCGGCCTGATGAAGATGATGAAGAAGATGGGCGGCATGAAGGGCATGGGTGGCGGAATGCCCAAGATGCCCTTCTGAAATTCAGGTCATTTTGGCCTCTGACGCTTACTGGAAAAGCGCCAGTAACTATACAAATAAAAGCACAAAAGCCGACTTGACGTCGGCTTTTAGTGTCCGGGGTCGTGGAGCCGCTCTAGCGCATCAGTATGGCTGCGTCTTCGCTGCGAATGTTGTAGGAATGGGCTCGTATGGCCGACCCATCACCGCCTCGGAAAATCATGTCACCCGCACCTTGCAGACGCTCCGCACCTGGCTCGTCCATGATAATTTTGGATTCGCTGGCGCGCGACACCCGCAGCGCGATGCGTGCCGGACAGTTGGTACGCAGGGCACCGGCAAATGTATTGGCATCGGGGCGCTGCGTTGCCAGGATCATGTGGATGCCTGCAGCCCGGCTTTTTTGCGCCAACCGCACAAGCAAGGCCTCATTGGCCTTGTCCTGCATCACCAGATCCGCCAGCTCATCGACGGCCAACACGATCCATCCCGCCTGTTCTCCCTTGCGGCGTGCAGCGGCAAGGTCTTTGACGCCCAGCGTAGAGAAGCGCTCGTAACGCGCATTCATTTCCTCCACCAAGGTTTCGAGTAGCTGGGTGGCTGCAGCCGTATCGGTGGCCACTTCGCGGAACAAATGGCGGTGGCCACGCCAGGCAGAAAACTCCACTTGCTTGGGATCAATCAAAGCAAAACTCAAGGGCCTTTGCTTGGCATAGGACAGCAAACTGAGTAGCAAAGCATTCAGACAAACGCTCTTGCCGCTGCCGGTCGTGCCGCCAAGCAACAAATGGGGCGTTGTCGCCAAATCAAATACCAGTGGCTTGCCGTCGATGGTGACACCGGGGCTCACAGGCAGCAGCATCGCGTTCAGATCGAACGATGCGGTAGC
>JAPKHH010000074.1:0-16934 GCA_026647025.1 Giesbergeria sp.
CTTCCCTGAGGTCGTAAATCTTCTTGATAATTCTAAAAAATTCTTGATTTGCGACGAACCCAGCAGCACCAGGGTGTTGTTGCCTTCGCCACCGTCGATGTTGTCGCGCGTGGCTGCGGAGCCGCCAACCACGGTGCCTTGCGTCAGGCGAATGGTGTCGTCGCCCTTGCCAGCAATGAGGTCGAACTTGACGTTCACGCCAGAGGTGTTGTCGGCGCCGGCATTGAATACACTGCCCAGCGTCAGGCTCAAATTGCCTTCGTAGGCGCTGGCGTCGATCTTGGTGAGCGAACCGTCGGCGTTGCGGAAGAAGTCACCGTAACGAGCTGCTTCGGCGCTTTGGCCGTTGAGCGTTGCACCGCGGGTGCCCAGGTTCAGGTTCTGGTTGCCCGAGATGTTCAGGGTCTTCAGGTCTTCCGCACGCAACACACCCACGGTGTTGGCCGAGCCGGTGGACACCAGGTTGATGGTCTCAAAACCATTGGCCACTGGATCGCCGGCATTCGCAGCGTGCTCTTGCACACGAACACCGACGATGTTGACGTTCTTGAGCGTCAGCGTGGTTTCGTCTGCGGCACCTGCCACAGCAGAGCCGAGGAACGTAAAGCCAACGCCATTCCCCAGAGTCGAGTTGCTGTTGGAAATAGACAGCTGCGAAGCAGCCGTGGTGATGTTCTGCACGATGGCACCAAAACCGGTAGCAATGCGCGTTACGTTGACGGCGTCTACACCGGTGGCATCTTGCAGGTCGAGCGTGTTGGTAGCACCGAAAGCACCACCAGAACCGGTGAACGCGACATTAACCGTTTTGATATTGTTCAGCGTCGGGGTGACCATGGTCGCGCCGTTGTCGTTGGCATTACCCAGCGTAGCATTCAACGTAGCGTCGGTGCCCGTGCCGGTCAGGCGGTCTTCGTCCTGCAGGCTGTTGATGCGGTCGTCGCCGCCGGGGGTGTAGACCAGGCCAGCGGTGAAGACGTTGGCCGAGGCCACGTCGGTGCCGTTGGTCAACTGGTAGCCTGCGCCACCTTCGCCGGTGCCTGCGGCCACGGCGGCGGTCACGGCGGCTTGTGCGCCGGCCACTGCAGCGGTCAGCGTGGCAGCGTCAGCGCCCACGGCCTTGAGCCAGTTGCGGGCCGATGCGGCTGAGTCCATGCCGCTGTAGCCCACCAGCTCGGACGTGGTGTCCATGGCGGTCACGAAGGCTTCGGAGGCAGCCAGCTTGTTTTGCACAGCGGTGGCGTCGGTGCCCAGTGCGCCGTTGAGGATGGCGAAGGCTGCGCCAGCGGCCGTCACGCGGCCCTGGTTGATCAGCGTGGTCCAGTACACCAGGCCTTCGGGTTCAGCGTCGCGGTTGAACAGGTTTTGGTAAATGGCGTTGACCTTGGCGGCAGCGTCGTTGCCGTACAGGGCCTTGGATTCGGCGGATGCATCAAACGCCTTGATGACATCGGCTTGTTCCAGGGTGGCAAAGTAGGTCTTGCCGGTGAGGTCGGCCGGGCGGCCGAAGTATGCCAGGTAGGCCTTGTTCAGGTCGGTTGCGCTAATGGGCATGTGAGCTCCTAAAAAAAGTAAATGCCGTCTATCGATAGATGACTTTGGCAGTCTAGCATGCACCACGGCAGGCGCTTTGCATGCAGGCCAACAGCCCGTTCAGAATCTGTTGCAAATGGGCAACAGAGAGCCTGGCGGGGCTTGAGGGCAACTGTAGGGCATTGCACCGCAGCAAGTGTGATGAGCGTCACATTTTGTGCAATTGAATACCCAGACGGATCGGTTGCGCCACACTTTGCGACTTGTCACCCTGCGCTGAGAGGCCGCATGTTCGAGATTTCTGCCAGAACCACGTTTCCCTACCGTGCCATTGCCTATATTGCCGTGGACTGGCCCAATGGCAGCCGGACGGCGGCCTCGGGGGTGGTGGTGGGCCAGAACGATGTGCTGACGGCGATGCATGTGGTGTTCAACAGCAGCCGCGGCGGCTGGGCCAGCACGGTGACGATTTACCCCGGTGCCGACACCAAGCCTTCGCTGGTGACGCCTTTTGGCGCGTTTGGCAATGGCTGGCGCATCAGCACGCGCACGACCGACTGGGATGCCGATGGCGATGGCCTGCTGAGCGACAACGAGGCGCAGTATGACCTGGCGCTGGTTGGCCTGTATGAGCGCATTGGCGATACCACGGGTTGGCTGGGCAGCCGCAGCGAGCGGGTGGATGGCGCCGCCACCATGCTGGGCTATCCATCGCGCGGCACGGGCATGATGGCCGAGCATGTGTATGCCGATGCTTCTTCCCGTTGGGGGGTTTTTGACATTGATTCGGGCCTGGGCGCGGGTTCGTCGGGCGGGCCGCTGGTGCGCACGGATGCGGATGGCGAGGTGTATGTGGTGGGGGTGGCGTCTTCGGGGGATGCGGCGGACACGGTGTCCACCTATGCCGCGCTTTTTGGCCCGGGCAATTGGGACTGGTACACGGCGGCGATGGCGGCCAACGATGATTTGCTGGGCTCTGGCAGCGGGGGCGGTGCTGGTGGGGGCAGTGGCGGGGGCGGCAGCGCGGGGGTGGAGGCGCCGTTGTTTCTGGTGCGAGCGTATCTGGCCTATTTTGGGCGGCCGGTCGATGCCACGGGGGTGCAGTTTTTTGCCAGCCGGTCGGAGGGCGAGGTGGCGGCGGCGTTTGATGCGTCGCGCGAGTCGCAGGATCTGTATGGCCTGAGCCTGCCGCTGAAGATCAATTCGATTTACCACAATCTGTTCAACCGCGATGCCGAGGCGGCAGGCCTGCAATATTGGAGCACGCTGGTGGCCACGGGCCGCATTTCGGCGCCTGCGGCGGCGCTGGAGATTTTGAAGGGTGCGCAGGGTTCGGATGCGGCGGCGGTGCAAAACAAGCTGGCGGCGTCGAGCGCGTTCACGCAGGCACTGGATACGCCGGCGGAGGTGGCCGGCTATGCGGGCATGGCGGCGGCCCTGAGTGCGCGGGCGTTTGTGGCGGCGGTGGATGGTTCGGCCGCTTCGCTGACCCGGGCGTTGGGGCGGGTGGATGCAGCGGTGGCTGCTGCGGTGTCGGCGGGCACGTCGGGACGTTCGGGGCTGTCGGCGGATTTTGCCGATGGGGCGGCGCCCGATTTTGCCTGGTGGGGCGCTGATAGTGCCGATGCCGTGGTGGCGTTGGTGGGGGTGCCCGATGCGCCATGGCTGTGGAGCGCCGACGCGGGGGCATGATGCCCTGTTTAACTATGCTTTTGATAGCTGCTTGCGCTTGATAGACGAGCCGTTGAGGCCGTTTTCACCTGATTAGGTACATATCTCAGATGGCCCTCACTCCCTCTCCCCTTGCGGGAGAGGGTGCAACCTTTCGGCGCGGCTGCTTGTGCAGAGGCAAATGCCCCAGTCTGAGATATGCACCTAGTCAGGCGTTTTATATAAAACTTCATCGGACTGGTGCAAGGTTTACTGTGCCTGCCCGGCATCGCGCAAGAGGGGGGCCAGCGCAGCAGCCACGTGCCGCGAGCCTTGCAGCGAGAGGTGGTCGGTGTCGCGGTAGAGGATGGTGCTGCCCTGGGCGGCCCAGCAGAGGTTGCTGTCGCACAGGGTGGTGAAGGGGTCGAACACCTGGACGGCGGGGTGTTTTTTCAGCACGTCGAACACCACGGCACGGTAGCCTGCGTGGCGCTGCTCGATGCTGTCGCGCGGTGTGGCGCAGGGTTCCTTGGGGGCTGCGTGGCTGCGCAAGGGGGGCAAGGCGATGCAGGCCTTGGGGTCGAACAGGGGGTCGGGGTTGTCGAGGATGAAGACGATGTTCTTTCCCGAGGCGGTGAGCCGGGCCAGGGTGGCGTCGAGCGTGGCGCGGAAGACCTGGGGGTTGCCGGACAGCGCCTGGCCGGGCGGACCGGTGAAGACCTTGGCTTCGGATTCGGCATCGTGGTATTGCTGAAAACGGCCTGAGAGCGCGATGTGCCGCACACTGGGCTGGGCCAGCGCAAATTCGATGGAGCGGTTGAGGTGGTCGGGCGGGCAGATTTCGCCCTGCGGGCGTGGCAGCGGGATGTGGGTGGTGACATCCAGGAAGGCCAGGCAGGAGCCTTTGCCCAGGTTGATGACCTTGAGGCCCTGCTCCACCAGGCCGGGGTAGTACTGGTTGGCGTGCGAGTCGCCGATGAGGGCGACTTCGGGCGGGGCATCGGGGCCGAGCAGGCAGTAGGGGATGCCGCCGAGCTCAGGGTAGCGGGCGGTACAGGCAGGGTTGCTGCCCCAGGTCCATTTGTCGTAGGTGGCCTGGCTGGCGAGCAGCGGAAAGCGCTGCTCCACGCCGCCGCTGGCGCGGATGGCGTAGCCCGCCAGGGCGGTGGCCACCATGGCAGCGGCCAGCCCGGCCACGGCAGCGGTTTTGTGCGTGCCGTAGCGCAGGGGGCGTTCGAGGTAGCGGTAGGTGAGCCATGCCAGCCCGAAGGCGAGCACGACGGCTGCGCTGCGGATGGCAGGGCTGGCCGCGCCGTCGTACACGATGGCGGCAAAAGACAGCAGCGGCCAGTGCCACAGGTACAGCGGGTAGCTGATGAGGCCAATGGCCACCATGGGGCGGCTGGCCAGAAGGCGGCGGTTGACCCAGGCGGCAGGCTCGGCCAGGATGAGGCTAAATGCGCCCAGCACGGGCAGCAGGGCCCAGGCGCCGGGGAAGTAGCGCGCCTTGCTCAAGCCCACAGCCGCCAGCAATATCAAGCCCAGCCCCAACCAGGCCAGGGCGTTGGCCAGCAGGGCCTGCTGGCGTTCGGCAGCCGGTGCCGCAGCACGCCACAGGGCTGGGTGAAATGCCAGGCGCCGGAGCGCCGCCTGGAAGCGGTCTTTATCGAAGGCCTGGATGTAGGCCAGCAAGGCGCCAGCGAGCAGCTCCCACACGCGGGTGTGGGGCCAGAAGAAGGTGGTGACGAGGTCTTTGCGCACGCCGTACAGGTTGAGCGCAAACGACAGCAGGCCAAGCGCCAGCAGCAGGCCCAGCACGCGTCGGCCCGCGCGCCAGGCCAGCAGCATGAGCAGCGGGTAGGCCATGTAGAACTGTTCTTCGATGGCCAGGGACCACAGGTGCAGCAGGGGCTTGAGGTCGGACTGGATGTCGAAGTAGCCGGCCTCGCGCTGCAGCACGATGTTTTGCACAAAGCCGGCGCCGGCCGCGATGTGTTTGCCGACCAGGCTGTATTCCTGCGGCAGCAGCAGGAACCAACCCGCGACCGCGCAGGCCAGCAGCATGGCCAGCAGCGCCGGAAAGATGCGCCGCACGCGGTTGGCATAGAAGGTGGCGAGGCTGAAACGGCCTGCGCGCAACTGCTGGAAGATGATGCCGGAGATGAGGTAGCCGGAGATGACGAAAAACACGTCCACCCCCACAAAGCCGCCGCGCAGTGCGGCCGGAAAGGCGTGGAACACGACCACGGCCAGCACGGCGATGGCGCGCAGGCCATCGATGTCGGGGCGGTAGCCGCTGGGGATGTGGGCAGCAACAGGCGGGTGCATGGCGTGGGTGTGCAGGCGCCGTGCCGCTGCCGCCGGGCGTTGGCGGCAGCGGCACTGGCCGCTGGTTATTCGGCGGTTTTTTGCAGCAGGTGGGGGTACCAGTGGCCGAGCATCTGCAGGCGCTGGCGGATCTGCCGGCCCACGGTGGCGGGGCTGAGCTGGTGGCGTATGTCTTGCGCGGCCTGCGCGCCCAGGCGCAGGGCCAGGTCGGGCTGGCTGGCCAGTTGGCCCAGGCACCAGGCGGCGTGCTCCACATCAGCCTCGGCCCACAGGGGGCCGGCGGGGTAGGCGCCCAGATCACGGTCGAGGGGCTTGAGTTCGTAGCGCACAGGGAGGGAGTTGCCGGCGTTCATGAAGTCCATGTTGGCGGACCAGCCGGTGGCAACCACGGGTTTGCCGAGGTACATCATTTCAGCGGGAGCCAGGCCGAAGCCTTCGGCGCGGTGCAGCGAGAGCAGGATGTCGCAGCAGTGCTGCAGGTCCCAGGTTTGCTGGCGCGTGAGGAAGTTGTTGATGAAGATGACGTTGGGCAGGTCTTGCACGCTGGCCTGGAGTTGCGCGAAGGCTTCGGGGTGGTGCTGGCTGTTGATGGTCTTGATGACGAGCGTGAGCTGCGGGTGGCTTTGCGCGGCCAGGCGGTAGGCGGCGATGGCGGCCTGGGGGTTCTTGCGGTACTGGTAGGAGTGGAAGTCGTACATGACGAGTACGAGCGGGCGGCCTTCGGGCAGGCCGAACTGGCTGCGCTGCACGCCGGGGGTGGGCGCAAACTGCAGGGCATGCGGCACCTTGAACACCGGTACGGGCGAGACGGGCGCCACGGCGTCGTGCACGAAGGTGGAGGGCACCCAGACTTCGTCCACGTGGGCAAAGGCGCTGTGCAGGTGGATGGGCAGTTCGGGCTGCTCCCAGTGCCAGAAGCCGATGGTGTAGGCGGGCTGGACGCGGCCGCTGGCCTGCAGTTGCTGGGTGGTGGCGGCGGTCTGGTCGGCGTTGACGTAGAGCAGGTCGATGGGGAAAGCCTTGGCCTGGGCAAGCTGCAGGATGCTGGTGTCGCGCTGCAGGTTCTGGCTTTGATAGCCAACATCGGTGGCCGAGAACGGCACCTGGGCGGCCGTGCAGGCGCGCGCCAGAGAGCGGGCGGCTTCGCCCACGCCCAGTTCGGCGGCCAGGTACCCCACGAGGTTGATGCCCTGGGGGGCCTGGAGTTGCGCGGGCAGGGTTTGCGGCGCGGCGCTGACGCGCTGGGGGCGAATGACGAGGTGGGTATCGGTGATCGGCCGGGCGCCCGCGGGCGGATGCCAGGCCAGGCGTGGCCAGCGGCGGCCGGCAAGCTCTTGCAGCCGTATGAGAGGCTGCACCAGCATGACCTTGGCCACACGCGGGGTGAAGTGCACTTCGTTGGCCAGGCGCAGCAGCCGGGCGGCCCAGCCGGGCGCGGAGCGGGCCTCGCTGGACAAACCCACTCCCAGCACGCTGCGGACCATGCCCCATTTGCTTTGCATGTGCGGCCCGCGTGCTGCCAGTGCGGCCCGGTCGGGCAGGCGGCCGAGCAGGTGCTGGTACAGGTATTGCAGCCGGTAGGTGTGGGCGGGGTCCACATGCAGTTGCAGGCTGGCCGCTGTGGCGGGCATGTGCCGGGGGCTGAGCAGTTCTGGATGGTCGAAGGGCTGGCCCTGGCATTGCTTGCGCAGCAAGGGGTCGTTGCGGAATAAGGCGCGCTCAGAGGCCGTGATGGGCGTGGCGTTGTTGTATCGGTCAAAGCCGTAGGGCAGCCGGCTGTAGCTAACGGCGCCGTTGCCGAGCGCCACGCGGGCGTAGTCCTCAAACAGGCTGCGGGTGGGCGCGTTGATGTTCTCGAAGGTAAAGCGATTCTGGTGCTTGGAGACGTTGTGGGGCTGCTGCGGGTTCAGGCCGCTGTAGTGGAAGAAGACCAGGGGCTGGCCGTTGACGAGCATCTGGCCGGCGTCGCCCAGGCTGACGGTGCGTTGCGCGAGGTTCCAGTAGGCGATGTTGTAGCCGGGGTGGCGCAGCACGGCGACGCGCTCGAACATGCCGGGGACGAGGTCCATCCAGCTTTGGTCCACAAAGATGCCCTTGTCCACCGCGACCACGCAGTCGTGGTGCAGTTTGCCTTGCCACCATTCCAGGTAGCGGTGGGTGTTGGCGCTTTGCCGGACGGCACAAAAACCGAGGTTGTAGGTGCCGGCGCGGCGGATGTCGAGTTCGGTGGGGCGGCAGTCGTCGGTGATGGGATCGAGCAGGTGGGGCGTGAAGACGATGTCGGCGCCCTGCCCCAGCAGTTGCTGCACCTCACGCAGGGGCTGGTAGAGGCGGATGTCGGGGTCGATGTAGATGACCTGCTCGTGCCCCTGCCGCAGCAGGTGCTGCATGGCCCAGGGCTTGACGGCGGTGTTGAGTTCAAGCACGGTGTACTGGAACAGGAAGTCCTGCCCGTCCGGCAGGTCGAGCTGGTCAAGCGCGATGGCCTCGAATTCTTCGGCCAGTGCGCGCGCGGGCTCCAGGTCACGGTCCACGATGACGCAGTAGCGCTTGGCCTCGGGGTGCTGGGCCGCAACGCTTTGCAGCAGGGTGCGCGCAAAGTGCAGGTAGTTGTTGCTGACGATGGTGACAATGGCTAGAGAATTCATGTCGCGCGGGGCTGGTAAACGGTGTTCATGTAGTGGCCATCTTCGGTGCTGTGGCAGATGTCGAGGCCGGCCTGCTCTGCCAGGTAGCGGCGGGAACGCCCGAGGTAGAAGAACAGATGGAAGCGGGTGTACTCGTACAGGTACTCGTAGCACGGCGTGGCGTGGCTCATGCGGGCGCCGGGCTTGAGCAGGCTGGCCAGGTGGCGCAGTTCCTCGATGGGATGGCGTAGGTGCTCCAGCACATTGTTGGAGTAGATGCCGTCGAAACGCAGGTTGGCCAGTTCTTCGGGCCGGGTGACGAGGCCTGGCTGCTGCTGGGCCGATTGCGTGGGTTCGTAGGCGGTGATGTTCCAGCCTTGCGCGCGCAGCAGTTCGACGGAACGCGACCATGCGCCGGCGCCGTAGTTGAGGTAGTGGCCGCCGGGTTGGGGGTCGAGGGCGTAGAAGGCGCGGACTTCCTGGTCGGTGGAGTCGCCTTCGGTGAAGATGCGGTAGTGCCAGTCGTATTCGGCGGAGAGTTCTGCGGCGTTGAGTTCAAGCATCTTGGCGGGGCCAAAGATGACGTCGCACGCCGGGCACTGGTGGCGCAGCAGGCGGCCACCGCCGAACTGGCACTGGGTTTCAAAGGGTTTGAAGTGGTGCGCCTGCTCGCTGTGGCCGCACAGGGCGCAGGCCAGGGTGTGCGCGGGGGGCTGCTGGCTGCGCCAGTGGTCCACCAGGCGCCAGTGGCTGGTGATCTGGTGCAGCAGCAGGCCGGCGGCGTCCACGGCGGCGGGTGCAGAGTCAGACGCTGGGGCGGGCAGCGGCTCTGGCGCCTGGGACGCCTGAGCCGGTGACTGCGGCGGCACGGTGCTGCCCGGTGCGGCGCCTTTGAGCGCGCGCAGTGGCGCGGTGATACGCCACGAGGTGCTGTGTTCCATGGCCTGCACGCGCTGGCGCCAGTCCTGCAGTTGCTGCGCTTGCTGCTGCAGGCTCTGGTGGAGTTGCGCCACTGTCGCATCGTGGCCTTGGTGGGCATGGCTGAGCGCTGCCAGCTGCTGGCGCAGGTGGTGGTTGTCGCTGCGGGCCTGCCATTCGGCATGGCGCATGAAACCATCAAAGGTGTTGGGCGGCACCTGCAGGGCCGGCAGCAGTTCGGCGTGCTCCTGGGCGACGTAGAAGCGGTTGAGGCCATCGAAGTAGGCGAACTGGTAACCGCGGGTTGTGAGCAGGTCTTCCCACAGGTGGTGGTTGGTCGCGGGACTGCGCGGCGCGGTGGCTTCGACCAGGATGATCCAGGGTCGGGCGCCTTGCAGGCTGGCGCTTTGCAGGACTTCGCGTTCCGCACCTTCGACGTCGATTTTGAGGAAGTGGATGTCCCGCCCTGGGACGTGCTGTTGCAGCAGGGCGTCGAGGGTTTGCACGGGGACGGTGATGGCGTGGACCTTGCAGCCGCTCTGGCGGTGGGTCTCTGCAATGGCGGGGTCCAGCGTGGCCAGCCCGGTTTCGGGGATGTCATAGAGGGTCATCGGCCCGGGGCTGCTGGAAACTGCGACCTGGAGGTTGGTGTCGCGTGGCCGATCGGCCTGGAGCTTGCCGTGCCAGTGGGGCACGGGTTCGATGTTGAGCCCGCTCCACCCTTGTTCGTAGAACCAGCGGGTGACCGAATCGACCACGGGGTCGTTGGCGCCGATGTCCACGTAGTAGCCGGTGCCCACATGCTGCAGGGCCCGCCAGAGCATGACGTCTTCAAAGTTTTGCGCGTAGGAAATGACGGTCATGGACGGGCAATGTGCAAGGTGGGCGGCAACCAGTTGCTGCCTTCAAAATGGGGATGGTGCAGATTGACCACGGTGAACAGAAGCGCCAGGTCGCGCCATTCGTAGTTGTTGGTGAGGTGGTCGCCGGTGCTGACGTGGGCGGTGGAGACGGAGTAATTGCCTGGCCCCAGGTTGGCTTGGAAGGCAAACCGGCAGGTGATGGTTTCTCCGGGCTGGACGTGCTCCTGGGGCTGGTCGAGGTGGTGGGTATTGGTGCCGTACACCGATTGGCCCAACCGGTCTTTGATGAGGTAGCCAAAAACCAGAGTGTCGATAGGCCGGTGGACGCGCACGCGGATTTGCAGGGTGACGCTTTGGCCCACTTCGAGGACTTCAAGAGGTTCATCCTGCGCATTGAGCAACTGAATGCCTTCAAGGGTGGCTTCACCGCTACCAGACAGCGTCTGGATGCGGCCGTCGGCGGTGACGGTCTGTTCGATGTTACGCGCCTCCCGTTCAGCCAGCAGGGCATTGTAGTAGTCCATCACGGTGTCGGGTGCGCCCTGCATGGCGATGCGGCCCTCGTTGAGCAGGATGGCGCGATCACAGATGGACTGGATCACACCCTTGTCGTGGGACACGAGCAGGATGGTGGTGCCCTGCGCACGGAACTGACGGATGCGGTCGAAGCTTTTGTGCTGGAAATAGGCGTCGCCAACGGACAGGGCTTCATCAACGATGAGGATGTCGGGGCGCGCGGCGGTGGCGATGCTGAAGGCCAGTCGCATTTGCATACCGCTGGAGTAAACCCGCACGGGCTGGTCGATGTATTCGCCGATTTCAGCAAAGGCTTCGATGGCGGGCATGAGACCCTGGAGGTCCGCCTCACTCAGCCCCATGAGCTGGCCCGCCATGTAGATGTTCTGGCGCCCCGAAAAGTCGGGGTGGAAGCCCATGCCTAGTTCCAGTAGCGCGGCCACCCGCCCCGTCATGTGCAGGCTGCCGGTCGTGGGCCGGGTGGTGCCGGCCAGAATCTTGAGCAGGGTGCTTTTGCCCGCGCCGTTGATGCCGATGAGGCCGACAGTTTCGCCCGGCGCGATGGTAAGGTCGATGCCCTGCAGGATCCAGTGCAGATGATGGCGTGGCATGCTGCGGGGCAGTAACCATTCGGCGAGCCGGGACCAGGGGCTGGGGTACTGCTTGTAGGCCTTGCCCAGGCCGGTGGCGGTGATGGTGCCCATGTCAGAGTTCGTCCACCATGTCGCCGGCATGGCGGCGGTAGAGTTGCAGGCCCAGAGCGCACAGGGCCAGGCCGAGCAAAGCAGCGGGCCACAGCGTGCTCCAGTCGGGCCACTGGCCTGCGGCCAGGATCCCCTGCAAGGCGGCCATGACACTGGCCAGGGGGTTGAGCACCAGCCAGGGTCGCACGGAGGGAGGCAGGATGCTGGCCGGGTACACGATGGGGGTGAGCCAGAACCAGAATTGCAGCAGGATGCCGAAAGCCTGCCCAACATCGCGAAAGAAGACATTGAGCACGCCCAGCGTCATGCCCAAACCGAGTGCCAGGGTGACGACAATGGTCATCACGGGGAGCACGGCCAGGATGGGCCAGCCAGGAAAGGTGCCACTAAACAGCAGAAAGAGACAGAACAGGCCAGAGACGATGGCGAAGTTGACGGTGGCTGTGGCCAGCGCAATCACGGGCAGACACATCCGCGGGAAGCTCATTTTTTTGAGCAGGTTGGCGTTGTCGATGAACATGTTCTGCCCGCGGATCGTGATTTCGGCAAAGTAGCCCCAGCTCAGCAGGCCTGCACACAGGTAGATGCTGTAGCCATAGGGACCTTCGATGCCAGGCAAGCGGGCACGCATGACCTGGGAAAAGACGAGGGTGTAGACGGCAATGAGGGCGAGCGGATTAAGAATTGCCCAGGTAGCGCCCAGCAGCGAGTTGCGGTAGCGAGCATGGAAGTCGCGCTGCACGCTGCTGTGGATGAACCCTCGGTAGGCCCAGAGGGCTTTAAACATCTCCATGGGTCAGACGCGGCCGTAGCTGTCAGCCAGGCGCACGATGTCGTCCTCTTCGAGGTAGCTGCCGCATTGCACTTCCACCAGCACCAGATCGTCTTTTCCCACGTTGGTGAGACGGTGCTTTTGGGCGACGGGTATGTAGTGGTACTGCCCTGGCAGGGCCTGGTGTTCGGTGTCGCCCAACTGCACGCAGCCGTGGCCCTGGACAACGACCCAGTGCTCAGCACGGTGCTGGTGGTATTGCAGGGAGAGGCGCTGGCCGGGCTTGACGGTGATGCGCTTGACCTTGTAGCCGCCATTGGGACCCTGCTCTGCCTTGAGGGTGGCATAGGTGCCCCAGGGGCGGTGCACCACGGTGGGAAGGTGCGTGGTGGGATGGTGACGCTCCTTGAGGACTTCAACGACAGCCTTGACTTTCTGGGCGCTGCCCTTGTGTGCCACCAGGAGGGCATCGGGGGTGTCCACGATGATCAGGTCGCGCACGCCCACGGTGGCGATGATTTTTGGGCCGTGGCTTTCCACCTGGACATGGGTGCCGGTGGTGTCGATGTCCACGACGTCGGCCATAAAGCTGTTGCCGCTGGCGTCCGCGGTGTGCGCCTGTGCAACAGCCGGCCATGAGCCAACGTCGCTCCAGCCAAAGCGGGCTGGCACGACGGTAACGTTGTCGGCACGTTCCATGACGGCGTAATCGATGCTTATATCGGGTTGCTGGTTGAAATGATGCGTATCGAAACGGGTGGCGATGCCGACAGAGTTTTCAACGCCCTCTGCCGTGGTTTGCGAGGATTGCAGGGCTGCACGCGCCGCAATCAGGACGGTCGGCGCGTGAAGCTCCAGTGCATCCAGGATGGTCTGGGCGCTGAAGCAGAACATGCCGCTGTTCCAGTAGTGGCGCCCTGTGGCCAGGTATTGCTGCGCGGTGGCGAGGTCGGGTTTTTCGACGAAGCGCAGGACTTTCTGACTGTTTCGGCCGACCTGGGCCACTTCGATGTAGCCAAACCCGGTATCCGGCTGGGCGGGTTGGATACCAAACACGACGATCTGGCCCTGCCGTGCCAGTTGCACGGCTTCCATCACACACAGCACAAAGGTTTCGGTGTCTGGAATGAGGTGGTCAGCGGGCAACACCAGCATGGGGGTCTGACCACCGTGGCGGGCTGCGCAGTCCAGCGCGGCCAGTGCGATGGCGGGGGCGGTGTTGCGGCCCTTGGGTTCGAGCATGTAGTGGACCGAGGGGGCCCCGGACATCTGCGCCAGCAGGCTGCGACTGAGTTGGTAGTGCTCGTGGTTGGTCATGAGCAGCAATTCGTCCGCGCCACAGGCCTGTCCTCGGGTGATGGCCTGCTCTAGGAGCGTGCTGCCGCCGAGGTTAAGAAAAGGTTTGGGATAGGTCTGGCGGGACACCGGCCATAATCGCGTGCCGGCCCCACCGGACAGGATGACCGATAGCAAGTTCATGGTGTTCTATTATTCGCTCTTAGACGCTATTTTATGAGCCAGGGCACTTCATCTCTCATATCGATGACAGCTTCAGACGGATCCGCATTAAATCTGCGGGTATTCCCGATTTTTTCCCCTCTGAACGATGCACAGCTGGCTTCTATCGCGCCGCTGGTGCGCCTGCGTCGGCTGGACCGCGGTGACGTTGCGTGCAGAAAAGGCGATGCCGCCGAGGGCCTGTACCTTCTGGCCTCCGGTCAATTGCAGGTGTTCGAGATTATCGAAGACGGCCGCGAGGTAGGTTTGAACCTGATTCAGCCGGGTGCGTTTTTTGGCGAGCTGAGCGTGATTGATGATTTGCCCCGTTCAGCACACATTGTGGCCATTGAGCCCAGCGTGATCGGCCTGCTGCCGCAGGCCGCCGCGCGCCGCCTTTTTTATCAGGTTCCTGAGATGGCAGAGGCTATGATGAAGCACCTGACGGGCATGGTGCGATCCATGTCGCGGCACCGCGTGCTGCTCGGAATCCCGAACGCTTTCCAGCGGGTTTTTACCTTACTGTTACAGATGAGCCGCTCCATGCCCGGTGGACTGGTGGTAGTTCAGGACGTCCCGAGACAGCAACAGATGGCCATCATGCTCAATACCAGCCGTGAAACGGTGTCCCGGGCCATCGCTGAACTGGTACAGGCAGGGGTGGTAGAGAAGGACTTGCGTCGGCTGATTGTGCGCAAGCCGGAGATGTTGCGCCAGTGGGCCAGCAAATTGGACAGCCCTTCTATGTCCACTAAAAACGGGCCATCCAGCTAATGCTCATGCTGTAGGAGCGATAAGCGTACAGGGCGATCGTGTCGCGGCTGTCACGTATCTGGAAATCGAGCTGCAGTGTCTGATTTGCCGATAGTGGGTATTCAGCCTGGGCGTTTGCCTGCAGCAATGTATTGCGACGCCTGGCATCAACCAGGCCAGGGAGAAAGTCCTGGCGGGAGGCCCAGTGCGTCATGCTCATGCGACTTGTCAGCAGCCACGGCTGAAGCCGGAACTGGGCGATGGCGTGGATGTTGGCGCCGACACGTCCGCCCCCTGCCCGCAGACCTTGGGCGTGGTCCCATATGCCCATGATGCCTAGCAGGAGCGCTTTGCCAGGGTCCGGATAAAATTGC
Source organism: Giesbergeria sp. (assembly GCA_026647025.1). GTDB lineage: Bacteria > Pseudomonadota > Gammaproteobacteria > Burkholderiales > Burkholderiaceae_C > Simplicispira. Next base: position 14,536 of record JAPKHH010000074.1, read on the forward strand.
CGGTTCAGCCCGAACTGGAGCTGCACTGCATTTTGTTGCGGCTGCGTGTGGTAATTGACCTTCTGGGCCACAGCGGCGTAGTTCCACTGGCGCGCATCGGGCAGCACCGGCGCCTGCGCCGCCATGGCCCATGCCGTATGGTAACGGCGCCCACCCATCCACAGCTCGGTCCATTCCGCCATCCAGTCGATCGGCCTGCCCAGGGCGTTGAGTCGCGTTTTGAGCGTTGCATTGACATTCGCCAGATCATAGGAGCGGACTTTCGGGTACTGACGCCCACCGGCCTTTACCTGCAAGGTGAAGCGATCGGCCAACTCCCAGCTCCGCCCGGCAGACATTTCAAAAAAGCTGCTGGATATGGGTTTGTAGTTGTCATCCACAACGAGTTCGACGCTGTATGCGGCAGTGCCAAGTGTCAGGCTGGAGCTGCGGATACCTTGACTAACGTTGTCATCGTAGCCGGCAGCCGCGCGCAACTCCCACTGCCCACGCGGCGACAGGCCGCCCGTGCACCCTCCATGCTCCAGAGCCTGGATCAATTCGCGGACGGCTTGCGGTGGATCGAGTTGATCACGTATCGCAGCAAACAATGTCCTGGCCTGAACCATTTGCCCGCGCCTGCAATGTTCTATTGCAGCATCCAGAATCTCCTCGGCAATGGGAACGAAGGCCCCGGAAGGGGGGTCGGGCAATTCGGCGGCCCTGCCAGGGGCGCCTGTCAACAGCCATGCAGCAACCAGCCAACTGGAGAATGGTGAACGAACCATCAACGGGTGTGCGGGTCTGGCGTGCCCGTCAGTGGCAATGCCGAATGAGGCAGGGAAAGACCGGCATCTGAGGGTGTGTGCAAAGGCAGGGGGTGGCTATGTCCGGAAAGTTCAATCATGCCGACCTTGACGAGCCGGGCCTGGTTGGCTCGCTTTGCGGTTTCAGGCCCAACAATGATGTCGTGATTGTATTGCTTGGCCGCATTCTGCAACTTGCTGGCGCTGTTGATACAGTCACCCACTGCGGTGTAGGTGCTGCGAAAAACCGTGCCGAGGTCGCCCACCAGGGCCGTGCCCGATTCGATCCCGATGCGAACCCGCGCCATGGGTTTGCCTTGCTGGCTACGCTGGAGATTCCATTGCCTGACCCGCTCGACCATTTGCCTGGCTGCATGAATGGCCATGTCTGCATGATCGTGCATGGGCACAGGAGCCCCCCAGAACGCGACCAAGCCATCGCCTGTGTATTTGTCAAGGGTACCCTGATGATGCAGCACCGGATCGGTGAGGCATTGAAGAAATTCACGGGTAAGTTGTGCAGCATCTTCCAGGCTGCCCTGGACCGTCAGTCCCGAATAGTTCTGCATGTCCGCTGACAGCACCGTAATCTGGCAATATCGTGGCACCAGGGGTTGTTCTATACCCTGACGCAACATCTGGCGCAGGACCGGTGGTGCCACATAGTTGGCGAAAGTGCGCAGCAGACGACCCTGGTCTCGCTGGGTCAGCCACCACTCCAGTGGAACCAGGAAAAACAGGACCACATAGGCCAGAATGGGCGAGATGACATGCACGCCAAGTTGCTGGCGCATCAGCCATGCCGCAACAGCGATCCAACCAGCCGTCCATGCCAGGGTCAAGGGGATCAGCATCCAGGCCCGCCAACGCCCCATGGCCCATCCCATCACGCCCAGGCTCAGCAAAATCCACGCCGCAGCAATGGCCTTGCCCATAGACTCCCAACGGGCACCGGGTGGATTTTCCACCCGATCCAGCAGCGCCGTTAGCACCGCAGCGTGGACCATCACCCCTGCAACCGCGTCACCCAGGGGCGTTGTCGCGCGGTCACTGAGCCCCAAGGCCGAGGACCCAACGAGCACCCAGCGTCCGCGCAGCCATTGCGGATTCACGCGATGGCCCAGGATGTCCTGCGCAGGAACCACGGTATAGGCTTGCCATTTGCGGGAAAAAGGAACTTCCCAGTACGGATGCGAGAACAGAAGGCTGTAGAGAATCGAGATATCCACCGGGTGACTGTCACCGCACTGCAACATTGCCAGGGGAAGCAGGGGACTGTAGTTTTGCTGCCACCGTGCCAACAGGGGAACTGAGCGCACCTGCCCATCGGGGTCGGGCTGTATGCCAATATTGCCAACACACCGAGCACCGTTCAGTCCCGGATGATTGGCAATGTAGCCATTCGCCCCGGGGGCCACAACGTCGTTAGCGCGTACCTTGAGCGGTAATGTCCGAAGCACTGGCACTCCCGTTTGCAGGGGGGCCTCACGCTGGACAAAATCGAAGGCTTGGGCCAGCGTTAACGGTGCTGGAAGGTTAAGGGGAGGTGTTAGCCTTCGGGCGAAGCACCGAACCGAAGCCCCAGTAAACGGCGGCCGTAACTATAACGGTCCT
>JAPKHH010000075.1:0-16852 GCA_026647025.1 Giesbergeria sp.
GGGTGAGCACCTGAGCATGGCGGATTTTCAGATGAGTTTTGCCGTCGAGGCAGCGCTCTCGCGCGGCGCCAAGGCGGCCGAGCGCCCCCATTTGCAGGCCTACTGCGCACGCATGCAGGCCCGGCCTGCGTACCAGCGCGCCATCCAGAAGGGCGGGCCGGTGGTGATGGAAATGTGACGCAGGCGTCCGGCGTCGTGCCTAAAGGTTGATGAGCAGGGCGCCCTCGCGCCGCGCCGCGCCCGAGCGCACCAGTTCGTTCATCAGCCCTTCCAGCCATTCACTCTGGCTGCGGTCACTGAAATGCCGTTCGTGCATGGCGCCGAAGTAGGGCGTGGCATCGGTCCAGGCGCGCAGGTCCGTCACCGAGATTTCTTGCCATTCGAGCAGTTTGTACTTGAGCAGCACCTTGGCCGCGTAGAGCGCGTGTTTGAGCGGTTGCTGCACAAAACCATCGAGTCGCTTGCGCGCCACGCCCAGAGCGCGCGGGGCGTCGTGGAACACCGGGCCGTGGCCGGGGATGACGGTGCGCGGCGCCAGCTTTTCGATCAGGTCGAGGGTGTCGGACACCTCGGCGAAGGCCTGCGCACCCTCCAGTTCAGGGAAGACCACGCCAAAGCCGTTTTCCCACAGTGCATCGGCCGAGATCAGGATGCGGTCCTGCGGCTCGAACAGCACGATGGAGTGCGGGTCGTGCCCCGGCGCAGCGTGCACCTGCCAGGGTTTGTCGCCCAGTAGCACCTCGCTGCCGGGCTGCAGCACCGCGTCGCAGCGGAACTGCGGACACTCCTGGCCTGTGGGGGTGTAGCTCAGGGCGAAGGGGTCCCAGTGGCGCACATGCGCGGCCTGCCCGGGGGGAATGGCGGTCTGCACGCCGGGCCAGGCGGCCTGCAGCGCAGCGTTGCCACCGCAGTGGTCGCTGTGCAGGTGGGTGTTGAGGATGCGTTCGAGCGGCGCTCCCTGCAATGCCGAACGCACCAGTGCCACGGTCTGTGCGCTGTGCGTGCAGTAGCCCGTGTCCACCAGCGCACTGCCCGAATCTTTGCCCGTGAACAGGATGTTGTTGGACGACAGCCAGCCACGCTCAAAAACGGTGATTTCGGGTGATAACGCTGTATCAGTGGGCATTATGTGCTATCAAAAAATGAGCTAAACCGTGGGCGTGATCCGGGCCAGCGACCGCTGCGCTGGCGGTGTCCCCCTTCCGCAGCGCGCAGCACTGCAAGAGAGGGGGGAAGCGGCGCAGCCGCTTAGGGGGTTGACCTCAACTCACGCCGCAGGATTTTGCCGACATTGGTCTTGGGCAGGTCGTCGCGGAACTCGATGTACTTGGGCCGCTTGTAGCCGGTGAGGTTGTCGTGGCAGTAGCGCACCACATCGTCCTCGGTCAGAGCCGGGTCGCTGCGCACCACAAACACCTTCACGGCCTCGCCCTGCTTCTCGTCGGCGATGCCCACGGCAGCGCATTCGAGCACGCCGGGGCAGGTGGAGATGACGTTCTCGATTTCGTTCGGGAAGACGTTGAAGCCGCTGACCAGGATCATGTCCTTCTTGCGGTCGATGATGCGCGTATAGCCCTCGGCGTCCATGATGCCGATGTCGCCCGTGCGCATGAAGCCGTCGGGCGTGAAGGCCTTGGCGTTTTCTTCGGGCTGGTTGTAGTAGCCCGGGGTGACGTTGGGGCCGCGGATACAGATCTCGCCCGACTCGCCCTGGGGCACGCTGTTGCCTTCGTCGTCCTTGATGGCAATGTCGATGCCGGGCAGCGGCAGGCCGATGTTGCCGCTGAACTCGGTGTTGTTCACCGGGTTGTTGGTGCCGATGGCGCAGGTCTCGCTCATGCCCCAGCCTTCGATCATGGTGTGGCCGGTCACCTTCTGCCACTGCTGTGCCGTGCCCTCGGACGCTGCCATGCCACCGGCCTGCGACACGCACAGGTGCGAGAAGTCGAGCGCCCGGAACTGCGCGTTCTGCAGCAGCGCGTTGAACAGCGTGTTCACTGCGGGCAGCATGTGGAAGGGGCGTTTTTTCAGTGTTTCGACAAACTTGGGAATGTCGCGTGGGTTGGGGATCAGTGTCAGGTGGGAGCCCTGGCGGATGGCCAGCAGGCACAGCGTGAGCGCGAAGATGTGGTACAGCGGCAGCGCCGCGACGTTGTTGGCCTTGCGCACGTCACCGATTTGGGCCAGCGCCGGGGTGAACCAGGCCTCGGCCTGCAGCGTGGCGGCCACGATGTTGCGGTGCGTGAGCACGGCGCCCTTGGACAGGCCCGTGGTGCCGCCCGTGTACTGCAGGAAGGCGATCGAGTCGAGGTTGGCCTGGCTGGGCTGCAGGCTGCGGCGCGCGCCCAGGGCCAGCGCCTTCTTGAACGTGACCACCTTGCGGCCCTGGGACAGCGGCAGGTCGTAGGCCGGCACCATCTTGGCCAGATGGCGCACGGCAAACGTGATCCACCGGCCGTACCAGAACCCCAGCAGGTCGCCCATGGACGCCATGACCACATGCTGCACGCCGGTGTGTTCAATCACCTCGGACAGCGTATGGGCAAAGTTCTCCAGGATGACGATGGCTGTTGAGCCAGAGTCCTTGAGCTGGTGCTCCAGCTCGCGTGCGGTGTAGAGCGGGTTGACGTTCACGCAGGTGTAGCCCGCGCGCAGCACGGCGGCCATGGTCACGGCGAACTGCGGAATGTTGGGCAGCATGATGGCCACGCGCGCTCCGGGTTCCAGCCCCTGGCCCTGCAGCCAGGCCCCCAGCGCGGCGCTGAGGCGGTCGAGCTCGCGGTAGGACATCCAGCGCTCCATGCACACCGAAAAGGGGTTGGCCGCATGCGTGCGCATCGCCTCTTCCAGCAGGTGCGCGGCCGAGCGGTACTGCTCGGGTTGCACGTCGTGGGGTACGCCTGCGGGGTAATTCTTCAGCCAGATCTTGTCCATGCGTGGTTCAACCGTCAAAAAAAGGGGTGAAAGAGGTGGGGCACCATTATTCAAGCAAGCGGGTGCTTGGCGTTATCGGGCTTGTCCTAGGGTACGGGTCAGTTCGGTCGCGCAGGCGACAGCGGGGGCTTCGAACATGGCCTGCATCAGCTGTGCCTCGCGCTCGTGCACCGTGGACAAAAATTGCTCGACGGCGCCGCGCTGGCGGGCCAGTGCGCCAAAGGTGTCAAAGCCCGTTTCCAGAAAATGCTGCAGCGCGCCCAGGCCCGCTGCCTGCGCAGGCTTGCGCATCATGCGCAGCATGGTGCGCAGGCCCGGCATGCGCGTCAGGCGCGTCAGGTCTTTGCCGATGGTGAGCACGCTATCGAGCTGCTCGTGGCGCGCATGGCGCTCGCCTACGGCGCGCCAGGCGGCCACATAGCGTGCGGCATCGGGTGTGCCGCCCAGGGTGAGCCAGACGTGGCCCATGGCCTGGTCGAGCTGCTCGGTCTGGGCGTGCAGCACGCCCAGCGAGACGGCGGTCTGCACGACGGGCTTGGGGAACACCGTCTGCAGCGTGCCCGCAATGCGGCCGAACTGGTCGTCGCGGGCGGTGAAATCGCCCGGGCTGTACAGCTCGTCGAGAAAAAAGCGCGTGGCCGGCTCCACCATGGGGTCGGCCATGAGGTCGGCATAGGTGCCCATGAAGCGGCGGGACTGCAGTTGCTTGACCTCCAGCACCGCCTGGGCCAGTACCGGGTCGCTCTGGCGCAGCAGGCGCAGGGCGGTCACGTCGGCGATGCAGTTGCGGATGGTTTCAGCGGCGTCCATGGGCTCGGGTCAGGTTGCACAATGTGTCTTTCATTAGACCACTGCCCCACGCCATGATTGCCCGCCTGCAAACCCTTCTGACCCTGGGCATCGTGCTCGGCCACCTGGCCTGGCTGCTCGGTGTGTGGCCGCATTCGCCCGCATGGGCCCTGGGCGGCTTGGCGCTGGGCTGGCTGTTTTTTGGCCTGGTGATGGGTCTTCAGTTCCTGCTGATGCACCATGCCAACCGCAGCGACCCGGCGCCGCGCGCCCGTGCGGCCCAGGTCTGGCGCGCCTGGTGGCGCGAGCTGGGCGTGGTGCTGGTGGTGTTCTGCTGGCGCCAGCCGTTTCGCAGCCGGTCCATGCCCGACTGGCTGCCGAGCGCGCCCAACGGTCGGCGTGGCGTGGTGCTGGTGCACGGCTTCGTGTGCAACCGGGGCCTGTGGCTGCCGTGGCTGCAGCAGCTGCGCGCTGCGGGCCACGCCTGTGTGGCCGTCAACCTGGAGCCGGTGTTCGGTTCGATCGACGACTACCCGCCCCTGGTGGAAGATGCCGTGCGCCGCGTGACCGAGGCGACCGGCATGGCGCCGCTGCTGATCGGGCACAGCATGGGGGGGCTGGCCATCCGTGCCTGGCTGCGCGCGTACCAGTCCGACGCACGCATGCACCACGCCATCACCCTGGGCACGCCGCACGGGGGTACCTGGCTGGGCCGTTTCAGCCAGATGGCCAACGGGCGCCAGATGCGCCTGGGCGGCGAGTGGGTGCGGCAGTTGCAGGCTGCCGAGCCTTCCGGACGCGCTGCACGGTTCACCTGCTGGTACTCGAACTGCGACAACATCGTCTTCCCCGCGAGCACGGCGACGCTGGCAGGTGCCAGCAACCGGTTGCTGGAAGGGGTGGCGCATGTGGATATGGCGTTGCACCCGGGGGTGATGCGCGAATGTCTGGATGCGCTGGGGCGGGATGGTTTTTGAATGAAATTGACCTTTTGCGCTTATCTGGCTCGTGCTTTTAGCTATCAAAACAATAGCTGCCAGCGCAAGCCAGATAAGCGCCAGAGGCCCATTTCACTTAAGAAATTCCGGTCGCCACAACATCCCGCTCATCCGCCGCAAACTCCGGCAACCCGCGCAGCCGCTCATAGACCGGCGCGAAGTCTGCCGCCGTCATGTCAAAGAGCTGCTCGAAGCTGTCGATGACAAAGTAGGTCTGCTGGTAGCTGTCGATCTTGTAGCGCGTGCGCATGGTGCGCTCCAGCTGCAGCGGCAGGCGCTGCGGCTCGGGGCTTTGCACGGCGTAGGGTAGCTCGCCCGAGGAGCTGAGGATGCCTGCCCCGTAGGCCCGCAGGCCGCCCGCCTCGCGGATCAGCCCGAATTCGATGGTGTACCAGTACAGGCGCGAGAGCATTTCGCAGGCGCCCAGCCCGTGGGCCTTGAGGCCGCCCTGTCCGTAGCGCTGCACGTAATCGGCGAACACCGGGTTGAAGAGCAGCGGCACATGGCCAAACAGGTCGTGGAAGATGTCGGGCTCGACGATGTAGTCGAACTCTTCGGGCGTGCGAATCCAGTCGGTTACCGGGAACTTGCGGTTCGCCAGCAGCGTGAAGAAGGGCACTTCGGGGATCAGCCCCGGGACGGCCACGATTTCCCAGCCGGTGGCGCGGTGCAGGCGTTCGTTGATGTCTTCGAAACGCGGGATCTGCTCGCGTGCGCCCAGCGAGGGCAGGGCCGCGATAAAGGCCTCGCTGGCCAGGCCCGGCAGCAGCGCGCTCTGGCGCTCGTACAGGCGCCGGTAGGTGTCGTGGTCGGCGCGGGTGTAGTGGGCGTAGTCCTGGGCGCAGGTGTAGTCGGCATTCGCGCGGGCGTAGTCGCCGCGCGGCGGGCGTTCGCTGGCGCCATAGACGGCGGGTTCGACGGCCATGGTTGTCTCCTTTTCTGTTTTCATGGGGCATGCACCGACCACGGCGCATGAAACTGGCGCGGCCCAGGCCAGCGGCCGCCGCGCAAGGGCCGCCAAGCCGTTCAAGCGGCGCTTCGCTTGCGTGCGCTGGCGACGTCCCCCTGCCCGCAGCGCTGCGAGAGCGGAGAGGTGCTGGTTTATTGCGGTGCCTTGAGTACGCCGCGGCGGATCTGGTCGAGCTCGATGCTCTCGAACAAGGCCTTGAAGTTGCCGTTGCCAAAGCCGTCGTCGCCCTTGCGCTGGATGAACTCGAAGAAGATCGGGCCGAGCTGGTTCTCGCTGAAGATCTGCAGCAGCAGGGCGTCCTTCTTGCCGTCGATCAGGATCTTGCGTTTGTGCAGCTCTTCGAGCGGCTCGCCGTGGCCCGGAATCCGTTTGTCCACCAGTTCGTAGTAGGTGTCGATGGTGTCGAGCAGGCGCACGCCGCTGGCTTTGAGACCGTCCACTGTCCTGTACAGGTCGTCCGAGCCCATGGCGATGTGCTGGATGCCCTCGCCCTTGTACATGTCCAGGTATTCCTGGATCTGGCCGGGATTTTCCTTGCCTTCCTCGTTGATCGGGATGCGGATCTTGCCGCAGGGGCTGGTCATGGCCTTGCTCTTGACGCCAGTGACCTGGCCTTCGATGTCGAAGTAGCGGATCTCGCGGAAGTTGAACAGGCGCTCGTAGAAGTCCGCCCACTCGCCCATGCGGCCCCGGTGCACGTTGTGCGTGAGGTGGTCGATGTAGGTCAGGCCATGGCCAAACGGGTGCAGGGCCTCCTGGGCGCTGATGCCGGGCAGGGCCTCGAAATCGACATCAAAGAAGCCGATGTTGCCAATGTCGCCGGGCTGTGCACCGCCCTTGCCGCGCCAGCGGTCGACGAAGTAGATCAGGCTGTCGCCAATGCCCTTGATGGCGGGGATGTTCAGTTCGCCCGGGCCTGCCTTGCCGGCGTAGCCCCATGCGCCGAGCGACACGGCGCGCTCGTAGGCGGCCTTGGCGTCGTGCACCCGGAAGGCAATCGCGCACACGCTGGGGCCGTGCAGGCGGGCAAAGCGCTGGGCAAAGCTGTCGGGCTCGGCGTTGATGAGGAAGTTGATCGTGCCCTGGCGGTACAGCAGCACGTTCTTGTGGCGGTGGCGTGCCACCGGCTTGAAACCCATGGCTTCAAAGGCGCGGCCCATGGCGGCGGGGTCGGGTGCGGCGTATTCGATGAATTCAAAGCCGTCGGTGCCCATGGGGTTGTCCCAGGCATCGGTGGGCGCCAGGGCTTGCCCCGAAAGTGCTGCGTTCATGCTGTCTCCGTCAGTAGATTGATCTGTGTCATGTACTGTAGGGAAAGCGGCTCTCAGCATTCAGGCGAATGGCGGCCTGGTTGGATGTATTTTTGCAGGAAAGTTGCGCTGCATCAGGGTTGTGGCGCTGGAAATGTTGCGGTGGATGCCGCTGCCGTGTTAACGGGCGGGCAAGGAACGCGCGGCCAGTGCGGCATCGAGGCGCAATTGCTCTTCGGGCGAGAAGAGCTGCGCGCGCAAGGGCTGCAGGCGTGCCGGGTCTTGCGTGCTGGCCAGGGCCTGCTGGTATTGGTCCAGTCGGGCGTTCCAGTCTCCCTGTTCGCGGTCGAGCCGGGCCAGCCGCTGGGCGGCCTCGGGGCCGTACTGGGCGCTGCGCTGTGTATAGCGCGTGCGCTCATCCACGCCTTGGGCATTGAAGGCGGCGGTCTGCTGTGCCACGCCCTCGTGGGCCACAGCTTCGGCGCGCTGCGCACGCACGGCAGGGCTGAGCGCCTGCTCGGCCTCTTGCAAGGCGCTGCGCTTCTGTTCCGGGGTCAGTGCGCTGTTGCGCTCGATTTCGAGGCGCGCCAGCATGTATGCGTCCAGGGCCAGGTCCTGGGAAAACAGGGCGTCGAATTCGTCGCCGTCGAAATACTGCCGTCGCACCCTCTGGCGCTCGGCCATCACGGTGCGCAGCGCCTGCGGGTCGGTCTGGTCGGCCGGGGGGCGCAATTGCCCGAGCGCGACGCGGTAGTCCACATAGCGGTGTGCAAGGGCCAGGGCGCGGGTGGCCAGGTCCGGGGGGAAATGCTGGCCCACCAGGGCTTCCAGCCGTTGCTTGAGCGTCTGGGGGTCGGGGGCCTCTCCTGCGGCCGCCAGCAGGGCTTCGAGCGCGTAGCGCAACCCGGGTGCCAGCAACGGGTCGTCCGCAGTGTGGGTGTGGCTGCGGGCTGATCCCTGCGCCGGTGCCATGCTTGCGCCGTCCGGGGTGGCGGGGGCACGGGCCAGGGTGGCGCGGCCGGGTGCCTCCTGCGCAGACGGCCGGCCGCTGGACAGGGCCAGCCACCCCAGGGCCCCTGCGCCCACCAGGGCGCAGACGGCCAGAGCCCATGCACTGCGGCGTTTCACAGACCGGCGGTCTTCAGGCGGTTGGCCTGCTGGCGGTACAGGGTGACGGGGTCGGTGGAGAACCAGTCGCGCAGGCCGAGCAGCTGGTTCACTTCGTCCAGGTGGTTCTGGCGGTAGTCGCCCAGGTGCTTGCCCAGGCGCGAGGAGCAGGCCGAGACCAGGCCGTCATTGGCCTCGCCAAACACCAGGCCGAGCACGCCCAGGGCGCCGTCGCTCAGATCCAGCACATTCGTGACCGTCTTGGTGCCCGTCCAGGAGTAGTAGCGCACGCCGTTCACCAGTTCGGCGCCGTTGCCGCAGCCGCTGGTGGGCACGCCGGCACTGAAGCGCTGGTTGAATCTGGCCGAGCCCGCGGTCGTCAGCGAATCCAGCGCCGCCACCGGCATTTGCGGCAGACCGGAGCCGCCCGAGGTGATGTTGATCAGGGACACCAGTGCCGAGGCGGCGCTGTTGGCCAGGGCCTCGCTGACGGAGCCTGCCGGGGCCACGCCGCGCAGGATGTCGGCCACGCGCGAGCCGCGATTGACGCCGCCAATGGACGTCACCGAGGCCACCAGCTGCGGTGCCACGCCCGCCACGTAGCGTGCGGTGGGGCCGCCATGCGAGTGGCCCATCAGGTTGACCTTGGAGGCGCCGGTGAGGGCCAGGATGTTCTTCACCTGGGCGAGCAGCTGTTCGCCGCGCACCTCGGTGCTGTTGGCGGCGGACACCTGGGCTACATACACCTTGGCACCGTCGCTGCGCAGGGCGCCGGGAATGCCATAGAAGTAGTCGACGCCCAGCGCCGAGTCAAAGCCGAACAGTCCGTGCACCAGCACGATGGGGTAACGCGTCTGTGTGTAGGTGCCCGCCGCATGGACGCTTTGCAGGGGGAGCAGGGCGAATGCCGTCGCAGCGAATGCCAGACCGCGCAGCAGGCGGCCAAAGAAACCGGTCATGTGGATGTCTCCTGGATAGGATTGTTATAGGCACAAAAACGAACGACCGTGCGTTTTTGCAGATGAAATTCTTCGCCTTTGCCCTTGCTGTCGCCATTGGGACATACCCGCGTGGGCGGATTCATGTGCGCCAACCGGTGCTTCTCCGTAAAATCATGCGCCATGGGACACAATGACGCATTGGATAAGCTGGACCGGGCCATATTGCGCTGTTTGCAGCACAACGGGCGCGAAACCTACGACGTGATCGGCGAGCAGGTGGGCCTGTCGCCCAGCGCAGTGCTGCGCCGCGTCAAGCGGCTGGAGGACAGTGGCGTGATCGACCGCTATGTCGCCCTGGTCAAGCCCGAAGCGGTGGGGCTGGGCCTGACGGCCTACCTGAATGTGCGCCTCGAAAAGCACACCGAAACGCACAAGCGCAACCCCATGGACCTGTTCCGCGCCAGTGTGCAGACCTGGCCCGAGGTGGTCGAGTGCGCCTCGCTGACCGGCGAGATGGACTACCTGCTGCGCGTCGTGGTGGCCGACATGGGCCACTACAGCCGCTTCATCATGGACACGCTGCTCAAGCACCCCAGTGTGCAGGACTGCAAGACCAGCTTCGTGCTCGATCGGGTGAAGGCCACCACGGCCGTTCCGGTGTGACGGCTGTGCCTGCCGGGTTGTAACAAATGCTTGATTTCATTGAGTAAATGGTCTGAATGCTCTAATTTGTTGCAGTGCAGCAAAAAAGACTTGGAATACTTAGTGAAAACCCCTATATTGGTTCCATGACTGAAACCAAAGACTGGCTCAAGGCTTCCTGGGATGCGGGTTCCAGCCTGCTGCGCCCGGTGGGTGAACGCATCGCGGGCGACGGCAGGGCGCCCCTGATGGTGCCCATCCGCTCCCTGGGGCCGCGCTACCGCGAGCGCATTGCGGCCCATCTGCTGGCGCTGGAGCCGGCCGATCGCTATCTGCGCTTTGGCTACGCGGCCAGCGACGACCAGATACGCCGTTATGCCGAGCAGCTCAATTTCGAGCGCGACGATATTTTCGGCATCTACAACCGGCGCCTGGAGCTCATTGCCATGGCGCACCTGGCGTACACCACGCTGCCCGGGCACCAGAACTGCGCGGAATTCGGTGTGTCGGTGCTCAAGTCGGCCCGCGGGCGCGGCTACGGTGCGCGCCTGTTCGAGCGGGCCGTGATGCATGCGCGCAATGAAGGCGTGAGCATGGTGTTCATCCACGCTCTGTCCGAGAATGCGGCGATGCTCAAGATTGCCCGCAACGCGGGTGCGGTGGTGCAGCGCGACGGCACCGAATCCGAAGCCTTTCTGCAGCTGCCCCCCGCCAGCCTGGATACCCGCATGACCGAACTCGTCGAGCAGCAGTACGCCGAGGTGGATTACCAGTTCAAGCGGCAGGCCAAACAATTCTGGGATTTTCTGGCAGGCGTGCAGCGGGTGCGGGAAAGCGGCTGAGCGCCCAACAGGGGGCGTGTGAGCGTCCTGTCATGGCAATCCGTTATCCTTGGGGTCTGTTTCACTACCGCACGTCCTGCACCCCAAGGCTGTGTCAGACCCCCACCCCGCGCGCGCACCTGAAAAGGAAGACAAGCGCACATTCCTGCAGAAGGTGGTTGAGTTCATCCACCCTGGCCCGGATTCTCCCGAAGAACTGATAGAAACCCTGGCCGAAGCCGAGAGCAACGATGTGATCGGCGCCGATTCGCGTGTCATGCTCGAGCGCGTGATCCGCATGGCGGATCGCACCGCCGGTGACGTGATGGTGGCCGCGCCCCGCATGGATGTGGTGAACATCGACGCACCCTACGATGACCTGCTCCGGACCATCATCACCACCGCGCATTCGCGCTTTCCGGTGTACCAGGGCGAGCGCGAGAACATCATCGGCATTCTGCTGGCCAAGGACCTGCTCAAGCTGCAACGGTCACCCGCCCTGAACATACGCGCCCTGTTGCGCCCGGCGGTCTTTGTGCCCGAAACCAAGGGCCTGCACGATCTGCTGCGCGAGTTTCGCGGCAACCGCAACCATCTGGCGGTGGTGATCGACGAGTTTGGCCGCGTGGCCGGGCTGGTCACCATCGAGGACGTGCTGGAAGAAATCGTGGGCGAGATCGAGGATGAATTCGACATCCCCGAAGACGAGGGCGACATCTTCGCACTGGCCGATCGCACCTACCGCGTGAGCGGCGATTCGCCGGTCGAGCGCGTGGCCGAGGCCTTTGGCGCCGCGATCACCTGCAGTGACCCGGACGAGAGCTTCGACACGATTGGGGGGCTCATTGCACATGAAATGGGCCATGTGCCCAAACGCGGTGAGCAGGTGGTGTTGTGGGGCCTGATCTTTGTCGTGCTGCATACCAAGGGTGGGGCCGTGCGCTGGTTCAAGGTGACACCGGCAGACCAGGACACGGCGGCCGCTTCCTGATGGCCCCGGCCCCCGCGCAAGTGCCGCGTGCGGCACCCTGGCAATGGCTGCTGGCTTTGTGTGCGGGGCTGGCGCAGGCCGCCTCCCTGGCCATGCCGGGCAGCGGGCAGCCCGTCTGGTGGCTGCAACTGGCCTCCATGGCCGTGCTGGCCTGGCTGCTGCGCCGCCCCATGGGCTGGCGCCGCGCGGCCGGCCTGGGCTGGGTGTTTGCCACGGCATGGCTGGTGGGCACGTTCTGGTGGCTCTATATCTCCATGCATACCTATGGGGGTCTTGCGGCGGCGCTGGCGGCCGCCGCAGTGCTGGCGCTGGCCGCCTTTCTGGGCAGCTACTACGCCGTGATTTCAGGCCTTTACAAGGCTCTGGCGCCCAAGGGACGTGTGTTGGATGCTCTCTTTTTTGGAGTGGTTTGGCTGCTGGCCGAACTGGCACGGGGCCAATGGTGGACCGGCTTTCCCTGGGGCGCCGGGGGCTATGCCCATGTGGAGGGCCCGCTGGCGGCGCTGGCGCGCAGCGTGGGCGTGTATGGCATCGGCTTCGCTGCGGCCGTGCTCGCCATGCTGCTGGTACAGGTGCGCCGCAGCGACCTGCGCAATCCGCGCGTCTGGGCGTTGGCGCTGGGCGTGCTGGTCCTGGCTGGCGGTGCTGCCCTGCAGCGCCACTGCGCAGTAGAACAGTGCCAAACGCCCACCGCGCCTGCCGCGCCCGCACTCCCGCTGGTCTTGTTGCAGGGCAATATCCCGCAGGACGAGAAGTTCCAGCCGGGCAGCGGGGTGCCCATGGCGCTGCAGTGGTATGGCGAACGGCTGACCAGCCTGGAAGGGGCCCTCGTCGTTGCGCCCGAAACCGCGATTCCGCTCCTGCCCCAGCAGCTCACTCCCGGCTACCTCGATGCCATCGCGCAGCACTATTCGCAGGAGGGCCAGGCCACGCTGCTGGGCATTCCGCTGGGCAGCCTGGAAGCCGGTTACACCAATTCGGTGCTGGGCTTTGCGCCTGGGCAGGCCGTGCCCTACCGGTACGACAAGCACCATCTGGTGCCGTTTGGTGAATTCGTTCCGCCGTTCTTCCGCTGGTTCACCGAGCGCATGAACATCCCGCTCGGCGATTTCAGCCGAGGCGGTCTTGCACAGGCGCCGTTTGCATGGCATGGTGAACGCATCGCTCCCAACATCTGCTACGAAGACCTGTTTGGCGAAGAACTGGGTGCGCACTTTGCGCGGCCCGAAAGCGCCCCGACCGTGTTCGTCAATCTGAGCAACATTGGCTGGTTTGGCAACACCCTGGCCATCGACCAGCACCTGTCCATCAGCCGCATGCGTGCGCTGGAGTTCGAGCGCCCCATGGTGCGCGCCACCAACACCGGCGCCACGGCCATCATTGACCACCGGGGCGTGGTGACGCACCAGCTCGAGCGCCACGCGCGCGGCATGCTCAAGGGCGCTGTGCACGGGCGCAGCGGGGCCGTCACGCCGTACGCTGCCTGGGTCTCGCGCTTCGGACTGTGGCCGCTGTGGGGCCTGGGCCTGCTGGTGCTGGCGATCGCGGCGGTGCGCCGACGCCGGGGCAGTCACATCCATACGGGATAATGGCTTTCTACAATTCAATACAAAGCGATAGGCGCGATGGTCAATCACAGCGGCATGTCCGCTGATCTGGAGCACGACTGAAAATGGCAGATTCCTTTTCCTATGAACAATTGATTGCCTCGGGCGAAGGACGGCTGTTCACCCCCGAGAGCGGGCGCCTGCCCCTGCCGCCCATGCTGATGTTTGACCGCATTACCCACATCGACAGCGATGGCGGTGCGCATGGCCTGGGGAAGATCGTGGCCGAGCTCGACGTCAAGCCCGACCTGTGGTTTTTTGCCTGCCATTTCCAGGGCGACCCGGTCATGCCGGGATGCCTGGGGCTGGACGCCATGTGGCAACTGATCGGTTTCTACCTGACCTGGCTGCAGCTTCCCGGCAAGGGCCGTGCCCTGGGCGCCGGCGAGGTCAAGTTCACGGGTGAAGTCGGCCCCGATGTGAAACTGGTCACCTACGAGATCGACATCAAGCGCGTCATCAAGCGCAAGCTCAATATGGCCATCGGCGACGCCCGCCTGCTGGCCGACGGCAAGGAAATCTATGTGGCCAACGACCTGCGTGTGGGTCTGTTCCTGCGCGAGGAAGGCGGCCAGGGAGGTGCGGCATGAAAAAGCGCGTCGTCATCACAGGCACGGGCATTGTTTCGTGCATTGGTAACAACAACGCGGAGGTCGAGGCCTCGCTGCGCGAAAGCCGCCCGGGGATTCGTGCCATGCCGGCCTTTGCCGAACTGGGCCTGCGCAGCCAGGTGGCCGGCATCCCGAACATCAACCTCGAAGAGCTGATCGACCGCAAGCAGCTGCGCTTCATGGGCGACGCGGCGGCCTATGCCCACATTGCGCTGACCAACGCCATTGCCGAGGCAGGCCTTGCACCGGAGCAGGTGTCGCACCCGCGCACCGGGCTCATCATGGGCTCGGGCGGCGGTTCGCCCGCCAACCAGATCGAGGCGGCCGACACCTTGCGCAGCAAGGGCATCCGGCGCGTGGGGCCGTACCAGGTGACGCGCTGCATGAGCTCCACCGTCTCGGCCTGCCTGTCCACCAATTTTGGCATCAAGGGCATCAACTATTCCATCACCTCGGCGTGCAGCACCTCGGCGCACTGCATTGGCGTGGCAGCCCAGCAGATCGCCTGGGGCATGCAGGACGTGATGTTCGCCGGCGGCGGCGAAGAGCTGTCCTGGGGCATGGCCCTGCTGTTCGATGGCATGGGCGCCATGTCGAGCAAATACAACGACACGCCCGAGAAGGCCTCGCGTGCCTATGACGCGAACCGCGACGGTTTCGTGATTGCCGGTGGCGGCGGTGCCGTGGTGCTCGAAAGCCTGGAGCATGCGCAGGCGCGCGGCGCCACCATTCTGGGCGAGGTGGTGGGCTTTGGCGCCACCTCCGACGGCGAAGACATGGTGGCGCCTTCGGGTGAAGGCGCCATGGCCTGCATGCGCCAGGCCATCGAGGGGCTGGACGGCCCCATTGACTACATCAACACCCACGGCACCTCGACGCCCGTGGGTGATGTGCCCGAACTGCGCGCCATCCGCGAGGTGTTTGGCGACACGATCCCGCCGTTCTCCTCCACCAAGTCGCTCACCGGCCACTCGCTGGGCGCCACGGGCGTGCAGGAAGCCATCTACTGCCTCATCATGCTGCAAAAAGGCTTTATCGCCGGTTCGGCCAACGTCGAGACGCTGGAGCCCGCTGCCGAAGGCATGCCCCTGGTGACCGTGACGCGCGATGCGCCGATCCGCACCGCCCTGTCCAACAGCTTCGGTTTTGGCGGCACCAACGCCAGCCTGGTGCTGCGCCGCTGGGAGTCTTGATCCCTTTATTCTTGATTGCTATCAAAATAAGAGCTGCTTGCGCTTGACTGATAAGCGCTTGCGGCTCTTTTTGTTTGTAATCCCCGGGCGCGGACGCCGCTCGTAAAATCAAGGGTTTACGCGCGGCACCGGGCGTATTCCTTTACCAACCGCGCATGGCCTCGTCGCCATGCCAGACACACGCATGTTGACCTTCCAGCAAATCATTCTCAAGCTGCAGTCGTACTGGGCCGAACAGGGCTGTGCGCTGCTCCAGCCCTACGACATGGAAGTGGGTGCGGGCACCTCGCACACTGCCACCTTCCTGCGCGCCATCGGCCCCGAGCCCTGGAAGGCCGCCTACGTGCAGCCCAGCCGCCGCCCCAAGGACGGCCGCTATGGCGAGAACCCCAACCGCCTGCAGCACTACTACCAGTACCAGGTGGTGCTCAAGCCCGCACCCGCCAACATTCTGGAGTTGTACCTGGGCAGCCTCGAAGCGCTGGGTTTCGACCTGAAGAAGAACGACATCCGCTTCGTCGAAGACGATTGGGAGAACCCCACACTGGGCGCCTGGGGCCTGGGCTGGGAGGTCTGGCTCAACGGCATGGAGGTGACGCAGTTCACCTACTTCCAGCAGGTGGGCGGCATCGACTGCAAGCCCGCCACCGGCGAGATCACCTACGGCCTGGAGCGACTGGCCATGTACCTGCAGGGCGTGGACAACGTCTACAACCTGACCTGGACCGAAGGCCTGAGCTACGGTGACGTGTACAAGCAAAACGAGGTCGAGCAGTCCACCTACAACTTCGAGCACAGCGACGCCGAATTCCTTTTCACTGCCTTCAACGCGCACGAAAAGCAGGCCAAGCACCTCATGGAACAGCAGCTCGCGCTGCCGGCCTATGAGCAGGTGCTCAAGGCTGCGCACAGCTTCAACCTGCTGGATGCGCGTGGTGCGATCAGCGTGACCGAGCGCGCCGCGTACATCGGCCGCATCCGCAACCTGGCCCGCAGTGTGGCGCAGAGCTACTACGAGAGCCGCGAGCGCCTGGGCTTCCCCATGGCGCCGCGCGAGTGGGTGGAACAGATGACGAAGAAGGCTGCGTGAAGTGAAGGAACACCCCCCTGAGCCGCTTCGCGCCTTCCCCCCGCTCTCGCATTGCTGCGCAATGCGGGCAGGGGGACGCAGCCAGCGCGGCGGGGCGGCCCTTGCGCGGCTGCTCGCGCATGGGGCGTGCCAGTTTTCATGCATCGCTTGCGTAGCGGATGCCAAATGGATTACGGAATAGAGCCGACAACATGACTACCCAAAACCTCCTCGTTGAACTGTTTGTCGAAGAACTGCCGCCCAAGGCGCTGCAAAAGCTGGGCGACGCCTTCGCCACCGTGCTGGGCGACCAGCTCAAGGCCCAGGGCCTGGCGTCTGCCGCCTCGGTGGTGACCCCCTTTGCGTCTCCCCGCCGCCTAGCCGCGCATGTGACCGCCGTGGCTGACAAGGCCGCTGACAAAGCCGTGCAGCAAAAGCTGATGCCTGTGACCGTGGGCCTTCAAGCAGACGGCAACGCCACGCCTGCGCTGCTCAAAAAGCTGCAGGCGCTGGGTGCCGATGTGTCCGACCCCGCAGCCGCCGTGGCGGCCTTGAAGCGCGCGCAGGATGGCAAGGCCGAGGCCCTGTTCTATGACAGCGTGGTGCCCGGTGCAACGCTGACTGCTGGCTTGCAAAAGGCCATCGATGAAGCCATTGCCAAGCTGCCCATCCCCAAGGTGATGAGCTACCAGCTCGAAACCGACTGCGAGCTGCCCGGCTGGACCAGCGTGAACTTTGTGCGCCCTGCGCACGGCCTGGTGGCGCTGCACGGCAGCACGGTGGTGCCCGTCAAGGCGCTGGGCCTGACCGCGGGCAACAGCACTACCGGCCACCGTTTCGAAGCCGCCGTGTCGCCCGTGGTGCTGCAGGACGCCGACAGCTACGCCGCCACCCTGAAAAAGGACGGCGCCGTGATCGCCAGCTTTGCC
>JAPKHH010000076.1:0-16618 GCA_026647025.1 Giesbergeria sp.
ATTCAAACAACAGCGGCGATTTCGCCTGGTAGTAGTGCGGTGGATTGTTTGATGCGGATGGAAACTTTATAGGAATACCAACTTTCAAGTATATAAAAGGAGAGACAGTCAATTTTGCTATTGATGCAACTCTTCTATCGAGTGTAAGCGGCGCATTGGGTGTTTGGGAATTAATGTCACGTGATCTACTGAGGTTGGGTGTGAATTTTTCTATACCATATAAAAAAGATGACTTCATTGATTTTCTTAGCGACCCCACATTAAAACAGCCCGGAAATCAAAGATGGTCGCACTATTTGGACTATTTCGATATCATGGAGCATGCATCAAATTCGGGCAATAATGCAATATTGATTGAATGGATTAAAAAAACCGTAGATGATTTTAATGATGTGAAATACTCAAATAAAAATACCAATCAATCGACCGGTGCTTTGATTTTGAATTGTATTTATTCACAAGCTCGATTTGCTGACTCAAAGCATCAAATCAATATAAGTATTGATTTCGCCAATAGACAGGTCAATGGAGTGCCTGCATTAATAGAGGAGAATTTAATAAAGTGGGAGGAGATCTCAGAGGGAGAGATATTTACTCAAATTATCAATCGTCGGACAGGCGACTTCTTTGTAAATTCCAATAAAATATCTCCCCTCTTTAAAGGAAGATGCGCAAAAATCAATGAAAAGTTATTTTGAAAATACTTCACTTATTCGCCAATTGGCATCGCCTAATTCTGAGCGCAGATTCGCCTGATACCTGCGCCATGCGCTTTTTGTGATCGATTTGGCGTACCTTTCCCCGCTGAGCATGGTGCGCTTCCGCCTAGCCGTGCACAGGTTGCCGTGCGCAAACAGCGTTGTCAGCCTCGTCGTGTTTTTCACCAACAACGGGGGGTACACCTTGGCACCGCCAAACTGCAGTTTGATCACCAGGAATAGGTGCTCGACCTTTGCCAGCACGCTGGCCTAGAGCAGTTCGCCTGATGCTTGTTTTGTTTCGTTCTGTACAACTGGGAGTAACGCCACAACCCCGGGCGAACAACCCAATGCAATACAAGAAAGGCGATCGCGTAAAGCATCCGAAGAAGCCAGATTGGGGCATTGGCCAGGTGCTTGCCGACAGTACCGGCGGAACGATACGAATCTTCTTCACCCATGCTGGCGAGAAAACGATGTCCCTGGATTTCGTGCAGCCCGAGAAACTGTCGGGCGATGCGGCGTCGAGTCCGATCCTGGATCATTTGAATCTGACTGCGCAGCCCACCAAGGATGCGAAAGGGAAAGTTCTCTGCACGAATTGCGGCGCACCGACGCAGTTTGGCGACACAGCAAATCCAAAGCGGTATCAATTGGGTTGGTGCGTGCCCTGTTTTAAGCGAACGTTCAAAGACGAAACCACTGGTGAAACGCGCTACATAGACGAATTCCGAACGATCGACGGTATCAAGAGCCGCTATGGCCCGCACTGAGGAGCAGCATGTACGAAATTGAAATGCATGAGATGTCAGAAGCGTTCTTCCTTTGCTGGAAGGCTGCCGGAACCCACTTGAGCAAGCAGGTCGACGGTGGGATCCTGTCATGGCTCCGCGCACACCCCTATCCGCCGTTACTGGAGCATCTGTCGTTCCGTCTGGGCAACCAATTGTTCTTCGTGCGCGTCGAGGACGTTGATGGGAAAGTGCGGGGCCCCGGAAATCCACAGGGGTTCATCACGGCAGCCAGGATGGCCAACGGTCGAGCCTGCATCCTGCCAATGAAGAAGCTTTTCGGTGGCGCCTGGGTGGCAGACATGCCGGGGTGGGGGTTGCTGGACCCGGATACCAGAAGGCCGATCGCCCCCGTCGCTTTGGTCACAGACCAGAAGATCGAGATGACGCCATGGGAGGTTCACGACATGGCCGTGCAAGTGGTCCGTGACCAGCTGGATAAGCAAGGCTTCGAGCTGATGTCCTGGCAGGGCAACCCGGAGGTGGATCCCTCAATCTGGCTCATCGGCCAGTCCAAGCGGCCGGAGTGGGTGGTGGTGCGATCCGCAATATTTCCGGCCAACAGCGCCGAGCGCCCGAGCAACTGGCAGGCGATTGAAGCCAGCTGCGCCAAGATGAGCGCCACGGGGCACTTCGCCTCTGTCGCTATGGTGAGCGTAGACCAACCCTTCGAGTCCAGCGAGGAGGCCCCTTTGCCGTTGTGGCGTGGGCATGGTATGCATGTGCGTTTCACTGGGTTGGAGTGACCATGGCAATCATTCGGATCGTTAGACCCAACGAAGATGCATCCAGAGTCATAGGTTCTCTTGGGTATTGGGTCAATGTCTTGCCTCAAAGACAGGTCAAGTGGGCAAGAACATTGCAGTTTTGGCTAGGCGCAAATGCAAGTTTCGAGTCCTGGGTCTTGTTTGGGTTTCCTTATGACTCAGAGGATGTTCAGCCAAACGCTTTAAACGCATTGGCGTGGCTCGAAGGCGCGACATCGAAGAACATTGAATTCATCGGTCGAGCTCTTATGGAGGCTTACGTGGCCTCACGCAATCCAGGCGGCATCTCAGAAATTGGTCTGATCTCCGTTCCAGCGATTCCGCCTACGCCTTCGGTAGAGGATGTCGGGTCAATCTTCCCCTCTGAATGGCTAGCTTGGCCTGCGACACTGCAGGTCTCATTCAGGCTCTCAGAAGGACAAGGTGTCAATGCCGATCTTTTCGAGGAATACGGCTGCAAAACGATTGGTGAAGCACTCGGCGTTGTCACAAGACCGAGAGTCCCAGGACTACTGATCCGCTACTGTTTGCATGCTGAGTTGGATGCCGTACCTTTGCTGCCTTACATGGTCGATCGACCTTTGCGTGGAGGTAAGAAGCATGCAGCGGTTAAGCGCCAGAAGGAAGATTTCGTCGAAATGTCCATGCTTTACCAGCACGTGGCTCGAAGCGTTGGATATTCTGGCGAGCCTGCCTACAGTGACAAACACTCGGTGCGTCTGTCAGTGAGTGGAAGGTCTGCCGAAGACGCGGAGCGGAACTGGAGTGTTGTAGCCCGTGGACTCAATGGTGGACTGGTCCGAGCGTGAGAGCGTGCGGGCCAAGCTGCGGTTGATGGTCAAGCGGATCTTGCGCAAGTACAAGTACCCGCCGGACTTGCAGGAAGAGGCGGTGGAACTGGTGTTGCGGCAGGCGCAGGTGATTAGGGAGAACTGAGGCTGAGCCTAGTCTGACTCTGAGGCAGATAAACCCCCTTTGGTGGTGAGCACTTCGCACGATTCCCAACTAACAGGACAACTTAGCTCAGACTAGCTGAGCGCCAAAATCTAAAGTTGAATGGCGGAATATCTAAAGTAGAGTGGCGTTCCGCAAAGACCCACAAGGCGCACCACACGGCGCCTGGCTGACCGTGCGCGCCACCGGTTGATGGCGCAAAGGTCGGGCGCGAAATCTAAAGTTCAGTGGCGCGCGGCCGTGGTTTTCGGGGCGCACGGCCACGACACCGAACCCATTTCACCGGCAAAAAACGTCCATTGATGGCGTGCAGCTACGCTCGTTAAGGGTGTGAGCGCTTACTATCAAACGAGGGGGAATTCGTTACCACACTTTTAAATCTAAAAAATAGCACTGATGATTATGACGCTTATCATTAGTTGAATGCTATCTAGTAGGAGGGTGGGGCGACACGAGTGCGGAACGCCAATCAACCTTGAGTCCTCATGCGGTTGGCTTCGTATCGTCCGCGCCTTCCGTATTACACGCCAGTTCAAAATGTCAGCGGGCAAGTCGCATTGCGAATGCGTGAGTTCGATGCAGGGGTAGCGCGGCGGTTGAACTGGTGGCGGCGATGGAGAGGAGCGAACATCGAGGCTCTCGGTGAGGAAAGGGTGCTGGGCTTCGGTGCAACCGTTGCCCCGCAGGCAAGAGCCTGCTTGTCCGCAAACACAATGACAACCAAAAATCACGAAGTACCGCAAGAACTGCTGTCCAGCCTGCTGGCCCAGAAAAAACTCGACCCGTGCCGAATGGGTGCGCATCGGTATAATTTTTAATTCTATTTCTAAGAGTTAACATAAGGTATATCGTATAAAGCCGCCAACCCTATGGAGAAGAGGGGGTCGGCATGGAAATTTGGACAAGTCTGCGACTTGCCCACATTCCCACACCTCGCACCCCCTTCCCCACAGGCCCTGCCCTCCGGGCCTGACGCGCTTTGCTTGCCGCATCGTTATATTTCAATACCAGCAAGCCCAGGTCGCTCATTGCGATGGCAGAGTTACCGCCAGGCCCTCGACCAGTGGCCCATGAACGAACAAGCCCAGCGGCGGCACTCGAATCAAGGCTTCTGCCTCGCTCAATGTTCCACCACAGGACCGAAAAACTCCGCGCACAGTGCGGCACGGCTGGCTGCCGGGGTGTAGAAATGGGTGTCCTTCCACCGCAGCAGCAAATCGACGCGTAGGGCGTCGAGAAGCGCGGCCTCGAAATCGCTGGGAGCTTGCGCATGCACGCTGCCGCACAAGGACATCAGCAGGGCCAGCAGCGCCAGGGCACGTTTTTCAGGATGGATCATCTTCGTCTGGCTCCGGTGGCGCCACCGTCAAGTCACGCCATGGGATACCTACAGAGGCCTCCGGGCAGCTGGGCAAGTCGGAAATCGGCGCTTCCACCTCCAGGCCAAACGTGGACAGCCCCACTGGGTAGTAGCAAGCAATGCGCCCGCTTTCTCCCACATGTGGGCGCAGCACTCCCTGGGTCTTGCTGCGCAGCAAAGTCACAGGTAGCCCCCAGACGCCGCCCTCGCGCAAGTCGCGCTCGCTGGTGTCATCATCAAACAACCCCTCCAGCCCTGCCAGGCTGCCACCCTTGTGCAGGGCAGCTTCCATGGCGACCCGGATCTTCTCGCGAAAGCCCCGCTTCCACACCGCAGCAATGGTGTCGATCACTGCGCGCCGTTTTTCTGCCTCTTCATCAGAGCCCCAGGAGTGCCCGATCTGGTAGCCTTCCAGCCGCTGGCATACATCCGGGTGTTTCCTCCAGTCGGCGTAGGGCTGAAACGGAACTATGACGCTGCCCTGGACGTCCATTGCGCCCCAGCAACCTGCAGCATCCTCCGCCACGATGACGCGGCGACTCTCACGCCTGAGGGTGCGCCACAAGGGTGGCAGCACCCATTGCCCGGTCTTGTCGATCAAGCCCAACCGCGCTTCACCCACAGGTTGCACCACCGCCGTGCCGTGGTTGAAGCCCCAGACATCGCCGAATTGCGGTGCAATGGCCACGGCTCCGCGCCGGTCTATAAATCCCCACAGGCCATTGTCTGGTGAGCGCACGGCAATCATGCCCTCTTGCGCACTACCCATCTCCAACCAGCGCACATCGTCCAGCCCCCAGGGCACGTCTTCCAGCATGCCATCGTGCACTGCTTGCCCGCACAGCAGAACGCCTTGCCGTGTCACCCGTCCCAGCACCCGCGCATGCGAACCCTGTCCGGCCTCGTTGACAACCAGGCTATCGCTGTAATCAGTGCCGTTGTAGTGGCTGGTGCCAAGCAAAGCCTTCACGCCGGGCGGGTTGATGCGCCGCCCGTCCAGCGGTGAAATCAGGTCGCACACCAGTTCGCCCCGTGCATCGGGCTCTACTTGGCGTGCCGCCTCAATGGCGCTGGCACCGCTCGAAGCAGCCTCTGCCAACCATGCCCATGCGCAAGCCTGCAGCCACCGCCCCACCACACGCGGCGGCTCATGCGCCAACTGGTGCAGGCGTATCAAGCCGTACTGCCCGCTTTCGTCGCACACCACAAGCACATGCCCCTCATGCAAGTGCAGCTCACCATGCCAATGACTGTGCAACTGGCCCCATGCCGACGGCAGGCACAGCGGCCATGCGCCTGCCTGCCCTGCGTCCACATCCGCCAAGGGTGCACACAGCAAGGCGGTGGGATGAATCCAGCCGTTATCCCAAGTCCAGACCAAGCGGCCATGCGCTGCATCAATGCCCGCCAGGTCCTCAACGGCATAGGGTGCCACGCATTTTTCGTCCAGGCGGCTGAGCAATGCGGACCATGCTCGCGGCTGCACCATCAGTGCACCAATGGTGCTGCGCTCTTCGCTGCACGGTGCCTTTTCGACGTGTCTGGGCACCAGCACATGTGCAGTGCTTTCACGGCGCGGCTTGCAAAAGCGCCGGGTGGCGCAGTGCATCTCCCCTTCGCTCAGAAACACCGAGCAAACAGCCCGGTCGCCTGCAACCCTGTGCTGCACCCACACCGGTACCGCTAGCCAGTCTGCAAGGCGCTGCTTGAACAGCGCCACCTGCGCACCCTCTTCCTTCACGCCTTCACGGTGGATTTCAATGCAGCATTGATTGACAAGCCGGGCAAGTTCAGCGATACCGAGCGCGGACAAGGCGCCATGTTGCAAAAAGGGAGTGAACATAGGTTGTTGTTCCTGCTTCAATCCACCAGCCCCTTGGCACGCAGCGCGTTTTGCAGTGCTTCGTATTCTTCGTCTATCGGCCCAGTCTGCCAAAGCACCGGCAAATCGGCATGGCTGCCATCGCGCCCGATGTGGCCGTGGCTGTCGCCCCAGCGGCTGGTGAGGTAGTACTCGATGTATTCGCCGTCCTCATCCTCTCCCCATATGTACTGGCCCTCGGGCCAATCTTCGCTGCCCACCAAGCCCGGGGCTTTGCTGGCTATTTCAGCATCGGTCAAATCCTGTTCCAGCCGCTTGCGAAAGGCAATCTTCATCAGGCCATATGGATCATCGGCCAGGGCGCGCTCGAACCAGAGCCGGAAGGGTTCGTTGTCGATGGAGGGCGGGGTGATGTACGGGTGTTTGTTGTCGGCGTATTCAGTCAATGCGGCATCTTTCGCCAACATCTGATTGATCTCGGCAACCCGATTGGGGCCGCGATCAAGATGCTTGAGCTTGGGCATTTCTCCAAGCCATTCGGGCAGATGGCTGATCAGGGTGCCAGAGATGTCGAGATACTCCAGGGATTCGCACTGGCAGAGTTTGGCTGGCAGGCTTCGCAATGGGTTGCGGGAGAGGTCTAGCCGCTGCAGGTGTTTGAGCCCACCCATTTCCGTCGGCAGTTCGCTCAGGCAGTTGTCACGCAGGATCAGGGTTCGCAACTGGCGCAAGGCGCCGAGTGAAGGGGGCACGGTGCGAAGGCGGTTGTTGCGCAGGTCAAGGTAGCGTAGTTTTTGCAAATGGTGCAGAACGTCGGGCAGGCTTTCGAGTTCGTTGTTCATGCTGGTGAGGTCTTCGAGCCGATGCAACTGGCCGAGGCTGTCGGGCAGGCGGCGCAGGCCATTGCAGCGCAGGTCAATACGGGTGAGCCTCTGGAGCAGGCCGATGGCCTCGGGGAGTTCGCTCAGGGGGGCATCCCATTGTTTCAGCCAGGTCTCATTTTGGAGGTCTTTGCTGAAGATCTTGTGTTCCTCGGCCCAGGTGTGTAGTGCTTGCAGGCTCATGCGGGTTCTCCGTCAAGTGGGCACGGTTGGGTATTTTTCTGGTGTTGGGTACGTGGCCGGGCCAAACCGATGGGATGCATGACCACATAGTTTCAAATGGCGATCCACGGGTCGATCAACGGCAGTCCGTCAATGTGTGCGAAATCTGCCGTATTGCGAGTTGCCAACCGCATCCCTCGCTCCAACGCGATAGCGGCGATTTGCGCGTCTTCCACGCTGATCGGCCGCCCCATGCGTGTGCGGGCGGCGACGATGTGCGCATAGTGACTGGCGCACTCTCCGTCAAACGCGAGGCAGCGCCCGGCAAAGTCCTCCTCGAACATCGTCCGCGCTGCGACTGCCAGCCCGGCCTGGCGCTTGCCAGCGGGCATCAGGGCCAGGCCAAGTTCGATTTCGGCCCGGTTCACCGCGCTGACGTACAGGGTATGGGCTAGCTGCCCATCAAGCCAGGCGACGACTTGGGGCGCGGGTTGCGGGCGCATGAACTCGGAAAGCACGTTGGTATCGAGCAGGATCATGGGCGTCAGTCCCAAGCAGGCGGGTTACGGGGCGTGTGCCGGGCGGGCAGCTCGAAATCCTTGCTCGCCGTCCCGCTGAAGCGGCGCAGCAGGCGCTGCCCCAGCGGCGTCTGCTCTTCCTGGCGGGACAAGGCATCGCGCAGGATTCGCCGAGCTTCTTCTTCCATCGACACCCCCTCCCGCGCGGCCTGCACACGCAAGGCGGTTTTGATCGCCTCATCTACATTGCGAATGGTCAAAACCGCCATGATGGTTCCTTTTAGTCAAGACGACTGCATTGTTGTCAATGATGGCATTGAAGTCAAATCCATCGACTGGACTGGATGGTACGAAACGGGACTGCACCGTCGTTGCGCCGCCTCGCCAACGCCAACTTTTGAACAGCCAGGCTGAAATGGGATTCATCGACCAGCGCTCTGTCGCAGACCAGTTGCTGGCGAAACTCTCAGGTGGCCTCTGCGGACTCCGGCCAGCACTGGGCGCAGCCTACGGGTTCCCTCGGGGAGCGGGGCATCGATCGTGAACTCATGGCAAGGCCACCCACATCCAGCCCCAGAGCAACAGGTTCCAGGTGACGAACAATTGAATCACTTCCTTGGCGCCCACCGGGTTGACCCGGTAGCGCCCATGGGCCCAGAGCAGCAGCAGCGTGAACAGGATGCCCACACCTTCCAGTACCTGCTGGTTGATTCCGAAGCGGGCATCTGCTTCACTGGCAGGTACGGCGATGCGCAGAAAGATAACATCACCTGCCTCGGCGCTTTTGGCCGCTGGGGGTGTGCCTGAATCTCGCTCATGGAATTTGCCATTGACAGTTTCCCCTGCGGCATTCTGGTAGCGATAACGGATGTAGGGGGTCGAGTAGTAGTCGTTGCCTCGTACATCGCGGCTCCAGGTGCGGTAGTTGTCTACCACTTCCACCTGGCGCCAGGCGTAGAAGTTGGGCCCCTGGTAAAAGCCATCGACGGTTTTCCATACCCCGGCAAGCAGCGCACCCAGGAAAAGCAGCCTGAAAAAGACCGACCAGAACCAGTCCTTCATGTTTGCGGCAGCCGCCACTCCAAACCAGTAACGTATCCATTCGCGGGGTTCAATCATGGGTGTTGCCGTTCTTCGCTGATCCAGTTGTTGGCTGCCTCAGCCCCTCATACAGGAAGCGCAGGGTACGCTCGCGGTAGTGCTTGTATTCTTGGCTGTATTCGTGAGGATTCAGCTTCCGCAGGCGCGATTCCAGCGCCTGGGCGTGGGCCACACGGTCCAGCGCATGGTCGTCCAGGAAACGACGGTATCGGGCGATCGAGTCCTGTACGGCATCGTTGTACACATACCAATTCATTACCTGATAGCTGAGCAGCGCTTGGTAGAGCGCGTTCGCTTGCTGCACATCTTGCCTGGCCAGGGCGGTGGTGATCATTTTGTTGAAAGCCTCGGCCTCGTAGCCGTCAAGCGGCACCTCCTTGCCACTTCCACCGTCAAGCAAGTAGCCAAAGGCCACGACCAGTTGGCTACCGCCCCTGATTTGTTCGCACAGCGCAAGTGCGCGCTGGAGTCGGCGGAAATCCCAATTTGTTACCACCGGCATGGCCGGGCCGCGCTGGTCATTGACGTAGCTGCCCAGTTCCTCGCGCAACGGCAACTGCGCTTTCACCGTGGCCAGATAGCGATTGCGGTTGGCTGTGTAGATGGCATCGGGGGCAACCGTCTCACCGGCCTGGGCATGGACCAGTTCGGCACGGACAAAATCCACCAACAGCCCCACCACGTCTGGGCCTCGGTAGTTCGTGTCCTCGCAATAGCGCAGTTTGTCTTGCAGGTACTCAAGCCTGGCGCGCGGCAAGGTGGGAATACCACCATTCAAAGCAGCCGAAGGGTGGTGCTGCGCCACGTTGTTCCCCTACCGCCAGTGCAGCGCCATGCGCACCAGCATCCATACCAGCGCCAGCACCGAGCACACCGCATACAGCACGATCACCCATTGCGCCTGGGGCCTGCCAAGCAGCGCCACCACACCTATCCACGACAGCAAGGCCAGCACGCCGCCCGAGTGCAAACGGCCACTGTGCTCCAGCGCCTGTGCCAATGCCCCTGCGGCTACCTGGGCTCCGCCCTGGGCCAGAAGGACGGTGAGCACCAGTAACACCAGAGCCAGATAAGCCATGCACAACACGCCCGGCAAGGCTTGCGCCCATGCGGGGTAGCCAGAAAACCGCAGAAAAACATGCAGAAAAACACCGACCAGCGCCATACGGCGCAGCAGAATGAACAGGCCCGCCAGCCCCAGGCTGCCCTGTGTCAAGACATGAAACCCGCGCCGCAAGGTGACGCGACGGGACTGGGGCGCTGTCGGCGGCATCAAAGGGGCTTGTGATTCATCCATTCAGCGCTCCACATGGTTGGTTACGCCCCACCCGCAGGCCGCAGGTGGGCAAAGCAATCCGCCATGCTGCCCTGCTCCACCAAGCGCTCGCACAGTGCCAGCACCTGCCGAACGGCCTCCCGCCCGCGTAGTGTGTAGGGAGTAAGTGCCGCATCCGGCGCACACTGGCCACGCCAAGAACCGTTCATGTCTTCTACCAGGTGCGCAGCCGCCCGCTGCGACAGGTTGTCGGTCACCCGCACGACGAGAGCTTCATCCTGCATGTACCAAAGAAAGTCGTTCAGGATATCCATGGAAACCTCACGCAGCAGCGCCTGCATTGAACGGTCATCCAGATGCAGCAGCACCCGCGCAGGCAGACGCACCGCTTCGGCCTCACTCGCCACCTCCACCGTGGGCAGCACCGCTGGCATGAGCGCCACGCTTTGCAGAACCAGCGATTGCAGCAAGGTGGGTGGCAAACGCAGCTCCACCGTCACACTGCCATCTGCCACTTGCGCGGCCAGTCGGTAGCAGCCACTGGCCGAATCGAAGGCCAGCGTAATGCCCGTAACCTGCATATCGCCAATGTGCATCAGGAGAACTCCTTTCACGCCGCCGCCATCACCCGGCGCAAAAAGCCCTCGAACAATACCCCCACCTCGGGCAGCACGGTGTTCAGCCGGTGGTCGCTATCTAGCACATGCAGCGCTGCGCTATGGGCCTGCGCGAAGCGGATGCCATGGGCCACGGGAATCACAGCATCGCGCCAGCCAAAGACCACGCAGGTTTCGGGCGTGCCGGGCACGGGATCCTGCACTGCGTAACCCGGCATGTAGAAGGCTGGTGCCATCAAAAACAAGCCCCGCGCCGCCATGCCCTGCGAAGCCACGGTGGACACATAACCGCCCATGCTGGAGCCGACCAGAACCAGCCGGTCATGCACGGGCAGCGGCATGGCCCGCAGGCGAGCCACGCGTGCGTCGGGATCGGGCTGGTCACCGTAGTCCGGGCTCAAGACCTGCGCGCCCAGGCGCTCGGCGACGGTTGCCAGGTGTTTGATCTTGGAACCCCAGGGGCCGGATTCCTTGCCGTGGGCGAAAAGAACGAGTGTTGGCATGGTGGGTGTTGGTGAATGAATGGATGCTCTCAGCTACTACCATGCCTGCGCCATATTTCCGGCATGGACAGCAAGGCCGCGCCCACCACAGCGATAACCACGCCATAGCCCGGCAACATCAGACCGGATGGAGACAGCCAATACAGAACCGCGACCACTACCGCCGCCAGCAGCCCCGCCAGTACAGGGTAGAAGCCCCGCGCCAGCCGCAGCGCGTTGCAAAGCGCCCATGCCGCGCAAAGCAGCAGCGCCATGCCAACGCTTACCAGTAAACCCCATTTCAGCAACGCCAGTTTGACAAGGCGAAGGCTGACAGGCGTTAGCAATGACCAGCCAAGCCAGACCACCAGGGTGACGGCGACAGACGCCAAGAGGATGCGCCGAAAAACGGCAGCCGCATTCATCGCGGGCCAAGATAATTCAGGTCGTTTCTCGCTCATATAACTCCAATTTAGCAAACCCGGAGCATGGGGTGCCCGGGACTCAAGCTCTTGTCGCGCGCCTGCGCTCTGGCGAATTTCTCCTGCACGCAGCCCATCCCGATCACCCCGGTGCCTTCACTCGCCAGCGCAAGCTGCCCTTGCCCGCCTTGGTTGCGCTGTTGCTCAGTGGCATGCGTAAGAGTATTCAATCCGAACTCGATGAGTTCTTTGCCCATCTGAGCAACCAGGCTCAGTTGGCGCTTGTGTCTCCGAGCAAGCTTTCGCCCAGGCGCATGGTGTTGCGCCTGGTGGCCACGCACTCTATGTTCATCGAGAGAGGCTGCCCCAACCCCGCAAATCGGGGCACAAGAGCCGCACAAATACTCAGAAACATTGTTGATCACGCTCGTTTGGGCTTAACTTGGGTGGGTTGGATCACTGAGGCAAATAGGTTGATTCGCCAGCTGATAGAGGCTTGCGATTATTCTGTTGAAAGATCATTCTTCTTTTTGTGCTGCTCTCTGAGCCTCAATATTTCCATAACAAGAGCATCGGGTTTGAGCAGTAATGTGGCTTCCTCGTCAAAGTGGTCATGAAAAGACATATTGCAAGGGAGTAAGGGTGCACCCATATCTTTCAGCATGTCAAACACAGTGAATATGTTAATTACATTCGCGCGATCAAGTCCCCACCAGCTCTCTGCACGCGGGTTACGCAATATCTCTGAGCTAGGCTCTGGATAGACGATAGCGTTATATCCGCCATCGAATATCTTCTTCGCGTAGTTTTCCGCCTCCTGGAGATTATCTGCCCAATTGTATTCGGGGGTAATGCACCTGATGTTGGCGGCCTTGAACGCCTTCTCGAAGCCATCCTCCTTTAATCTGAGACAGATAGAATGTGGATAGAAAAAAATCACGCGTTTGAGGTCTAGCATAGCGTTTCTCCTGGTCGGTTGATAAAATTTTCATTACGCCAAAAAGTAGCAGTCAAGACTTCACAAGGCTTGCCATGATTTGACCGCATCAAGGCTGAGCCCTGCGGGTGGACTACATCCAGCCGTGAGTCGGGTCGATACCGCTGCGCACGCTCTGCCTTGTCGGTCTGCCAGCCCTTCACGTGGAGAGGGAAATACCCCACGCCCACCGCCGCCAAAGCCAGCCACGCCACACCCCCCTGCACCCAGACCGAACGCCAGGCGAGCAACGGCTTTTGTGCAGCAACCAAGTTCTCGGCACCACCGCGCACCGCTGACAAGCGCCTTTGCTGCCAGGCGCGCACCGTCAGCACCACCAGTACCAGCGTCAACACGCCCCACCCTGCATGGGCCAGCGGCGCCAGCGCACCCATGGGGATGAACAGGTAGCCCAGCGACCAAGCCCCATACGAACCGGCCGCTAGCGCATGCAACAAGCCCAGCGATACACCCAGCCGCCGCAAGCGCAGGCTCAGCAGCGCCCCCACCGGGTTGCGCGCCAGCCAGGCCGTGAGCAACAGCCAAGACAACACCAGCGCAGTAGCCAGCAAGCTCATGGGTACCCAGCCAAAGCCCGCCCCCAAGCGCAGCAACCAGGCCGCGTCGTCCACCCGTGTCAACACCGGTGGTACAGCCGACCAGCCGCCGCCCGTGGGGCTGAGCGCGGCCAGCGCCTCCATCAGCTGCCCCCAGGCGTAATGCTTGCCATACAAGTCTGGATCACCAGCGGGCCACAAGCCTTCCAGCAGACGCCAGCGCCGCCAGGGGTTCGCCAGCATCGCCAGCGTGGCGACCAGCACGCCCAAGGCCCAGCCCACCCCGGCCCCGGCCCCGGCCGCAAACAACCTGCGCCCAGCGCGCCACCAACGCCAGGCCATGACCGGTGCGAACAAACCCACGCCCACCACCTTGAGCAGCCCCCAAGCAGGCAGCAGCACCCAAACCAGCGTCCAAGCGCCCACCCACCAGGCCCCCAACCCGGACGCCCAGCACCGCAACCGGCTTTCCAGGCGCTGCGTTCGCGGCGGCGCCAGCGCTATACGACTCCACGCCCAGAAAGCCAACAAAGCACAACCCAGCGTCAGCCCCTGGCGCCCCCAGCCAGCGGCCAAATACCAGTCGGTGTAGCGGTTGATCAGCGCCAGCAGTACCAACAGCACCAGCGGCACCCACCACGCCCGCACATCCAGGTGGCGTGGCATCCGTGCAACCTCCCTGCCTGTTGAACCCTTAGACATGCTCCACCCCCGTGATCGAAGCACCACGTGAATGGCCCACCAACCGAACCCGGGCCTCTGGCGCAGGCACTAGAAGCCGCAGCCAGCCCGCTTTCAGCTTCACTTTCTGATTCGCGCGCTTCAACTCTACGGCGGTCACCGGGCCGGCCCTGCGATTGACCTCGCGTGCCACTTCGGTCCATCCCCAACCCTTGCTAGCCTTCACGCGAAGGGCTGTATATGCCGGTGCCGTCCTGAGCACTGCCGCATGCAACTTCGCTTCGGCCACATCATCCCACTTAGACACACGGGGAATCAGCACAGTGCTGCCAGCCACTACCAGGTGCCCAGAGGCAATACGGTTGACAGACCGCAACGTAGCCACATCGCTGCCAAAAAGGCGCGCCAACGCTTCTACCGTGGTGGTCCGAGCCACCCGCCGTGCAGTCCAGGAGGCCAGCGGGCCTCGGTGAGCCAGCAACGCCTGTTCAAACCGGGCGGCCTTGTCTTCCGGCAACACCACCCCCTGTCCGGCAGAAGCCACCAGCAACGGCTTGGGGTGCTGCGGGTTCAGCGCTTCCAGTTCGGCCAGACTCACACCCGCCAGCCGTGCCACCAGCACCTTGTCCATGTCGCGCTGCAGTGCCAGCCGACGCACGGTAAGGGCATTGGGCACATCGGGCAGACCCACCGCTTCCCGCGCCCCGCTGTCCACCGCGTCGGCAACCACCTTGCTCAGTGCCATCAGCCGCGGCACGTATTGCGCCGTTTCGGTGTTCAGCTGCAAGTCCTCAAATCGGCCGGCCAGTCCTTTTGCCTTGGCACGCCGAATGTGCGCATCAATGCAGCCCTCACCGCAGTTGTAGGCCGCCAGCGCCAGCTGCATATCGCCGTTGTAGCGCTCGCGCAGCCATGCCAGGTAGCGCAACGCAGCCCTCGTAGCCGCCTGCGGGCTGCGACGTTCGTCCAGAAACAGGTTGCGGCGCAACTCGAACCGCGCGGCGGTGGGTGCCATGAACTGCCACAAACCATCCGCCTGCGCGCTGGAAACGGCCTTGGGTACAAACGCCGACTCCACCGCCGGCAACAGCGCCACCTCCATGGGCAAACCTGCAGTCTGCACCTCTTCGACAATGTCAAACAGGTAGGGGCGAGCCCGCTCAAACACACGGCGCAGATGCTCGGGGCGCTGGCGGTACCAGGCTTCGTGCGCCGTCATGCGCTGCAGGGCCACGCCCTGCAGCGGCTCAATACCCATGCCACCGCGCAAGCGCCCCCAAAGGCTCGCATCCTGCGGGGGCGGCACCGCCTTGCCTGCCGCCTTTGGCATCGTTGTCAAGGTATTCTCATGCACCAAACCGTCCCGCAGCACGGGTGTCTCCACTTCGAGCGGGCTCGCAAACGCGGGTGTGCCGCGTTCCACCACCTCCATAGAAGGCGTGCCCATCACTGGCACGGCCTGGCACGCAGCCAGCAACCCGCCCAACGCCAACCAGCAAAGGCACTTCAAGATTCTTGTGCGGCGGCTCATGCTGCACCTCCCCACGCTGGCTGGCGCAGCGCCCGCTCAAACAAGACCCGCAAACGCCCGCAGACCGGGCTTAACACCTCACGAACCAGCACCGTCCGCTGGCGAATGTACATGCCCTTCTTTTCGCTGCTCCACCCCGGCGCAGGCCCTTCCTCAAAGCTGGCCACCACGTCGGTCTGTTTCACCACTTGCACGCGCCAGGGCGCTGCTGCCAGTCGCTCCATCTGCATCGCTTTGCGCAGGTCGGTGGGCAAACCGGGCGGGGCCGTCCATGCCGACACCGTTTCCACCACCCCGATCGGCAGGCTGCACGCCATGGCGTGCAGCAGCGCCGCCGCGTGCACCTCCATATCTTTCACGCCACAGCGCCCCAGCAGGCCCTGCACCCGCAGCGGGTGGATGATCTGCGGGGTCACCCCGTCCTTGCGGGTCTGGTTCCAGTGCGCCTGCATGGCCAACGCATGGGCCGTGTGCAACATCTCCATCGGCCGACGCGCGCGGCGACCGTGCAGGGCCGCGTAAAAGTCAGGAAAAATTGGTGGGTTTGTTTCCATGGCGTCACCAGTGTCTGAAGTGGAAAAACGGGGGGTTCTTCCACCAGACGGCGCAATACCAAGAAAAGGCTCAAATTCGTCCATAACCGATCAAACCGCGCCCCGACCACGGTGCAGCAACACTGCACCGTCAAGGCCGGGGGTTGGCGCTGACATGCTCCCGCGCCCCTGGACTGCCCGGCGCGCCTGAGCACCTCGCAGGTGATCAGCTCTGGCTATGGGCGGTGCTGGCAAGACGGAACCCGTTGTTGCTGTTCCGGTTGTCGGGGGTGTTCCTGTTGCGGTTGGCAGAGCGCAGGTTCTGCGGGTTGTTGTTCCACGAACCGCCCCGGAGCACCCGGCGTCGTTCTCAGGGCGAAGGGGCCTCTACCGGCTGACCGCTGGCCCACAAGGGATCAAACCAGCCGCCGGCAAAGAGTTGATGGCGCAAGCGCCAGGTATCGGCGTGGCGGGCATGGGCGACCCAGG
>JAPKHH010000077.1:0-16601 GCA_026647025.1 Giesbergeria sp.
GCGCCAGCTCTTCGTCAAAGCGCTGATGGATGCGGCGCTTTTCCTGGTCCTGTCCGGCAATGAAGCGGCGCTGCTCCTGCACACCCTCGTCGTTTTCGGCCAGTTGGCGGCGCAGCAGCATGGGGGCTTTGGCCGGGTCCTTGCGGTAGAACTCCATCTCCAGGTCCAGGGTCTTGCGCCGGGCCTGCAGTTCGGTGATGCGCTGGGTGGCCGTGGCGGTCACTGCATCGACCTGCGCAATGGCCAGGGCGCGCTCGGCATCGTGGGCCGCCTTGTCAGGGTAGCGGGCCACCAGAACGCGCTCGCGCTTGCGCTCATCGGCGATGCGGTTGCGCTCTTCCTGCTCCTTGCGGCGCTCCACTTCCCGTGCCGCCCGTTCATGTTCGGTAAGCGTGGGGCCGATGACGCGGCGCACGGTCCCCGTGGGGCTCAACTCGCGCTGCTCACGGTCGATGCACTCCGGAATGGGCCGGTCGGACGTGAGTTTGCGCCCCTGTTTGTCCACACAGGTGTAGATGCTTTGGGTATTGGCCGGTGCCGCCTGGGCAGCCACAAGCCCGCACAGCCCTGCCAGCAGCCCCCCAACCCACCATCTCGACACCGGTCTTTTCAATGGATCACCCTTCATTGACGCCATATTGCTGGCGATAGGCCAGCACCTTCTCGCGATGGGCCGCCATATCGGCACTGCCCTGCGCGTCTGACAGGTAGAGCAATAAGTCTGCCAGCGTGGCAATGGCACACACCTGCAGTCCCAGTTGCTGGCGCACATACTGCACCGCGCTGTGCGACACATCGCGCCCATTCTCGGTGGCTTTTTCCTGGCGGTCCAGTGCAATGGCCACGGCATGGGGCGTGGCCCCGGCGGCCTGGATCAGCGCGATCGACTCGCGAGCGGCCGTGCCGGCGGACATCACATCGTCAATGATGAGCACCCGTCCGCGCAGCGGCGCGCCCACCAGCGTGCCCCCTTCGCCATGGTCCTTGGCCTCCTTGCGGTTGTAGGCAAAGGGCACATTGCGGCCCTGGCGGGCCAGTTCCACCGCCACGGTGGCTGCCAGCGGGATGCCCTTGTAGGCCGGCCCGAACACCATGTCGAACTCGATGCCACTGGCCAGCAGGGCTTTTGCATAGAATTCTGCCAGGCGGCCAAGCTTGCGGCCATCGTCGAAAAGCCCGGCATTGAAGAAATATGGGCTCAGGCGTCCGGCCTTGGTCTTGAATTCGCCAAACCGCAGGACACCGGACTCCACGGCAAACTGCACAAAACCCTGCGCCAGATCGTCTCCTGATTCGGCACGCGCGCCAACATCCACCATGGGGAATTCCTTGTTCAGATTAACCAGCCTCAATCTCAACGGCATCCGCTCGGCCACCAGCAAGGGCGTGGAGCAATGGATCGCCGACACCGGGCCGGATTGTATTTGTGTACAGGAGGTCAAGGCGCAGGCCACCGACATCCAGGGCCGCTTCGAACGCCTGGCAGGCTTGCAGGGACATTTCCATTTTGCCCAGAAAAAGGGCTACTCGGGCGTCGGTATTTACACCCGGCATGAACCCAGCGAAGTGATCGCCGGATTCGACGGCGGCGAGTTCGACACCGAAGGCCGCTACGTTGAACTGCGCTTTGACACCCCGGCGCGCAAGCTGTCGATCATCAGCGCCTATTTTCCCAGCGGCTCCTCGGGCGAGGAGCGCCAGCTGGCCAAGTACCGTTTCCTGGCCGCCTTTCATCCCCACCTGATGCACACCAAGCGGGAGCGCGAGTTCATCCTGTGCGGCGACGTGAACATTGCGCACCAGCAAATCGACCTGAAAAACTGGCGCAGCAACCAGAAGAACAGCGGCTTCCTGCCGCAAGAGCGCGACTGGATGACAAAGTTGTTGCACACAACTGACCCGGAGGGCGGCCTGGTCGACGTTTACCGTCAGTTGCAGCCGACCGCCACGGACACCGCCTACACCTGGTGGAGCAACCGCGGCCAGGCCTATGCCAACAACGTCGGGTGGCGGCTCGATTACCACCTGGCCACTCCCGCGCTCGCAGCGCTTGCCCGCACCGAATCCATTTTCAAGGGCGAGAAGTTCTCGGACCACGCGCCCCTGACCGTGGACTACGCCTTCGATCTCTGACAGCCCACCGACCCCGACCATGCCCGCATCGACTGCCAACGGCACCCCTTCGACGTATTTCGAACCCCACGATGCCGAATCGCTGTGGAGGCTGGTCACCACACCGCATCCTTTGGTGGGCAAGGCCAGGCACCTGGGCGAAGCGCTGGTGAACGCCGACATGGTGGCTCCGGCCGCGCTGATGGCAGGACTGCGCTCGCAGCAGTTGGAGCGCAAGCAGGGGACGCAGCGCCTGATCGGCCAGATCCTGGTGGACCAAGGCCATTTGTCCCAGGACCAGTTGCGTGACGCCATTGCATCCTGGCTGGGCGAATACGTGGTGCACCCCGAACACCTGCAGCCCGACGCCACCGCGCTGGCGCTGGTGCCGCGCGACGTCGCCGAGCGCGAATCGGTTCTGCCGCTGCTGGCACGCGACGATGCGCTGGTGGTGCTGATGGCCGACCCCTACGACCGCACGCTGCTCGATGAATTGCGCTTCCTCACCCAACGCCGACTGCTCCCGCTGCAGGCCGCCCCTGGCACCCTGCTGCCCGCCATTGCCAAGGCCTACAGCGTACACCCGGCCAGCCCGTCGGCCACGGCACCGTCAGCCGCGGCAGGCCGTGCGGGCAATGGCACCCATACGCCCTCGGCAGCACGCGCCTCGTCACAGGAGCTGGTGCTCAACCTGAGCAGCAGCGCGCCCGAGAGCGACGCAACCCAGGCCGACGTGGTCACCGAGTCCGACAACACCCTGGTGCGCCTGATCAACTCGATCATTGACGAGGCCATTGCCCACCGGGCGTCTGACATCCATATCGAGACCGAGCCTGCACCGCAGAATGTGCGCGTGCGGCTGCGCATTGACGGCGACCTGGTACCCTACCTGGAACTGCCCGCTCGCTTTCGCTACGCCATGGTGGCGCGCATCAAGATCATGGCGAGCATGGACATCTCCGAGCACCGCAAACCGCAGGACGGCAAGATCGACTTCTCGCGCTTTGGCGGCCCGCCGGTGGAACTGCGCGTGGTCACCGTGCCCACCTCGCGCGGCCTCGAAGATGTGGTGCTGCGCCTGCTGGCCGGCGCCAAGCCGCTGCCGCTGGACAACATCGGCCTGAGCCCCGCCAACCTGGCCGCCATGCGTGACGTGGTGCAAAAGACCTACGGGCTGGTGCTGGTGGTGGGGCCCACGGGCTGCGGCAAGACCACCACGCTGCACTCGGTGATCCGCGACATCAACACCGCCGGGCGCAAGATCTGGACGGCGGAAGACCCGATCGAAATCACCCAGAGCGGCCTGCGCCAGGTCCAGGTCAACCCGCGCATCGGCTGGACCTTTGCGGCCGCCATGCGCACCTTTTTGCGGGCCGACCCCGATGTCATCATGATTGGCGAAATGCGTGACGAGGAAACCGCGCGCATCGCCATCGAAGCCTCGCTCACGGGGCACCTGGTGCTGTCCACGCTGCACACGAACTCGGCCCCCGAGAGCATTGCGCGGCTGCTGGAGATCGGGCTGGACCCGTTCAACTTCTCCGACTCGCTGCTGGCCATTCTCGCGCAGCGCCTGGTGCGCCGCCTGTGCACCAGCTGCCGCGAGGCCTGGACGGCCGACGACGACACCCTGCAGGCCATGGCCGCCCAGTATCTTGAAAGCAGTTCCTCCAACACCCACGAAGCCCGTGCGGCGCAGATCGAACGCTGGCGCAAGCACTATGGCAACGAGACCGGCGACATCACGCTGTGGCGCCACAAGGGCTGCAGCCAGTGCGAACAGCACGGCTACCGCGGGCGCCTGGGCATTCACGAACTGATGCTGAGCAGCGAAGTCATTCGCCAGCACATCCGGCACCGCGCCTCGGCGACGGACATCCGCACCTCTGCCCTGGCCGCCGGCATGCTCACGCTGCGCCAGGACGGCATCGAAAAGGTGTTCCAAGGCCTGACCGACATGGCCGAGGTGATCGCAGCGACCAATCTCTGACATCCATCCCACCGACCACGCATGCTGCACTACCTTACCGTTCCCGTCACGCCTTTCCAGCAGAACTGCTCCATTGTCTGGTGCGACGCCACCCGGCAAGCCGCCGTCATTGATCCGGGCGGCGACCTGGACACGCTGCTGGCCGAAGTCCAGCGACGGGGACTCACACTCAGCCAGATCTGGCTCACCCACGCGCACATCGACCATGCGGGCGGCACCGGGGAACTGGCCCGGCGCCTGGACCTGCCCATCGTCGGCCCCCATCCGGGAGACCAGTTCTGGATTGACGGCCTGCCGCAGCAAAGCGCCATGTTCGGTTTTCCGCCAGCCCAGCATTTCACACCCACGCGCTGGCTGCACGATGGCGACCAGGTACAGATCGGCAACGAGACGCTCAACGTGCGCCACTGCCCCGGCCACACACCCGGGCACGTGGTGTTCCATGCCCCGCAGATCGACCGCGCCTTTGTGGGCGATGTGCTGTTTGCCGGCAGCATCGGCCGCACCGATTTTCCGCAGGGCAACCACCAGGAGCTCATCGACAGCATCACCGGCCGCCTGTGGCCCATGGGGGACCAGACGGTGTTCATCCCCGGGCATGGGCCCGAGAGCACGTTTGGGCGTGAGCGCCAGAGCAACCCCTACGTGGGCGGGACATGAATCGCCCATGGGCTGTCTGTGCTGACCACGGGCAGGCGTGGCACAAGCCAGAATTTTCAAGCAAAAACAGGCTCCAGCGCTTTATTCATGAGCGCTAGCAGCTATTGTGTTAATAGCGCAATCAGCCCGCCCGTCGGGCGGCTTCGTACAGCCCCTGCACCTTGGGCACGTTCTGTTCCAGTTCGCGGATGCGCGCGGGGCCGGAGGGGTGGGTGGACAGAAAAGCGAGCCCGCCCTGCTTGCCGCCGGTAGCGTTGCCCATTTTCTGCCACAGGCGCACGGCGGCCGAAGGGTCGTAGCCCGCACGCGCGGCCAGTTCCAGACCCACTAGGTCTGCCTCGCTCTCATCCGAGCGGCTGAACTGCAGCGACAGCAGCTGCCCGCCCAGGCTGGCCGCCACGTTCCCCAAATCGCCCAGCCCCAGGAGCTGCGAGCCAAGCCGCAGTGCGAGGTTGGTGCCCTGCGTCTTGGCCAGACGCTCACGCGCATGTTCGCGCAGGGCGTGGGCCATCTCGTGGCCCATGATCATCGCGGTCTCGTCCTCGGTCAGCTGGAGCTGGTCGAGGATGCCGGTGTAGAACGCGATCTTGCCGCCCGGCATGCAGAACGCGTTGATCTGCTTGCTGCCGATGAGGTTGACCTCCCACCGCCACTGCCGCGCTCGTTCGTTCCACGTTGCGGTGAACGGGATCAACCGGCGTGCAATGGCGTGCAGTTGCTGCAGTTGCGGGTGCCCTTCGGGCGCCAGTGCGCGCTGGGCGCGGGCCTGGCCCAGCATCTGCTGGTACTGCTGTGCAGCGGAGCGCTCCAGGGTTTCGGCCGGCACGAGCTTGCGCAGGCTCGACGCGGAGCCCACATCCACCTGTGCCAGCGCAGGGGTGGCGATACCCGCCGCTGCGGCCAGCAAAAAACCGCGCCGGGCATTCCAGACCGGCGTTCGGCCTGCACAGCAACGGCAGCCCGTCATGAGGGCGGATGAAGGGTAAATGGCGTGGGACTGCATGGTATTTCCGAGTCTATCGAAGCGGGCCTGACTGCGTGCGCAAGGGCTTGTGTGGCGCCCCGGGGCCCGGGATCGCGCCTTCCATCACTCGGCACCGCCTCGTTCTGCCCGCCGACGATAGGCGCTGGGCGTGGTGCCGCACCAGCGGCGAAAGGTGCGGCTGAAGTTGCTGGCATCGGCAAATCCCAGGCGCTCGGCGATGGCATGTACCGACCCGTCGGTCTGGCTCAGCCACCAGCAGGCCAGCTCGGCGCGTGTCTGGTCGAGCAGGCTCTGGTAGGTGGTGCCCTCGTCGCGCAATCGCCGTATCAGCGTGCGCGGGGACACATGGTGCGCAGCGGCCATGGCCGACAGCCCAGGCAGCTCACCAGGGCAGGCCAGCAAACGCTCGCGCACCTGCTGCGCGTGGCTTCCAGCAGCGGGGCTTTCAAGTCGGCGGTCACATTCGCGCAATGCGCTGCGGCGGGCCTCGGCATCGGGAGCCAGGGTCGCCTGGTTCAATACATTGGCAGGCAGATCCAGCTGCCAGCCCGGCGCCTCGAACAGCACCTGCGGCAGCGCCTCTGCCAAGCGCGCAGGCATGGTGTCCACCGAGAAGGGCCAATGCAAGACCAGCCCCGGCGCACTGCATGCACTCAGCCCGCTGACGGCCTGCAGCAGGCGCAGCAGCGCGCCGGTGAGATGGCCCAGCACATAGGCCCGCAGTCGCCCGTCGCCAGCGCCACCCGGCAGCGCCTCAACAAAACGCAGCGCCAACCCGCCATCACGGAGGGGGAGCAGTGCAAACGCGCCCAGGCGCAGGCGCAAGCGGCTGTAGCGCGGCAGCAGCCGCACCACATCGTCCACCCGCTCACTGGCCATCGCCGCCACGCCCAACGGCCCATGGATGGACAGCTCGGTCGACAGCCCGACCGCCAGGCCCAGCCCGGGCTCACCGGTGAGCACCAGGGCCTGGTGCACCAGCCGCTGCAACTGTGCGTAGCTTAGAAAGGCAGCACCGGTGTGCAGCGCCTCCCAGGCCAGCCCGGTCCCGCCCAGCACCGTCTCGCGCGAGAAGCCGCGCCGCAGCAGTTCGGCACACAGCAGCCGCGCATAGACCGGGTGCACGGCAGGCGCCCACCAGGCGCTCAGGTCACCGTGCAAGGCCCCGCGCCGCGCCGCAGTGCCCGATGGTTCCGGTTCCGGCGGAATTGTCATCATTTGACGATTTTATGGCGTTTCCTGCGGTGGGCAGATCGGCAGGACTTGTCCAGAATCAAGCCCATCACTCCCTTCGGGCGCCCACCATGCATCTTCCCGCTTTTGCGTCTGCTGTGCCCAGTCCGGTCTTTCGCGACCGCAAACGCCGGGGCTG
This sequence comes from Giesbergeria sp., assembly GCA_026647025.1. GTDB lineage: Bacteria > Pseudomonadota > Gammaproteobacteria > Burkholderiales > Burkholderiaceae_C > Simplicispira. Next base: position 7,120 of record JAPKHH010000077.1, read on the forward strand.
GCTGCTCTCGGTGGTGGCCCCGGGGCTGGCCACCATCGGCCCGCTGGCCCATACCCTGGGCGCCACCAGCCTGTGGTGGTTTGCAGCGCCCCTGGTGTTGTTCTACGGGGCGCTGCCAGTGGCCGACGGGCTGCTGGGCGAAGACCGGACCAACCCGCCGGAATCGCAGGTGCCTGCGCTGGAGGCCGACGGCTACTACCGCGCAATCCTGTACGCAACGGTGCCGGTGTTGTGGGGTTCGGTGCTGTTCAACCTGGTCTTTCTGGCCACCCACCCCCTGCCGTGGCCGGCGTGGGTTGCAACGGTGATGTCCACCGGCGCGGTGCTGGGTTTTGGCTTGAACCTGAGCCACGAACTGGGCCACAAGGGCACCATGCTGGCGCGCAAGGTTGCGCTGTTCAACACGGCTCTGGGTGGCTATGGCCACTTTTCCATCGAGCACAACCGCGGCCACCACCGCCATGTGTCAACCCCGGAGGACCCGGCTTCGGCCCGCATGGGCGAGAGCATCTACCGCTTCGTCCTGCGCGAAATACCGGGGGCATTCCGGCGCGCCTGGCGGCTGGAAGCCCAGCGGCTGCAGCGCAGCGGGCGCCGCGCCTGGCATCCCGACAACGAGATTCTGCAGGCGGGCGCGGTGACGGCGCTGCTCTATGGCGGGCTGACGGCGCTGTATGGCGCGCCCATGCTCGCAGCCGCATTGCCCGTGGCGTTCTGGGGCGCATTCCAGCTGACATCGGCCAACTACATCGAACACTACGGCCTGCAGCGCCGCCGCCTGGCCGATGGGCGCTACGAACGCTGTGCACCGCACCACTCGTGGAACAGCAACCACATCGTCTCCAACCTGGTGCTGTTCCACCTGCAGCGCCACGCAGACCACCATGCCCACCCGGGCCGCAGCTACCAGAGCCTGCGTGATTTTCCCGACCTGCCGCGCCTGCCTTCGGGCTATTTCGGCATGTTCCTGATCGCCTACCTGCCGCCGCTGTGGTTCCATGTGATGGACCCGCGCGTGGTGCAGGCGGTCAGCGCCGATGCCGCCCGCATCAACTTTGCACCCGGACGGCGCGCAGAGCTGGCGCGGCGCTGGGGCCTGCAGACCACCTAGGGAGCCTCGGGCCGGGGAGCCCCCGAAGGCGGGCACAGGCCCGGGCGTGGCACGGTGCAATGGCGTAGGGATAATGTCCCAGCCCCGAACGCCCATCCCATGCGACCCACCTCCGACCCCCGCCCCGCTGCCTCTTCCGCCGCTGCACCCCGCACCCCCTGGCTCCAGACCCTGCGCGTGTACCTGGAACCCGCCAGCCTGCGCATGCTCACGCTGGGGTTTTCGGCCGGGCTGCCGCTCTTGCTGGTGCTGGGCACGTTGAGCTTTCGCCTGCGCGAGGCGGGCATTGACCGCAGCACCATCGGATATTTGAGCTGGGTGGGGCTGGCCTATGGCTTCAAGTGGGCGTGGGCGCCGCTGGTGGACCGCCTGCCGATCCCGCTGCTGACCCGCCTGATGGGGCGGCGGCGCAGCTGGCTGCTGCTGTCCCAGGGCCTGGTGGTGGCCGGGCTGGTCGGCATGGCGCTGGCCGACCCGCGCCTGACCCTGGGGCCGATCGTGTGGTGCGCACTGGCGGTGGCCTTTGGCTCGGCCACGCAGGACATTGCGCTCGATGCCTTTCGCATTGAATCGGCCGACGCCGACCACCAGGCAGCGCTGGCTGCGACCTACCAGACAGGCTACCGCCTGGCCATGATCTGGGCCGGTGCAGGGGTGCTCTGGATTGCCGCCCGTGCCGAAGTGGCGCCCGCACTGGTGCAGGCCGTGGCGCAGGGGGCCGCCGCGTACCAGCAAGGCGCCTGGCGGACGGCCTACCTGGTGATGGCAGCGTCCATGGCCGTCGGCGTGGTGACCGTGCTGTTCTCCCGCGAACCCGCACCCGTGCAGCTGCCGCCGGCCCGCAGCGCAGCCGAGTGGCTGCAGGGCGCACTGGTGGCCCCTTTTGCCGATTTCCTGCGCCGCTACGGCTGGCAGGCCGCGCTCATCCTGGCACTGATTGCGGTGTACCGCATCAGCGACGTGGTGATGGGCATCATGGCCAACCCGTTCTATGTGGACATGGGCTATACCAAGGACGAGGTGGCCGCCGTGACCAAGGTGTATGGCGTCATCATGACGCTGGTGGGCGCCTTTGTGGGCGGCGTGCTGTCGATGCGGCTGGGCGTGATGCGCATCCTCATGCTGGGCGCCGTGCTGAGCGCCTGCACCAACCTGCTGTTCGCCTGGCTGGCGGGGTACGGGCACGATGTGACGGCGCTGATTGCGGTGGTCTCGGCCGACAACCTGGCCAGCGGGATTGCCTCGGCAGCGTTCATTGCCTATCTTTCAAGCCTGACCAATGTGCGCTACTCGGCCACGCAGTACGCGCTGTTCAGCTCCATGATGCTGCTGGCGCCCAAGTTCATTGCGGGGTTCTCGGGGGACTATGTGAACGCCTTCGGCTATGCGCAGTTCTTCACGGCCACCGCCCTGCTGGGCGCTCCGGTGCTGGCGCTGGTGTGGCTGGCTTCCCATGTCAAAACACCCTCTGGCGCCCAACCATGAAGCGCTTGCAGCTCTATATTTGAGAGCACAGGATTGACCGTATTTACCGGGGCTTTACCCCCACGACAACACCCCCTGACAGCGCAAAGGCACGCTCAACCCATGGCCACACAACTGCTGATGATCGAAGACGACACCCGCCTGGCGCAGATGGTGGGCGAATACCTGGGCCAGTCGGGCATGCAGGTCACGCACCACACCGAAGCGGCGGGCGGCCTGGCCCAACTGCAGGGGGTCGGCGGCAGCCTGCCGGACCTGGTCATCCTCGACCTGATGCTGCCCGACATGGACGGGCTGGAGGTGTGCCGCCGTATCCGCGCACTGCAGGGGCCCGCAGCCCAGGTGCCCGTGCTCATGCTGACCGCCAAGGGCGACCCCATGGACCGCATCATCGGCCTGGAGATCGGCGCTGACGACTACCTGCCCAAACCCTTCGAGCCGCGTGAGCTGCTGGCCCGCATCCGCGCCATCCTGCGTCGCCGCACCGATGGCGCACCGCCCGCGGCGCAGACCCTGCGCTTTGGCTCGCTGGAGATCGACCGCGATGCACGCACCGTCACGGTCGGCGGGCAGCCGTGCGAGCTCACTTCGTACCAGTTCGACCTGCTCGTGGCGATGGCCGAGCGCGCAGGCCGCGTGCTCACGCGCGACCAGATCATGGAAGCGGTGCGCGGGCGCGAGCTCGAAGCCTTTGACCGCTCCATCGACGTGCACATGGGCCGCATCCGCGCCGCCATTGAACAAGACGCCAAGAACCCACGCCGCATCCTCACGGTGCGCGGCGTGGGGTATGTCTTTGCCAAGCAGCAGGACTGACCACGCCATGTTTTCGTTGTTCTCCCGCCGTCTGTACCTGCGCATCTGGCTGGCCGTTGTCGGGGGCGTGGCGGTGCTGACGCTGCTGGTGGGCTGGGCCTGGCGCGTGGCGGCCGAACAAAATGCCCAGCCCGAGGTGCCGCAGGGCCGCGAAATGGTGCTGCGGGACGACGCCGGCAACACCCTGGTCACAGGGCTGGCCACGCGCATGCCGGGGCGCGCGCGGGAGGGTGTCGAGCTGCGCATCGAGAGCGAGGATGGCCGCCGCTACAGCCTGCAGATCAGCCCGCGCCAGCCCCGCAGCGACCGCGCGCCGGGCCCGGGACATCGCCCGGACGCCGCCTTCTGGACGCGCCCGCCCTTTGGCTTTGTCTGGATGCTGGCCCTGGTCGGCCTGGCCGTCGCCGTCGGGGTGTTCCCCATCATCCGGCGGCTTCTCAAACGGCTCGATGTGCTGCAGCACGGCGTGCAGCGCTTTGGTGAGGGCGATCTGTCGGCCCGTGTGCCGGTGCACGGCACCGACGAAGTGGCCGAGCTGTCACGCCAGTTCAACGCTGCCGCCACACGCATCGAGGCCCTCGTGCGCTCGCATAAATCGCTGCTGGCCAATGCCTCGCACGAGCTGCGCTCACCGCTCACGCGCATCCGCATGGGGCTCGAACTCATGGGCACAGGCCAGCCCGCACCCGCCTTTCGGGCCGAAATCCTGCGCAACATCGCCGAGCTGGACCAGCTGGTGGACGAAATTCTGCTGGCCAGCCGCCTCGATGCCCACGAGGCCGACGTGGGCACCATCGAGCCGGTGGACCTGGTGGGCCTGGCCGCAGAGGAATGCGCCCGCGTGGATGCCGAGCTGGACGCCGACACCGGCGCCGACACGCTGGAAGTGGCGGGCGTGGCCAAGCTGCTGCGCCGCGCCATGCGCAACCTGCTGGAAAACGCCCGGCGCTACAGCCAGGGCGAGATCACCGTCGTGGTGCGCCGCCAGGGCACCATGGCCGAGGTGCGCGTCTGCGATCGGGGCCCCGGTGTGCCGCCCGAGCAGCGCGAACGCATTTTCGAGCCGTTCTACCGCCTGCCCGGCGCCAGTGAACGCGCCGGTGGCGTCGGCCTGGGCCTGGCCCTGGTGCGCTCGATTGCCGGGCGCCACCACGGCAGCGTGCACTGTGAAGACCATGCCGGCGGCGGCGCATGCTTTGTGCTGCGCCTGCCGCTGCGCAAAGGCAGCGGCGGGGCCGCATGATGGCGCAGAATGCCGCGCACCCCTAGTGCTACAAATAAACGAGCTGATTCCGCTTGAATTCAATAGTTTTCAAGAACTTTTTTGCCTGAAATCTTTGATACACAAGCGCTACAAGCTCCAATATTTATAGCAATCAAGCACCCCCTGTCCGGCCGCAGCAGCCCCGCGCAGCACCACGGCGCTGATGGCGCGAGAATGGCGCGATGACTGCCTTGCAACACTCCCGCTTTTCCGCCCGTTTTGGTTTGACCACCCCCATCGCACTGGCGCCCATGGCGCTGGCCTCCGGGGGCGCACTGGCCAGCGCCTGTGCCCGCGCAGGCGCCCTGGGCCTGGTAGGCGGCGGCTATGGCGATCTGGCCTGGACGCAGCGCGAATACACCCTGGCCTTGCAAGCCGCCGACACCGGCCGCATCGGCTGCGGCTTTATCACCTGGAAGCTCGACGAGGATGCCTCGGCGCTGGACTGGGTGCTTGACCAGCCCCCCGCACAGCGCCCGTGCGCCGTGATGCTGTCGTTTGGCAACGCCCGTCGCTATGCCGCGCGGATCGCGGCCAGCGGCGCGGCCCTGATCTGCCAGATCCAGTGCATGCAGCAAGCCCCGCAGGCGGTGGACGCCGGCGCCGCCGTCATCGTGGCGCAGGGCGCGGAAGCCGGTGGGCACGGACTGAATGCCCTCAACGGCCGCGCCACGCTCACCTTTGTGCCAGAACTGGCCGACTGGCTGGCCCGCCATGCGCCGGACACCCTGCTGCTGGCAGCGGGCGGCATTGCCGATGGCCGCACGCTGGCGGCGGTGCTGGCACTGGGTGCGGATGGCGCCCTGGTGGGTTCGCGCCTGTGGGCCACACAGGAGAGCCTGGCGCCGGCCGGCGCCAAGGCGCTGGCTGTGCAGACCAATGGCGATGGCACGGCACGCAGTGCGGTGTTCGACATTCTGCGGCGCAAGAACTGGCCCGAGCCGTATGACTTTCGCGCTGTGCGCAACACCCTGCACCGCCAGTGGGAGGGCCGCATCGACGCACTGCGCGCAGCGCCCGAGGCCGCGCGCGCCGTATATGACGCCGCTGTGCAGGCCGGGGATTTTTCGGCCGCACACACGACCGTGGGAGAAGCCGTCGGCCTGGTGCACGACCTGCCCAGCGCAGCAGCACTGGTCGCCCGCATGGACCAGGAGGCCCAGGCCCGGTTACGGCAGCTTGTGCACGCGTAGCGCCCTGGGCGGCTCGGCGGCCGCGGGCTCCAGCGCTGCCAGGACCAGAAGCACCATGAACAGGTAGACCATGTTGCCGTTGAAATGCGCAAGGAACACCTGCGTCAGCCCAAAGCCCAGGTAGCCCAGCGGGAGCAACACACCCACCAGACGCAGGCACAGCGCCTGGCGGTCGAGCAGCCCATCGGGCCGCAGCACGCGCTGGCGCGTAGGCCAGAGCAAGGCGAGGGGAACGCCATAAAAGAGCAGCAATCCCCCCAAACCCACCAGGCCGCGCTTGGCAAACATGTCCAGCCACTCGTTGTGCGCATGCCCAAACTCCAGCACGATGGGCTGGGCCAGACCGGCCTCGACGCGGCGCTGTTTCTCCTGCTGGTAGCCAAGCTCGCCCCAGCCACCCCACGGACGATCCAGGCCCATGTTCCAGGCCAGTTGCCAGTGGTCCAGTCGCTGGCCCACCGAGGTGCGCGCGTTGCCGTTGTCCACATAGCCGCTGACTTCGCTTTGCGCCTGCTCCCAGCGCTGTTCCAGCTGGGGTGCCTGGTACCAGCACAGCAGCGCCACCAGCGCCAGCAGGCCCGCACCGCCCACCAGAACGCGCCGCCCCCACAGGTGGCGCACCAGAAGCCACGACAGGGGCAGCATGCACAGTGCCAGCGCCAGCCAACCGCCACGGGTCTGCGACAGCAGCGAGCCCAGCAGGCCCAGCACAGCGCATGCGGCCATCAGCAGCCGTTGCTGCCAGCGGCAGCGGTCCATCCCCACGACCCACTGCACCCAGCACATGAGGCCAAAAAGACCGCTCAGGTTGCCATATTGGATGGCCCCGCTGGACCGTGTGGCGGAATCGATCCAGGCGCGGTCAAAGCCGAGCACATGCACGTCATACAAGGCCCGGAAGCCGCCAGCAGCCGCGCCCACGGCAATCCCCAGCAGCAAGAATCGACCCCTCGGCGGAAAAGCGAAGACAAATGGAATACACAGCACCGCCAGCCCATAGCGGGAAGGCTTGTTCAGCACGCTCCAGCCCTTGGACAGGTCGCCGCCGTACAGCCAGACGACACCCATCACGGCAAACACCAGCAACAGCCACCGCGCCGACGTCGATGCCATCGGCTGGCGCAGCCAGTGCGGCGCCGTGGCCACCGCACACAGCGTCAGCAGAACGATGCCGTAGGCATACCCGGAGGGCAGGGCCAGGGTCAGCGCGGGCAGCACAAACGCCGCCAGCGCGCTGCAGCGCTGCCGAAGATCAAGCGCGGGGAACAAGGGGAGCTTGAAGGGAGGAATCAGGGGGCGCGTTCGGGGGCGATCAATGCCCGGCGGCCACTTTTTCGCCCGCGCGCAGGCGGTATTCGGTGCCGCAATACGGACAAACGGCATGGCCCGTGCGCGCCACCTCCAGATAGACCTTGGGGTGCCCGCTCCAGAGGGCGATGCCCGATTGCGGGTTGGGGCAGGCGATATTGCCTTGGTGGTCAAGATCCTTGGCCTGGAGTTCGATGCTTTTCTGGCTCATTGTGTGCATGGCAGGTAGGGTGAAGAAGGGGGGTGAGGCTGCGGACAGCAGGCCGCGCCAAGGCACCTGCCCGATTGTCTTTCATTTCATCTGTGGTGCGGGTTACCGTTGGTGCACTGCGGGCTGCCCGGTCGAGGTCATTGCTCTCTCGCGTTGGTAAAAAGCTTCCAGTTCCGACAACTTGGCATCGATGCTGAAGCGCTCCATCGCCCGGCTACGGCGTGCGGGGCGCTGCGCATACATGGCACGCAGGGCGTCGGCCAGTGCGGCAACGTCTTCCAGCGGAACCATGCGCGCGTCCAGTGCGGCGCTCAGATGGCGCGCGCCCTGGGTTTCCGTGGCGAGGATAGGCAACCCGGCCGCCATGGCTTCCAGGAACACCAGGCCAAAGGATTCTTCGCGTGCTGCACTGATGAAGCCGTCGAACGCCGCCATCCAGTCCTGCGGCTGCTCGCAAAATCCGGGCAGGAGGACGCCTGGTACCTTGCGCTGACGCAATGCCTCCAGTTCAGCGCCCTGGCCCACCAGCACCAGGTGCGCACCCGGCAGGGCAGCGCGTTCAAAGGCGTCCACCAAAAGGTCAAAGCCCTTGGTACGCTCCATGCGCCCCATGGAGCCAAACACCCAGGCATCGGACGCAATGCCGTTTGCCGCCCGCAAACGCTGGCGCGCATCGGCTGCGGGTCGATAGGGCAGGGTCCAGTTGTCGATCTGGGCGGTGTGTTCGCGCAGCGGCGACGGAATGGCGTCCAGTTGCCACGGCGCGATGGCCACCAGTGCGTCCAGGTGGGCGTGCTGCTGGGGCTTGTAGCGCATGTGCAGCGTGGCAACCCGCAAAACCCGGCCCCGCAGATCCCGCGCCCCGCCCAGGGCCTTGCAGCCATCACTGAGGTGTGCATGAGCGACATCCGGACGCAACTGGCGCACCAGGCGGCGCGCCTGCCACCGTCCCAGCCACCGGTTCACCCAGAGCACCTTGACACGCGGATCAACCCGGTGCCCGTAACCTCCTGCCTTGCCACCTCGGACCGACCGGCGCAGGATCAACGTGACCTCGTGCTGCTGCGACTGCGCATTGGCCAATTCGATGGCATGTCTCTCACTGCCGGCAAAACTGCTGGTCAGAAGCAGGTGAACAATGCGCATGGAGGCGGGGCTCGCCTAGACCCGGGTCAACCAGTGGGCGTATTGGGGATTGCGGCCGTTGACGATGTCAAAAAACGCACTCTGGATTTTTTCGGTGATAGGCCCGCGCGAGCCTGCGCCGATTTCAATGCGGTCGAGCTCGCGGATCGGCGTCACTTCGGCGGCTGTTCCAGTGAAAAAGGCCTCATCAGCGATGTACACCTCGTCGCGTGTGATGCGCTTTTGCACGATCTCCAGGCCCAGGTCCTTGGCGATGTGGAACACCGTATTGCGGGTAATTCCGTTCAGGGCACCGGCGGAGAGATCGGGCGTGTAGATCACGCCGTTCTTGATCACAAAGATGTTTTCGCCGGCACCTTCTGACACAAAACCCGAACTGTCCAGCAGCAGGGCTTCGTCGTAGCCGTCGTCCAGCGCTTCCATGTTCGCGAGGATGGAATTGGTGTAGTTGCTCACTGCCTTGGCCTGCGTCATGGTGATGTTGACGTGGTGGCGCGTGTAACTGCTGGTCTTGACGCGGATACCGCGCTGCATGCCCTCTTCACCCAGATAGGCACCCCAGGCCCAGGCGGCCACCATCAGGTGGATCTGGTTGCCCTTGGGAGAGACACCCAGCTTTTGCGAGCCAATCCAGGTCAGTGGCCGCAGGTAGCACGATTCAAGCTTGTTCTCGCGCACCACCGCTTTTTGCGCCTCGTTCACTTCTTCCTTGGTGAAGGGAATCTTCATGCGCAGGATCTTGGCACTGTTGAACAGGCGTTCGGTGTGCTCTTCCAGGCGGAAGATGGCCGTGCCCTGCGCCGTGTTGTAGGCCCGCACGCCTTCAAAGGCGCCGCAGCCATAGTGGAGCGTGTGGGTCAGCACGTGGATCTTGGCATCGCGCCAATCGACCATCTGGCCGTCCATCCAGATCTTGCCGTCACGGTCGGCCATCGAGGGAACTACGGG
>JAPKHH010000078.1:0-15966 GCA_026647025.1 Giesbergeria sp.
AATGGTGCGGTGGTGGGCATGGCAGGTCTTTCGTAAAGGGGGCAGGGCCTTCAGGCCAAAAGTTGAATGAAAATCGCCTCTAGCGCTTATCTGGTAAGCGCTAGCAGCTATTGTTTTTATAGTTTTGTGCGTTCGATCGTGCGCAGCAGTGTGCCGCTGCTCAATAGGCTGCGCTGGGGGCAGGGCCAGTGCCGGGTGCTGGATCCATGTCGAACCGCGCGCGCAACTGGCGTGCGGCGTTGGCAAACACCAGCACGTCCACACCCACCGCTACAAAGGTGGCGCCGCGCTGCAAATAGTGCTGGGCCAGCGCGGGGTCGGACGTGAGAATGCCGGCCGCCTTGCCGCTGGCCACGATGGTGTCGATGGCCTTGTCGATGGCCGCCTGCACCTCGGGGTGCGCCGGGTTGCTGCGGTGGCCCATGGAGGCCGACAGGTCCGCCGGGCCAATGAACACGCCATGCACCCCGTCCACGGCGCAGATGTCCGGCAAATTCTGCATGGCCGTCACGGTTTCTGCCTGTACCAGCAGGCAGATTTCGTCGTCGGCAATGTCCATGTAGTCGGCGCGGCTCGTCCATAGCGACGAGCGCGCCACGGCACTGCCCACACCACGCACACCCTGCGGTGGGTACTGCGTGGCGGCGGCGATGGCGCGGGCCTGCCCGGCGGTGTCCACCATGGGCACCAGCAGTGACTTGGCGCCAATGTCGAGCACCTGTTTGATCAGGGCCGTGTCGCCCTGCGGCACGCGCACCACGGGGTGCGAAGGGTAGGGTGCGATGGCCTGCAGGGCGGCGAGGGTGCTGCGCAGGTCGTTGGGGGCGTGTTCGCCGTCGATCAGCAGCCAGTCGAAGCGGGCGGTGGCGGCCACTTCGGCAAGGTAGGCGTCCGCCATGGAAAGCCACAGGCCAATCTGGGGCTGGCCTGCGGCCAGGGCGGATTTGAAGGGGTTGTGGGCGGGCATGGCGGTGTGGTTCGTTCAAAAAAGACGATCAAACCGCTATCGTAGCGCCAGGCTTTTGACACGTCGGGCCGCTATGGCGGGCCCCTGTCAGTTGGCGTTCAGCCCGCCAGCGCTGCCTTCACTGCAGCGGACACCTGGCCCATGTCGGCCTTGCCCGCCAGGCGGGTCTTGACTACGCCCATGACCTTGCCCATGTCGCCCTGGCCCTTGGCACCCAGCTCGATCACGATGGCCTGCACTGCGGTGGCTGTTTCTTCGGCGGTCATGCGCTGGGGCAGGTAGGCCTGCAGCACCACCATTTCCTGCTTTTCCTTGTCGGCCAGGTCCTGGCGACCCGCGCCCTCGAAAGCGGAAATGCTGTCCTTGCGCTGCTTGACCAGCTTGTCCACGATGGCGACCACGGCAGCGTCGTCCAGTTCCACGCGTTCATCGACTTCCTTTTGCTTGCACGCGGCCAGCAGCAGCCGGATGGTGCCCAGGCGCTCGCTGTCCTTGGCGCGCATGGCGGTCTTCATGTCTTCGGTGATCTGGTCCTTGAGGCTCATGGTTTGCTCCAGTGAAAAATAAAAAACCCGCGCTTGGCGTCCCTAGCGCGGGTTTCATGGGCGTCGAAAAGAACGCCGGGCTGCGATCAGTACATCTTCTTGGGCAGTTGCATGCTGCGCACGCGCTTGTAGTGGCGCTTGACGGCGGCGGCCTTCTTGCGCTTGCGCTCGGCGGTGGGCTTTTCGTAGAACTCGCGGGCGCGCAGGTCGGTCAGCAGGCCCAGCTTTTCGATGGTGCGCTTGAAGCGGCGCAGGGCAACGTCAAAGGGTTCGTTTTCTTTTACACGGATGGTGGTCATTAGCTAATGGTTTCCAAAATTTTGCCCGCAGAGGGTCTTGGGGAGATCGGGCCTCAAGACCGTGCGTGGCGGTGTTCCCCGTCTGTAACTAGTATTTGGCCGACGGGGCAATGCCAGAAAAGCCGAAGATTATAGCGCTTTTATAGCGGATATCAAGCTCCAGGCAGGGCCTGAGCGCACGCATGCGCGCTGGCCCAGGCCCACTGGAAGTTGTATCCGCCCAGCCAGCCGGTCACATCCACCACCTCGCCAACGAAATACAACCCCGGCTGGGCCTTGCATTCCATGGTCTGCTGCGACAGGGCGCGCGTGTCGATGCCGCCCAGCGTGACCTCGGCCTTCTTGTAGCCCTCGGTGCCGGTGGGCGTGAGCTGCCAGCGCGCCAGTTGCTCTGCCAGCCGCGCCAGGGCCTTGTCCGAGGCTTCGGCCACGGGGCGCTGCCAGTCGCTGCTTTGCGCGGCCCAGGCGTCGGCCAGGCGGCTGGGCACCCACTGGGCCAGCTCGTTGGCCAGCAGCTTGCGCGATCGCAGCTTGGCCTGCGCCAGCGCGGCGGGCAGATCGACCCCGGGTGCAAGGTTGATGGACAGCGGTGTGCCCTCCTGCCAGTAGCTGGAGATTTGCAGCACCGCCGGGCCCGACAGCCCCCGGTGCGTGAACAACAGGTCTTCGTCGAAGGCCATGCGTGTTTTTCTTTTGCCGCCGGGCCGCCCCAAGGCAAAAGCGGCCCCTTCGGGGGGCAGCGACCCGCGAAGCGGTGGAGCGTGGGGGGCTTCCTGGATTCCTGTGCTGATCTGCACGGGCAGCGCCAGGCCGGAGAGCTGCGCGTAGGGCGCCCAGGCGTCACCGTCGAAGGTGAGCGGCACCAGGCCGGGGCGGCGTTCGATGAGCGGAATGCCGAACTGCTGTGCGAGCCGGTAGCCCCAATCGGTAGCGCCGATTTTGGGAATGGACAGCCCGCCTGTCGCCACCACCACGCTGCGCGCCTGCACCGTGCCGCGATCAGTATCAATTTGGTAGCTGCCAGCGCTTGTATCGTCTGCCCTAGAGGCAAAAAAGACTATTCTTTTGACACTGCAGGGTTGCCAGTGCGTCACGCCGCCTGCGCCGCATTCGGCCAGCAGCAGGGCAATGATGTCCTCGGCCGAGCGGTCACAGAACAGTTGCCCCTTGTGTTTCTCGTGGAAGGGGATGCCGTGCTTTTGCAGCAGGGCGATGAAGTCTGCCGGGGTATAGCGTGACAGGGCCGAGCGACAGAACTGCGGGTTTTGCCCCACAAAGTATTTGTGCGGGGCCGTGGGGTCGAGGTCGCGGTTGGTGAAGTTGCAGCGCCCGCCGCCCGAGATGCGGATCTTCTCGGCCACCTTGTCTGCATGGTCGATGAGCAGCACCTTGAGGCCGCGCTGGCCCGCCTGGCCCGCGCAGAACAAACCAGCGGCGCCCGCGCCGATGACCACGGTGTCAAAAAAGGGGAGCGTTGGCACGGCGGTAGGAAGCAGTGAAGCAAAGGCGCTGATTGTGCCGTCTTTGCTGGTGGCAAGGGGCGTGGCCACAGGAGCCTCTGCCGCACTTCGCAAAACAGCGCTTCTGCTGGTAACAATGGGATGGCAATGGCGTTCCGTGGGGGCGGTTCATCAATAGTCTGGGCTGCTCAAGGCAAACCTGGATATGACGTCTGCATCCGATTTCTACGCACAGGCCATCACACGGCGCCGCTTTGGCCAGTGGGGCTTGGTGGCCGCAATGGCTGGCGTTGCCGGTTGTGGGGGCGGTGGCGGGTTCGCACTGCAGCAAGGTGCCATGGCGCGGCTGCCCGATGAACTGTGCGGGCCTGCGTTCAACAGCCAGGGCGACTTTCAGTTTGTGAGCGGAACCTATGCTGTCGCGTGGGGCGCAGAAGCAGGCAAGGGGTGTCGTCGCTTTCTCCGATCCCCTCGGCTCTCCATGGACTGTTGTTTGACGCCCTGGGCCGTTGCCTCGTGACGGGGGGGCGGAGGAACCACTGAATACTTGCAGGGCGAAACACCCGTGCGCTTGGCGGGAGGCGCCAAAGACACCCCAGTATCCCCAAGCGGCGCGGTAGCATGGGGTTTTCGTCGTCCGAGGGTCGCCCCATGAATTTGCTTCGCCACGCCGCCTGCATCCTGGCACTGGGTCTGGTACTCCCGGCCTGGGCCATCAACAAATGCACGGATGCCCAAGGCAAGGTGTCGTTTCAGGATGCGCCCTGTCCCGGCGAGGGCGAGAAGATCGAGGTACGGCCCGCCATGCCGGCTCCCGCCGTCGCCCCGCCCCCGCGCAAGTCCTCCAAGGAAGGCCCATTTGGCGAAACCTGGCGGCGCAAGCAGTATCTGCAGACCCAGGGCATTCCGCAGGCGCGCGCGGCCCTGGAGCGCAACCAGCGCGAATGCGCGGCGGCACCGGCAGAGGCCGTCGCCCACGCGGGGCCGCTGCGGCGCGGCAATCTCCCGCAAGGCTCACAGTTCGTGCAAGAGCAGGAGGCCGCCAGCGCCAAGGACAAGGCGGCCTGCGAGGCGCGCACCGAAGAACTGCGCCAGCAGCTCAAGGCGCTAGAGAAGGAGCTGGAAGGACTCTGAACCGGCACGCACAGAACCTCGCACGCAGCTTCAGGTGCCCGCTGCGCGGGGGGCTGCAGTGGCCGTTGTTCAGGTTGGCCCAGTGCTTTGGTGCTCAGACGGCTTGATATCGCGTCAGGATCGGCGTGCGCTGGTCCTGCAGCGCAGCCAGCCCGCGCACCACCTCGCCCACCACGATGACGCTCGGGCTGCCCAGGCCGTGCTGGGCAATGGTGTTGGCCAGTTGCTCCAACCTGCCAGTGGCGTGGCGTTGCTGGGGCAGGCTGGCGTGTTGGACCACGGCCACGGGCGTGTCGGCGCTCAATCCCAGCAGCAGCCCGTCCTGAATGGTGCGTGCGCCGCTCACGCCCATGTAGATGACGAGCGTGAGCCGAGCCTGCTGCGCGGTGCGGGCCAGCAGGGCCCAGTCGGGGCCGGCGGCGCCGGGGCGGGCGTGGCCGGTGATGAACAGCACGCCTTGCGCGTGGTCGCGGTGCGTGAGCGGTACGCCCAGCGACGTGGGCCCGGCCATCCCGGCGGTGATGCCGTTTACGACCTCTACGGCCACGCCCGCAGCGCGCATGTGCTCGGCCTCCTCGCCGCCGCGCCCGAAGATGAACGGGTCCCCTCCTTTGAGGCGCACCACATGCTCGCCCTCGTGCACCGCCATGAGCATGAGCGTCTCGATGAAGGCCTGCGGCGTGCTCTTGCAGCCACCGCGCTTGCCTACGCGCACGATGCGTGCCGTGCGCTGCGCCAGGGCGACGATGGCTTCGCTCACGAGGTCGTCCACCAGCAGCACCGTGGCCGATTCGATGGCGCGCACGGCCCGCAGGGTGAGCAACTCGGGGTCGCCGGGGCCCGCCCCCACCAACGTGCATGAGCCTTGCAGGCCGTTGCGGAGGGTGGGGATGGGGATGGGGGCAGTGGTCATCGTGGGGCTAAGGAGATATTTTCCTGAGCAAATGCAAGATGTGTTCCACCTGCCGTGCAATGGGTTCGGGCACGGGCAGCTCGCCGCTGAGCACGGCACGGGTGTAGGCCGCCGTGCTGGCAGCGTCGGTAGTGGGGGGCAGTGTGGGCAGCGCGGTCAGCGGGCCGCCCTGGGCTTCCTGCAGGCGCACGGCGTGCCCGGAGAGAAAGCCATCCATCTGCGGCGTGCGGCGCGGATCGGCCACGGGCTCGCCCTCGGTGCCGCGCAGCAACAGGGCATCGGAGCCCGTGAGAGCGATGGTGGCGGCCATCGACTCGGCGTATTCGGGGTGCGTGTAGCTGCCCACGATAAGGCTGTCGCCCGCCACGGGCGAGAGCGGGTCCATGAGCTTGACGAGGCTGTGGGCACTGTTGCGCAGGCCCAGCGTGCGGCGCACGTTCAGCAGGCGCTCCAGGCCCGGCAGCAGCAAGGCGGTAGGGGCGAAGGCCACGTGACCGGGTTCGATCTCGTCCAGCTCTTGCATGGGGGCAATGTCGAGTGCGGCCAGCACGTCCTGGCTGGAGACGCGGCGGTCTTCCGTGGCCGTGCCGTGCACCAGCACGGGCAGGCCGTTGCGGGCCAGCAGCAGGGCCAGCAGCGGCGTGAGCACGGGCAGTTTGCGCGCACCGTTGTAGCTGGGCAGCACCACGAGCGGGCGGGCGCTGGCGGGCAGCATCTCCAGGCGCTCGTGCACGGCGTCGAGGAAACCGGCCATTTCTTCCGGCGTTTCGCCTTTGATGCGCATGGCGATGCAGAAGGCGCCGACTTCAAGATCGCTGGCCGTGCCGTCGAGCACCTGGCCCATCAGGTCGGTGGCCTGGTCGCGTGGCAGGTTGCGTGCGCCCACTTTGCCGCGTCCGATCACTTTGAGGTATTGGCTGATGCCCATGGGTCTGACGCCTGTGTTGGTGTGGGGAGCGCATTGTCGTGCAACTGCCGCCGCACTGCAGCGCGTGCTGCGCAGGGGGAGTGTGCTGGTCGGGTACCGCGCACGGTCGTGGCGGTTCAGGAAGCGCTGGCGCTGACCGGTGTGCTGCGTACCAGGCGTTTGAGCTCGGGCAGGCACGATCCGCAGTGGGTGCCGCAACGCAGCTGGCCCTGCAGGGCGGATAGGCGTTCGCTGTCGCTGCCTGTGCAGACGGCCAGGGCCCCCGTAATGGTGGCCATGCCGACGCCAAAGCAGCCGCAGACCTGTCGCCCCTGGGCCTGGCTGGCGCCGCGCAGGGCCGCCGGGGCCTGTGCGCCGGGCGCCAGCAACTGGCGGCCATAGGCCCCGGCTGGCAACTCCTGCACCAGCAGGGTGCCGATCCAGGCATCGGCCCGGGTGTCGCCGCCCAGCAGCATGGCGGCCAGCGTGGCCGGGCCTTCTCCGCGTTCCAGCCGGGCACTGCGGCGCTGACCGTGGCGGTGGTCCCGGTAGCGCAGGGTGTCCTGGCTGTCCAGGCCCAACAGCGTTTCGATGCGTTCGAGCAGCGCCTCGGGCGGGGCATCGTGTGCAGCGGCCCGCAGCAGCACGCCGCTGCGCGGTGCGCGGGCCGCGCCGGGCTGCACGGGGCTGGAGAAGGGTACGCACAGGGCGAACGGGAACGCGTCCATCAGTGCAGCCATGGCGTTGCGTGTGGCCAGGGTCTGATCCGCAGGCAGCCAGGCGCGGGCCACCAGGCGCCAGGGGAGTTCGGCCTTGAGCACCTTGACGGCCGCGTGCTTGAGTTCGGGTTGTTTTGAGGTGGGGCAGAAGGCGGGTGTGGTGAGCGCATTGACCCCCGCCAGACGCATGCCGGTAGAGGTATGCCCGCCCAGGTATTCGCTGCCCCAGTGCATGGCCAGGAAAACCTGCTCTGGCGCCATTTCGTCGCTGGACTGCACGGGCACCACGATGCTGCCGCGCACGCTGGTGATGTAGGCCAGGTCACCGTCCTGCAGGCCCTGGCGGGCCATGTCCTGCGGGTGCATCTGCAAGGCGGGTTCAGGTGCATGGCCGAACAGGCGGGCCAGCGTGCCGGTGCGACTCATGCCGTGCCACTGGTCGCGCAGGCGGCCGGTGGTCAGGCTGAAGGGATAGCGTGCGCTGCGCGGCTCGGCCACGCCCCGGTATTGCAGCGCCACGAAGCGTGCGCGTCCATCCGGGGTGGGGAAGATACCGTCTTCGTACAGCCGGGCCTTGCCGGTGTCGGCCGTTTCCGGGCAGGGCCACTGCTGCGGGCCTTGCGTGTCGATCAGTGCGTAGCTCAGGCCGGTGATGTCGAGGTCGCGCCCGCGCGTGCTCTCGCGGTGCTCGTTCCAGATGGCCTCGGCGCCGGTGTCGTCTTGTGCCGTGGGGTAGGGGAACAGCGTGGGCAGGCCGGGGCGCAGCCGCGCTTCGAGCCGGTGCGCGAACTGCACCGCAATCTGCCAGTCGTGCCGCGCCACGCCGGGGGCGGGCACGGCACTGCGCACGCGCGAGATGCGGCGTTCGCTGTTCGTCACGGTGCCGGTCTTCTCGCCCCAGGTGCTGGCGGGCAGCAGCAGGTCGGCATAGCCGCAGGTGGCGGTGGTGGCAAAGGCGTCCTGCACCACCACGAACTCGGCGCGCTGCAGGGCGCGGCGCACCGTGGCCTGGTCGGGCATGCTCTGTGCCGGATTGGTGCAGGCGATCCACAGGGCCTTGATCTCGCCATCGGCCGCAGCCTGGAACATTTCCACGGCGGTCTTGCCGGGGCGTGCGGGCACGTCGCTCACGCCCCACAGCGCGGCCACCTCGGCGCGGTGCTGGGGGGTGGCCAGGTCGCGGTGGGCGGACAGCAGGTGGGCCATGCCGCCCACCTCGCGCCCGCCCATGGCGTTGGACTGGCCGGTGAGCGAGAGCGGCCCCGCGCCGGGCTTGCCGATCTGCCCCGTGGCCAGGTGCAAGTGCACCAGCGCGGCATTTTTGGCCGTGCCGCTGGTGCTCTGGTTCAGGCCCTGGCAGTACAGGCTGAGCGTGGGTGTGCGGGGCCGCGCTGCGCCGCCCTGCAGTCCGGCGAACCAGCGCGTGGCAGTGAGCAGGTCGTGGGGATTGACCCCGCATTCGAGTGCCACGCGCTCGGGTGTGCATTCGGCAATGTGCGGCTGCAGCGCGTCCAGGCCCGTGGTGTGGGCGGCGATGTAGGCGTTGTCGAGCCAGCCCTCGCGCTGCATCAGGTGCAGCATGCCGCCGAGCAGACGCACATCGGTGCCAGGCTGCAGGGCCAGGTGCAGGTCGGCGATTTCGGCCGTGTCGGTGCGGCGTGGGTCGGCCACGATGATCTTGAGTTGCGGGTTGCTGCGCCGGGCGTCCTCGATGCGGCGAAACAGCACCGGGTGCGCCCAGGCCGTGTTGCTGCCAATGATGAACAGGCACTGCGCGTGCCGCAGGTCGTCGTAGCAGGCGGGCGGCGCGTCGGCGCCCAGCGTCTGCTTGTAGCCCGCCACGGCACTGCTCATGCACAGGCGCGAGTTGGTGTCGATGTTGTTGGTGCCGACCAGCCCCTTGGCCAGTTTGTTGAAGACGTAGTAGTCCTCGGTCAGCAGCTGGCCCGAGATGTAGAAGCCCACGGCATCCGGTCCGTGCGCGGTGATGGTGCGGGCAAAGCGTTCGGTGGCCAGGTCCAGGGCATTGTCCCAGCCGATGGCCTGGGGTGCGGCGTCGCGTGTGGCGCGCTGCAGGGGCTGGAGCAGGCGGGTTTGCAGCGTGACGGTGTGGCTGGCGGTGTGGTGCAGGCTGGCCCCCTTGCTGCACAGGCGGCCGAAGTTGGCCGGGTGGTCCGGGTCGCCGCGCACGCCGGTGATCTGCGGGCCCTGGCTTTCGATGATGACGCCGCAGCCCACGCCGCAGTAGGGGCAGATGGAGCGGGTTTCGCGCAAGGGCGTGGCGGGCGGTTCGGAGGGCGTGTGGGGCATGGCGGTGTTTCGTGTTCGGTGCTGTACCGGACACCATGCAAGCCTTGTGCCCGGACGTCAGCCTTGCCTGTGCAGCAAGCCCAGCAACACCACGACAGTGATCGCCAGCACCAGTGCCGTGGCGCGCCAGAACATCAATGGATTGCGCTCGGCCAGCGGTGGGCGGGCGCGGGCCAGGGTGGCTGCGCCGGGTTGGTGCAGTTCGTGCACGAACTCGGACAGCTCGGCCTGGCGTTTGAGCGGGTTGGGGTGCAACGCGCGTTCCAGTACGGCATCGATCCAGGCGGGAATCGGGCGGCTTTCGTCGTGCAGCGCGCTGGCGTAGCGCAGCCGCGAGAGGGCGGCGCGGGTGCGCAGGCCCGCCACCTGGGTGCCGTAGGGCAGGCGCCCGGTGAGCATCTGGTAGGTGATGACGCCGAGGGAAAAGAGGTCTGATCGCGGTGTGCCTGGCCCGCCCCAGAAATACTCGGGCGCGGTGTATTGCACGGTGCCCAGAATGGCTGCACGGCCACCGTGCACCGCCGTTTCGGCCAGCCCGGCCACGTGTACCGCACCAAAGTCGATGATCTTCACCGTGCCGGTGTGGTCGATCATGATGTTCTCGGGGCGCAGATCCTGGTGCAGCATCTCCATGCGGTGAAAAGCCTGCAGGCCGCGGGCGATCTGCACCACGATGTCGCGCACCTCGGCAAGCGCGGGGCGGGGGTGGTCGATCATCCACTGCGCCAGGGTCTGGCCCTGCACATGTTCCAGTGCGACAAACAGGTGCTCGCGCCGGTGGGTACCGGCCACGGCCCGCAGCACATGGGGGCTGTGAATGCGGCGGGCAATCCATTCCTCCAGCAGAAAGCGGTCAAGGGCGTCCTCGTCGCTCTGCAGGTCGATGGAAGGGGTTTTGAGCACCACCTGTTCGCCGGTGTCCGGGTCGGTGGCCAGGTAGAGGTGGCTGCGGTGGCTGGCATGCAGCTCGCGCACGATCTGGTAGCCGTCCAGGGTGTCGCGTGGGGCCAGCACCGGCGGCAGGTGCAGGGCCGCGCGCTGGCGCTGCAGTTCGCTGCTGTCCTGCAAGGGCAGTGCGTCGATGCGTACCACCTGCAGCGTCAGGTTGTCGGGGCTGCCGCGGTGCAGGGCCTCGGCCACGATGGCGCGGGCGGCCTGGTCCAGGTCGCCCGCGTGGTCCTGCAGCATCTGGATGATGAAGGAGGCGGGCACATGTTCGTGCACGCCATCCGTGGCCAGCACGAAGGTGTCGCCGCGCTCGAGTGGTAGCGCGCGGTAATCGATGTCGAGCTGGGGGTGAAAACCCATGGCGCGGGCCAGGTGGCTGTGGCCGCCGGGCAGCTGCACACGATGGTCCTGCGTGAGCTGCTCCAGCGCCTTGCCCTGGACGCGGTAGATGCGTGCATCGCCCACGTGGAACAGGTGTGCAGTGGCTGACTTGAGGACCAGTGCGCTGAGGGTGCACACATGGCCCCGGTCGGCATCGAAGCGGTGGGGCCCCTGGCGGGTTTGCGCATGCAGCCAGGAGTTGGTGGCGGCCAGCACGCACTGCACCGAGCGGCGCACGCTCCAGGCGTCGGACGTGCAGTAGTAGTCCTGCAGCAGCGCATGCACAGCTGCTGCACTGGCGATGTGGCTGACGTCGCTGCTGCCGATGCCGTCGGCCAGCGCCAAGGCCACGCCTTTGCTGGCCAGGGCCGGGCCAGCGGGCACGCAGGCGCCGTGAAAGTCCTGGTTGACCGCCTTGCGTCCCGGATCGGTGTGCTGTCCGAGGCTGACTTGCAGTGCGCTGTTCATGGGCCCCTGGCTGGCGATCAGACCAGCTTGCGCTTGGGCGCGGTCTTGACGTGGGTGGCGTACAGCGTCAGGCCCGTGAAGGCCAGGCCACCCACGAGGTTGCCCAGCACCACGGGGATTTCGTTCCAGAGGAAGTAGTCGAGGATGGAGAAGTTGCCGCCCATCATCAGGCCCGAGGGGAACAGGAACATGTTCACCACCGAGTGCTCGAAGGTCATGGCAAAAAACACCATCACCGGCATCCACATGGCGATCACCTTGCCGCTGACAGTAGTGGAGATCATGGCGCCCACCACCCCCGTGGACACCATCCAGTTGCACAGCATGCCGCGGATGAAGATGGTGATCCAGCCCATCAGGCCGTACTGCGCATAGCCGAGGGTACGTGCCTCGCCGATGTGGCCGATCTTGGTGCCGACCTCGTTGGGGGGTACCGAGAAGCCGTAGGTGAAGATGAAGGCCATCATGAAGGCCACGGTCAGCGCTCCCAGGAAGTTGCCGGCAAAGACCAGCCCCCAGTTGCGCAGGACGCCCTGGATGGTGACGCCGGGGCGCTTGTCGAGCCAGGCCAGCGGGGTCAGCACAAACACGCCGGTCAGCAGATCGAAGCCGAGCAGGTAAAGCATGCAAAAGCCCACGGGGAACAGGATGGCGCCCACCAGTGCGGAGCCGCTCATGACCGATGCGGTCACGGCAAACACGGCGGCCAGCGACAGGATGGCGCCGGCCATGTAGGCGCGGATCAGGGTGTCGCGGGTGGACATGTAGATCTTGGACTCACCGGCATCCACCATCTTGGTGACGAATTCGGAAGGGACGAGGTAGGCCATGGTGTTTTCTTTCTTGTGTGGTCGAGTTCGTGGTACGCGGTTACGCCGTGGCGGCGCTGCGCTGGCAGGGTCCGGCGAGAGGGCGTGTCTCGGTGGTGGCGTGGCTTGCCAGTTCGTCGGCATCCAGGAACACCTGGCCGTCTTCCACCTTGACCTGGAACTTCGGCGTGCAGCCCTCGTCGGGCGCGGCGGCCTGGCCGTCGCACAGGCCGATGGTCCAGTTGTGCAGCGGGCAGGCCACGCTGTGGCCGAACACGATGCCCTGCGAGAGCGGCCCGCCCTTGTGGGGGCAGCGGTCGAGCAGGGCGAAGACTTCATCGGACTCGGTGCGGAACACCGCCACCTCCAGGCCCTGCGCGCGCTGGACGCGGCGTGCGCCCAGCACAGGGATGTCGTCCACGCGGCAAATGGGTTTCCAGGTTGTCATTGCTATTCCTTTTGTAGCTGTTAGCGCTTATCCATCAAGCGCTACGGGCTGTTTTGTATCAATATTGTTCAGGCTACGGCGATGGGGATGAACTGGCGCTGGTCCACCCGCGCCTTGTCGAACTCGAACCAGGGGTCGGGCTCGCCGTCGAGCGCGCCTTGCAGGCGCGCCCACAGGGCTTTGCGGCCTTCGTGGTCGTCGAGCACCTTCTTTTTCACGTAGTCCAGACCCACGCGTGCCACGTAGTGCACGGTGCGCTCCAGGTACCAGCCCTCCTCGCGGTAGAGCTGCATGAAGGCGCCGGTGTATTCCATGACTTCCTCGGCGGTCTTGAGCTTGACGAAGAACTGCGCCACCTCGGTCTTGATGCCGCCGTTGCCCGCCACGTACATCTCCCAGCCGCTGTCCACGCCGATGATGCCCACGTCCTTGATGCCGCTCTCGGCACAGTTGCGCGGGCAGCCGCTGACGGCGAACTTGACCTTGTGCGGTGCGTGCATGCCCACAAAGGCGCGCTCCAGGTCCTTGCCCATTTTGGTGCTGTCCTGGGTGCCCATGCGGCACCACTCGCTGCCCACGCAGGTCTTCACAGTGCGCAGTGCCTTGGCGTAGGCATGGCCGCTGGGCATGCCAATGTCCTTCCAGACGGCCTGCAGGTCTTCCTTTTTGACGCCCAGCAGGTCAATGCGCTGGCCGCCTGTGACCTTGACGGTGGGAATCTTGTATTTGTCCACCACATCGGCGATGCGGCGCAACTCGTCGGCCGTGGTCTCGCCACCCCACATGCGGGGCACCACGGAATACGTCCCGTCCTTCTGGATGTTGGCATGGCTGCGTTCGTTGATGGCGCGGCTCTGCGGATCGTCCTGCGCCTCTTTGGGCCAGGTGCTGAGCAGGTAGTAGTTGATGGCCGGGCGGCAGCTCGGGCAGCCGTTGGGGGTTTTCCAGTCCATGAAACGGAACACCGCGCCCGTGCTCAGCAGCTTGTGCGTGCGGATGGCGTCGCGCACGGCCTGGTGGCCGTGCTCCGTGCAGCCGCACAGCGGCTTGGTCTTGGGCGTTTGCGAATAGTCGCCCCCGGCGGTGAACATCAGAATCTGCTCCACCAGGCCGGTGCACGAGCCGCAGCTGGCGCTGGCCTTGGTGTGCTTGCGCACCTCGTCCAGCGTGAACAGCCCCTTCTCCTTGATGGCCTTGCAGATGGTGCCCTTGGTGACGCCATTGCAGCCGCACACCTCGTCGGTGTCCAGCATGGCAGCGGCCTTGTTGTGGCCCTGGTGGCCAGCGTCGCCCATGTTGGATTCGCCAAACATCAGCTTGTCGCGGATGTCGCCCACGGGGCGCGCGTCGCGCAGCAGCTTGAAGTACCAGCTGCCATCCACCGTGTCGCCATACAGGCAGGCGCCCACGAGTTTGTCGTCCTTGAGCACCAGCTTCTTGTACACACCGGCGCTCGGGTCGCTCATGACGATCTCTTCGGTGCCTGCGCCGCCCTGGAAGTCACCGGCCGAGAACAGGTCGATGCCCGTCACCTTGAGCTTGGTGGACGTCAGCGACCCCTGGTAGCGGCCAATACCGAACTCCGCCAGGTGGTTGGCCAGCACGCGTCCCTGCTCGAACAGCGGCGCCACCAGGCCGTAGGCAATGCCCCGGTGCGCGGCGCACTCACCCACAGCGTAGATGCGCGCGTCGGTGGTGGTCTGCAGCGTGTCGCTCACCACAATGCCGCGGTTGACATGCAGGCGCATTTTCTCGGCCAAGGCCGTGTTGGGGCGGATGCCCACGGCCATCACCACCAGGTCGGCGGGTACCTCGGTGCCATCCTTGAATTTCACGCTGGCCACGCGGCCCTCGGCGTTGCCCACCAGTTCTTGCGTTTGCGCCTTCATCAGGAACTGCATGCCGCGCTCGGCCAGTGACTTCTGCAGCATCTTGCCGGCCACGCTGTCGAGCTGGCGCTCCATCAGCCATTCGCTGGCGTGCACCACGGTCACCTGCATGCCGCGCTTCATGAGGCCGTTGGCCGCCTCCAGGCCCAGCAGGCCGCCGCCAATGACGACCGCATGTTTGTAGGTGGCGGCCGCATCGATCATGGCCTGTGTGTCGGCAATGTCGCGGTAGGCCAGCACACCATCGAGCCCGTGGCCCGCAATGGGCAGAATGAACGGGTTGGAGCCCGTTGCGAGGATGAGGCGGTCGTATTCCGCGCTGATGACGGCGCCTGCGGCATCGGTGGCATGCACCACGCGGCGCACGCGGTCCACCGTGTCCACTGTGCAACCGGCATGCAGATGGATGCCGTTCTCGGTGTACCACGACCAGTCGTTGAGGATGATCTCGTCCAGCGTCTGTTCCCCCGCCAGCACGGGCGAGAGCAGGATGCGGTTGTAGTTGGGGTGCGGCTCGGCACCGAAGACGGTGATGTCGTACAGGTCGGGTGCGATCTTGAGCAGCTCCTCAAGCGTGCGCACACCGGCCATTCCGTTGCCTACCATGACCAGCCTGGGTTTTTTCATCGGAGCCCCTCCCTGGGCAATTCAATTGCAGAACATGGGCGCGTTGGATTTGCGCCTGCATGCACTGCAATGCAATGACCGTGCCAGCGATGAAATGCCAGTGGGCTGCGCCTATGGATGCCGGAGTGCGCACCCTGGCAGTGCAGAAGGCCAGAACCGTGCGGTGCCCGGCACCATGCTGGGGTGCTGTGCCAGCGGCTGGTGCGTTGCAAGGTGCATCTGCGCCATGGCGGCGCACAAAAGCAAAGGCCCGCACCGTGCAAACGGTGCGGGCCTTGGGAGGCAGCGGCGCGTGGCGCCGTGGAGCTGTGTTTAGCTGCGTTCGCCGGTGGCGATCAGGTGTGCACGGGCAGCCGTCACAGCCTCAGCACGCACAGCGGTGCGCTCTTGCGTGCTGACGGCGCGGGCAGCATGGTCGGCCACAGGGCCCTTGGCAAAGTTGGGCAGTGCGGCATGGCCTTCGGCGCGCACTTCGGTGCTGCTGCGGGTGGACTGGACGCGCGATTCGAAATCGGTGCCGTACAGATCGCCATTGAGTTCGGCGGCCTGTGCGCCGATCGAGGCAAAAGCGGCAACGGCGGCGATGGAGAGGATGCGTGCGGTGTTCATGATGGTGTCCTTGGAAAGAATCGGTGGGGGTGTTCAGGGCGCCTGCAGGATTTGCAGGCGCCGGGGCGATCAGCTGCGGTTGCCGGTGGCGATCAGGCCAGCGCGGGCGGCGGTCACGGCGTCTGCACGCACAGCGGTGCGCTCGAGCGTGCTGAGGGTGCGGGCGGCCGGGTCAGCGACCGGGCCCTTGGCAAAGTTGGGCAGGGCCTGGACGCCTTCGGCGCGCACTTCGGCGCTGCTGCGGGTGGACTGGACGCGGGATTCGAAATCGGTGCCGTACAGATCGCCATTGAGTTCGGCGGCCTGTGCGCCGATCGAGGCAAAAGCGGCAACTGCGGCGATGGAGAGAATGCGTGCGGTGTTCATGATGGTGTCCTTTCAAACGTACTCTGTGGATCCGCTGGCCGCAGAAGCCATCGAGTCCTGCGGGGCGGTTTCGGTGAGTCGCCTAAGTGGGTTCGTCTCATCGATGGGTTGAACTGTACGCTCCTGTCGGTCACAGAAAAACTACCAAGTCGCAAACTAACTGTTCC
>JAPKHH010000079.1:0-15948 GCA_026647025.1 Giesbergeria sp.
ACCGACCCGAACGACGCGGCCATCGTGCGCACCATTCTGGCGCTGGCGCAAAGCCTGGACCTGGACGTGGTGGCCGAAGGGGTGGAGACGGCGGGGCAGCTGGGCTTTTTGCGGCTGCATGGCTGCGAGCAGTTCCAGGGATTCCTGTTTGGGCGGCCCGGGCCGGTGGCCGACGTGGAGGCGCAGCTCCATGGCGAGGTTTGACGCCGTGCGCAATGGCGGTGGCTCGGTTGTCTGGGGGGGGCGCCCATGCTGATGGACAACGTCCCGGAGCAGCGCATTTCCTGGACCAGCGGTCTGATGGTGGTGTTGGCACTGTCTTTGGCGGGTGCCGTGCTGGTGGTGGATGTGGTGCAGAACCAGCGCCTGGACGAGCGTCAGACGCAGCGCCAGAAGTTGCTGGAGCAGGCCGCCACCACGCTGGAAGAGCAGACCACGCGGGCCCCGTTGGTGGGTGCTGCCGCGCTCATGGGGTTGACCGAGCCAGCGCTCAAGGCCGTGGCGCAAGGTGTGCAACTGCCTGATGCGCCTGTGGCGCTGGAGTCGCTGGCCACCGCGCGGGAGCGATTCGGGCTGGAGGGTGCCTATGTCATCAATGCCAACGGAATCATCGTGGCGCACGAGACTCTGGGTGCCCATTCAACGGGTGCCGATGTGGCCTTTCGTCCGTATTTTCAGCAGGCCCTGCAGGGCCGGTTGAACGTGTATGCGGCCGTTGGTTCGCAATCGCACGAGCGAGGGTTGTACGTGGCCGCCCCCTTGTATGCCGGTGCCAGTGCGCAGACGCCGGTGCTCGGCGTCGTGATGTTCAAGATGCCGTTCGCACCCATCGATGCCCTGCTGGCACGCAGCGGCCTTCCCACGTTGTTGCTGTCGCCCCAGGGGGTGGTCATATCGGCCACCCGTCCCGAGTGGCTGTATGCCGTGGTGCCGCCCTTGACCCAGAGCCGTATCGATGCCATTGCCCGGCTGCGCCAGTTCGGTCGGCATTTCGACAACGGGGTGGCTTCCGCGCTGCCGTTTTCTCCCCTGGCGTCCGAGGTGCTGATCGATGGCGTGCAGCATGCGGTACAGCGCCGCACCGTCGACTGGAATGATCCTGGTGGGGCCTGGTCGCTGGTCGTGCTGGAAGACGTGTCGCAGGTGATGCCGCTGCCTGATCGCCTGCGCTATGGCGGTGTGGCCCTGGGGCTGCTGGCCTTGCTGGGAGGACTGGTGGTGGAGTTGCTGCGCAACCGTGCCCGCATGGCGGCCACCCAGCAGCGCTTGCTGGTGCTGGGCGCTGCGCTGGAGAACAGCCCGCTGGCCGTGGTGGTGACGGATGCCCAGGGGGCCATCGAATGGGTCAACCCCGAGTTCGAGCGCAATACCGGCTACAGCCTGTCCGAGGTGCGCGGGCGCAAGCCATCGCTCCTGGCCAGTGGCAAGACGCCCATGCAGACTTTCAGTGAAATGTGGGCTGCCGTCATGACGGGGCGCTCCTGGAAGGGGCATTTCATCAACCGCCGCAAGGATGGAACCGAGTACCACGAGGACGCGACGCTTTCGCCCGTGCTCGATGCGCGCGGTGTCTGCGTGGGCATGGTGGGCTTGCACCAGGAGGTGTCGCAACGCATGCGTGAGCAGGAGAAGCTGCAACGCAGCGAGCGCAGGCTCAAGGAACTGCTCGAACAGCAGAACGCCATTTTCGACAACGCACCGCCGGTGCTGTTGTCGTGCGACGGTCTCATGCATCTTTTCAACCCGGCCTTTGTGGCCCTGGTGGGTGGCACGCCCCAGCAGTTGCAGGACCAGCGCGTGAGCATGTTGTTTGGCAGCCTGGAGCAGCACGCTGCCTTTGCCGCCTGTGTGGGGCCACGGCTTGCGCAAGGCCTGGCCGTGCGCGAGAACTGGCCGGTGCAGCGGCTCGATGGCCGTGCGATCGAGGTTCGCCTGTCGGGCCGTGCAGTACAGGTGGATGGATACACCAATGCCGCCTTGTGGGTGATCGAGGACGTGACCGAGGCGCGCCGCGCCGAGCAGGCCATGCGCGAGACGAGCGAGCGCCTGGAACTGGTGCAGGAAGCGGGCAAGACCAGCGTGTTCGATGTAGACCTGCGCACCGGACGCTGCATCTGGCGCCAGAAAGTCGATGGTGTCGAAGGCATCACGGAGCGGGAATTCGACGACTGGCGCGCCACCTGGCGGGATCGCCTGTGGCCTGCGGACTGCGATGCGGCCATGGCGCGCATGGAGGCGGCGTTGCAGGGCGATGCCACCAGCTTCCATGATGCCTGGCGTCTGCAGCGCTTCGAAGGGGGTGTGCGCTGGTATGCGTGCACAGCCCATATCCAGCGCGACGCGCAGGGCAAGGCCGAGCGCATCGTGGGGGTCAATGTCGACATCGATGCCTACAAGAAACTCGAAGAGCAGGTGGCGGCCCAGGTGCAGTTCCAGCAGGTGCTGATGGACACCATCCCTGTACCTATTTTCTACAAGGACGCGCAGGGTCGCTACCTGGGGTTCAACCGCGCCTACGAGCAGACGTTCGGTATCCGGCGTGAGGACTATCTGGGCCTGACGGTGCAATCGGTCATGCACCTGTCCCAGGACGCCCGCGACGGATTCGAGGCCGATGCACAGGCGGCGCTGCAAGGCACCGAAGCGGTGCACCGCGAAATCGTCATGCACCATGCCGACGGTGAACCGCACCACATGCTGTTCTGGCTGCAGGGTTTCCGAGGGGCTGATGGTGCGCCCGGCGGCGTGATCGGGACCTTTGCCGACATCACCGACCGCCAGCGCGCCGAGCAGGAACTGCGCCGTGCCAAGGAACTGGCCGAGGAGGCCACAGCGCTCAAGTCCAATTTCCTGGCCAACATGAGCCACGAAATCCGCACGCCCATGAACGCCATCATCGGCATGTCGCACCTGGCGCTCAAATCGGGGCTGAACCAGCGCCAGCACGACTACGTGAGCAAGATCCAGCAGGCCGGGCAGCACCTGATGGGGGTGATCAACGACATTCTCGATTTCTCCCGCATCGAGGCAGGAAAGCTGCACATCGAAG
This sequence comes from Giesbergeria sp., assembly GCA_026647025.1. Lineage (GTDB taxonomy): Bacteria > Pseudomonadota > Gammaproteobacteria > Burkholderiales > Burkholderiaceae_C > Simplicispira. The sequence continues at coordinate 3,050 of JAPKHH010000079.1, forward strand.
CGCGGCCCTTTGTGCTTGACCAGGTGCTGGGCGGTGTGGTCGATGTGGTCAGCCACAAGGCCAGCGCGCAGGGGCTGGAACTCATTTGCGACGTGGCGCCCGATGTGCCGCCCAATCTGGTGGGTGATGCCCTGCGCATCGGGCAGATTCTCATCAACTACACCAACAATGCCATCAAGTTCACCGAGAAGGGCGATGTGGGCATCGTGGTGCGCGTGCAGGAGCAGCGGGGCGATGCAGTGGTGTTGCGCTTCGAGGTGTGCGACACCGGTATTGGCCTGTCTGCCGAGCAGATCGATCGCCTGTTCCAGAGCTTCCAGCAGGCCGACACCTCCACCACACGCCGCTATGGCGGCACCGGCCTGGGCCTGGCCATCAGCAAGAGCCTGGCCGAGTTGATGGGTGGTGAGGTCGGTGTGCACAGCGAGCCCGGGCGTGGCTCCACGTTCTGGTTCACCGTGCCGTTGCGGCGCGGTGCCCCCGCCCGTCCCCTGCTGCCCACACCCAAGCTGCGCGGCCTGCGGGTGCTGGTGGTGGACGACAACGCCCACGCCGCCACCGTGATCGCCGAGATGCTGCAGTCCATGAGCTTTGAGGTGCAGCAGGCGCATTCCGGCGCCGAGGCGTTGGCCGCCGTGCAGCAGGCAGGGGCCCGGGCGCAGCCCTTCGACCTGGTGGTGCTTGACTGGCAAATGCCCGGCATGGACGGGCTGGAGCTGGGGCGGCGCATTGGCGAGCTGAATCTGCCCCGCTTGCCGCACCGCGTCATGGTCACTGCCTTTGGCCGTGAAGATGTGCTGCGCTCCGCCCAGCGGCAGGGAATCGAGGAGGTGCTCATCAAGCCGGTGAGTGCCTCCGTCATGTTCGACACCCTCATGCAGGTGCTGGGCCAGATGCCGCAGGACGATGCGGCACTGCCAGCCGCCGTGCCGCAGTCCTGCCCCGTGCTGCAAGGCGCGCGCGTGCTGCTGGTGGAGGACAACGAGCTGAACCAGCAGGTTGCGCGCGAGCTGCTGCAGGAAGCGGGGGTGCAGGTGGATGTGGCCGCCGACGGCCAGCAAAGTCTTGACATGGCGCGCAGCCAGCCCTACGACCTGGTGCTGATGGACATGCAGATGCCTGTGATGGATGGCCTGGAGGCGACCCGCCAGATGCGCGCAGACCCTCGCCTGGCGGGCCTGCCGATCGTTGCCATGACCGCCAATGCCCTCGATGCCGACCGCCAGCGTTGCCTGGACGCCGGCATGAACGACCACCTGGCCAAACCCATTGTTCCTGCGCGGTTGTGGGAAGCCCTGCAGCGCTGGATTGCACCCGCGGCGTCCAGCGCCCCGGCGGCCCCCGCAGCGCGCGCGGAACATGGCGCGCTGTCCGACGGGCTGCCGCTGCCGGTGGCGGGCCTGGACATGGCCCAGGGCCTGCGCAATGCACTGGGCCGCCCCGCGTTCTACGCAGAATTGCTGCACCGTTTCATGGACAGCCAGTCGGGCGCGGCGCAGCGCATTGGCCAGGCCTTGGCCCAGGGCCACCACGAACAGGCGGCGCGTGATGCCCATACCTTGCGGGGCCTGGCCGGCACGGTAGGCGCCACCGCCCTGCAGGATGTCGCGGGCCAGCTGGAAGACTGCCTGCGCGGCCCGGCGGCAGCGCACGGTGATGCCCTGCGCCTGCTCGGCGCACTGGGCGCGGCGCTCGACGCCCTGGTGCAGCCACTGTCTGCCTGGCATGGTGCGCAGGCCCCGGGGGCGCCGCACACCAGCGAGGCCACCTGTGCCCCCAGCGCGCCGGCGCACGCGGCAGTCGTTCAACTGCACGAACTCCTGCAACGCGACGACCCGGCCGCACGCAGCTTTGTGCGGGAACATGCCACACTGCTGGCCCAGGCGCTGGGCCCGGCGCTGGCGGCTGTGCAGGGCCATATCGATCAGTTTGACTTTGAACCCGCGCTGGCCGCCCTGACCGGGTGGCTGGCACAACCACCGCAGAGGCCCGGACACCCCACCGGGCACAGACGAGAAGGGAACAGCCATGCAGCGTGAATCCATGGAGGATCTGCCCGTCGAGTGGCGCAATCGCCAGACGCCCACCGTGCTGGTGGTGGACGACACGCCCGACAACCTGGTGCTGGTGTCCGAACTGCTGGGTGAGCACTACCGCGTCAAGGTGGCCAACAGCGGCGCCCGCGCGCTCAAGGCCGCGCAGACCGATCCCGTGCCTGACCTGGTGCTGCTCGACATCATGATGCCGGAGATGGACGGATATGAAGTGTGCCGCCAGCTCAAGGCGGCGGCCGCCACGCGCGATATTCCCATCATCTTTCTGACGGCCCGCGCCGACCGTGACGACGAACGCCTGGGCCTGGAGCTGGGCGCGGTGGACTACATCACCAAACCCATGAGCCCGCCCATCGTGCTGGCACGGGTGCAGACCCACCTGGCGCTCAAGGCCACGGCCGATTTTCTGCGCGACAAAAGCGCTTATCTCGAACGCGAGGTGGCCTTGCGCACCCTGGAAGTGCAGGCCCTGCAGGATGTGACCATCATGGCCATGGCCTCCCTGGCCGAAACGCGCGACGACGAAACCGGCAACCACATCCGGCGCACGCAGCTCTATGTGAAAGCCCTGGCCGAGCGCCTGCGCGCACACCCGCGTTTCGAGGCCGTGCTGAACACCCAGATGATCGAGCTGATTTACAAATCAGCGCCGCTGCACGATATCGGCAAGATCGGCATACCGGACCATATCCTGCTCAAGCCGGGCAAGCTGACCGACAACGAGTTCGAGGTGGTGAAAGAACATACCCTGCTGGGCCGCAAGGCGATTGAAGGGGCCGAACGCCGCCTGGGCATGCGGGTGCGGTTCTTGAACGTGGCCAAGGACATGGCCTGCTGCCACCATGAGCGCTGGGACGGCACGGGCTACCCGCTGTGCCTGGCGGGTGATGCGATTCCTGTGCCCGGGCGCCTGATGGCGCTGGCCGATGTGTACGACGCCATCATCAGCCAGCGCATCTACAAGAGCGCCAGCACGCACGAGCAGGCCTGCAGCGCCATCGTGAAAGGGCGGGGGACGCAGTTCGACCCCGATGTGGTCGATGCCTTCATCGACATCGCGGAAGAGTTCCGCGACATCGCGCTGAAATACCCGGACTGAACGGCGCCCCGCGCAGTCCGCCCGATCAGAAGTTGGCGTCTTCGTCGGCGCCGGTATCGTCGCTTGCGGGCGTTTCATGGGCCGCCTCTGCCGCAGGTTTCTCGGCGGCCTGGCGCAGCGCGGCCTTGTCGCCGGCACCGGCAAATTTGCTGTACTTGCCCAGAATCTGCACCAGCTGCCCGTAGATGCGGGGGCTGCCCGCCAGGCATTCCTTCTGCTCCAGAAAATCGGATTCGCCCGTGAAGTTGCCCACCAGGCCACCGGCCTCGGTCACCAGCAGCGAACCGGCGGCCACGTCCCAGATGTTCAGGCCGGTCTCGAAGAAGCCGTCGGTGTACCCGGCGGCCACGTAGGCCAGGTCCAGCGCAGCGGCGCCGGGGCGGCGCAGACCCGCGGTACGCTGCATCACGTCGCCCATCATGGTCAGGTAGTTCTTGAAGTTGTCGCCCGGGCGGAACGGGAACCCCGTCGAAACCAGACAGGCCTTGAGCTGGGTGCGCTTGCTCACGCGGATGCGCCGCTCGTTCAGGTAGGCGCCGCGGCCCTTGGTGGAGGTGAACAGGTCGTTGCGGCTGGGGTCGTAAATGACGGCCTGCTCGATCTTGCCGCGCACCGCCAGGGCAATGCTCACGCAATAGACCGGAAAGCCGTGGATGAAGTTGGTGGTGCCGTCCAGCGGGTCGATGATCCAGACAAACTCCGAATCCTTGGCGCCGTGCTGGCTGCCCGATTCCTCGGCCAGGATGCCGTGGCCGGGGTAGGCGGTGAGCAGGGTCTCGATGATGGCCTTCTCGCTGGCGTGGTCCACCTCGGTCACGTAGTCGTTGATCTGCTTTTGCGAGATGCGCACAGCCTCCACGTCCAGGGCCGCGCGGTTGATGATGGCGCCGGCGGCGCGGGCGGCCTTGATGGCCACGTTGAGCATGGGGTGCAGATTGGACGACATAGATTGTGCAGGTGTGCGCGACACGGCTTGTGGCGTGGTTGCGCGGGCCAGGAACAGAAAATACCGCGGCCCGGCGATGCGGGCGGCGACAATAAGCGCTGGATTTTACCCGCCCCGCCTGTGGACTGCATTTTTCACCGCACCCTTGACCGTGCCTGCGTGCCCATGAAGACCCGTTTCATCCTGATCAACACCAGCCATGCCGGCAACGTGGGCGCCTGCGCCCGCGCCATGAAGACCATGGGCTTTGACGACCTGGTGCTGGTCGCCCCGCGCTGGCCCAATGTGCTGCGGCGCGAGGAGACCATCCAGCGCGCCAGCGGTGCGCTGGATGTGCTGCACAACGCACGCATCGTCGAAACGCTGGACGAGGCGCTGGACGGCATCAGCCACCTGTGCGCCACCGCCATGACGCCGCGCGACTTTGGCCCGCCCACGCGCGCGCCGCGTGCGCATTTTGAGATGCTATTGAAAGAGGAGCTGCCAGCGCTTGATGGTCAAGCGCTGGAGGCCAAAATGGGTCAAGAAAATGCAGAGCCACCCGGCGAGGCCGGCATCGGCTTCCTGTTTGGCTCCGAGCGTTTTGGCATGGCCAATGAGGACGTGTACCGCTGCCATGTGGCGCTGTCCATTCCCACCAACCCCGGTTTTGGTTCGCTCAACCTGGGGGCGGCCATCCAGGTCATTGCCTACGAATGGCGCCAGGCCCTGGGCGGTTTTGCCGTGCAGGCGGCCGCGCCCGGGGGCGCGCTGGCCGATGCCGCCCAGGTGGCGGGCATGCTGGCGCACTGGGAGCAGGCGCTCACCGCCATCGGCTTCCTCGACCCGGCAGCGCCCAAAAAGCTCATGCCGCGGCTCAACCAGCTTTTCAACCGCGCGCAACTGGCTCCCGAAGAAATCCACATCCTGCGCGGTGTTGCCAAGGCCATGATCGAGACGGCGCAGCCGAAGCGCTAGACTGATCCTCCTTTTTTTGTTGCACAGCACCATCGCCCATGTTCACCCGCCTGCGCTCCGACATCCAGTGCATTCTTGAGCGCGACCCCGCCGCGCGCAGCCGCTGGGAGGCCCTGACCTGCTACCCCGGCCTGCACGCCCTGGTGCTGCACCGCCGTGCCCACTGGTGCTGGAACCATGGCCTGAAGTGGCTGGGCCGTTTCATCTCGCACCTCTCGCGCTGGCTGACCGGCATTGAAATCCACCCCGGCGCAAAGATTGGCGAGCGCGTGTTTTTTGACCACGCCATGGGCGTGGTCGTGGGCGAGACGGCCGAGATTGGCGATGGCTGCACCATCTACCAGGGCGTGACGCTGGGCGGCACCTCGCTCTACAAGGGCACCAAGCGCCACCCCACGCTGGGCCGCGACGTCGTGGTGAGCGCCGGTGCCAAGGTGCTGGGCGGTTTCGAGATTGGTGATGGTGCCAAGATCGGCAGCAACGCCGTGGTCATCAAGCCCGTCCCGGCCGGTGCCACGGCGGTGGGCATTCCGGCGCGCATCATTCCGTCCAAGGAAGGCCAGAGCGCTGATGTGACCGAGCCCCAGGCGCCCAAGTTCACCGCCTACGGCATTACCCAGGAAGACGATCCGCTCTCCCAGGCGATGCGCGGCCTGATCGACAACGCCTCATCGCAGGAGCACCAGATTGCACTGCTGTGGCAGGCCATCGAAAAGCTGTCGGACTGCGTGAAGACAGGCGATTGCGTGCCCGATGATGCGGCGCTGCAGGAGCACTTCGAGGCGGGCAAGCTCAACGACCTCGTGGGCGAGTGAGTAAGTAATACCGCCTCTGGTATATCTTGGAGAAGTTCGACTGGAAGCGTTTAGCGGTTAAGAAATCGGCTGTAGAGTGTCCGTGTTTCTGGCTCGAAGAGGCGTCCAGCTGTCAATGCCGACAGTTCCGAAGTTTCCTGCCAGCCGAAAAAAATGATCGCGTCATATGCATCGGACAGTTGCAACTCCGTCTGCATGTACTCCCGGAACACCTGCTTGTCCCATGAGGGAGCGCGAAATGCTTGTGCGATGTACCAAGTCTCGACCGTGGGCTGTGCATGCTTTGCAAGCATCGGAAAAGTGCGCGACCATTCATGTAGAGCAGGAATAGTCGCTTTGTCGCCCAGCCAGTACGACGTGGTGCCCACCCAATCCACCAGCGCAATTGCGGACTGGATGAATGGCATGACCTTGGGATTGTTCAGGGTGGCATGTGGGCTGAAAGAAATCCCCAGTCTGGCTTGTGGTAACCGTTGGCGTACCAGTGCAATACCGCGCTTTAGATCGTCTAGTTGGGCTTGGTACTCCACCGGGTCATCCTGTACCAGTGCCGCCCCGAGGTACATCTCATCGATCAAGTAAAGACGAACCCCAGGAAGCAGCACATCGTTGTTTTGCGCAATGTACTCATCGAGGCGCGCTTCGGCATTGCTGACAAGCCGGACAGCGCCGCGATCGAGGATCGGAAACATGAAAAGAAAATCCAGAACATTGGCCTTGCCTATTTTTTGCAAGTAGCGGGAGGTTTCCAGTGAGCCGGAATAGCCAACGTTCGATCGAATCTCTGCATCAATCACATGATGAATTGGGCCAAAAATTTCGCCCTCCAATCGTTTGGCTGGTGTCGGGTTGTCCGACCCGCCTCCGCATGCCGCCAGGCTGACCGCCAGGATCAGGAGAGACACTATTCTTTTTAGCATGTTAGATGCAGCTACTAGAGCGCTTTAGTCGTTGGAATGTGGCGATCTTAGATGGCTTCTATGGACGTTTCTGTCATGCCTGTGGCAGGCCATCGAAAAGCTGTCGGACTGCGTGAAGACAGGCGATTGCGTGCCCGATGATGCGGCGCTGCAGGAGCACTTCGAGGCGGGCAAGCTCAACGACCTGGTGGGTGAGTGATTGCTCCTGAAAAGAGAGCTTCTGGCGCTTGATCCTATTGGTTTTCAGGTGGAAAAATATCTGAAAACCAATCAATCCAAGCGCTACGTGCTATCAATTAAGTAATCCTTGGTACGGGTGCACGTACCCGCTACAACAGCGTGGCCAGGTGCGGCGCCAGCGTTTCCAGGTTGACAAACGTCAGTTCGTACATGGCCGTGAGCCCGGCCGCCTGTTCCTGCGTGAGGTCGGCGGCGCAGATCACGAAGCGATGGCGGTCCAGTCCCAGGCGCTTGCGCAGGCGCAGGTATTTGTCGATGTCACGGCGAAACTCGCCCGATTTGCATTCGATGCAGATCGGGGGCTGGCCTGCAGGCAGGCACACCACGTCCAGTTCATGCAGGTCTTCGTTGGGGAATACCACCTTCACCCCACGTGCACACGAGAAATCCTTGCCGCGCTGCTGGGCCAGCTCGATCAGGGTGATGAAGGCGTACCACTCCAGCCAGCCGCCATCGAAAAACTGGCGCACGGCGGGCGCCGTCTGCAGTGTGAGCCGCACGATTTTCTCCGGCTTCTGGTAGTGGTAGCGGGCAAAAAAGGTGTGGCTGTAGAGCTGGCGGCACAGGGTATTGATGGCCTGCGCATCCTTTTGGGGCAGGCTGGCGAGTTCCAGGTTCACCCAGCTGTGGCTTTTGCGGTAGGCAAAACGCACACGGTCCATCAGTTCGGCAAACAGGGCATAGCCCTGGCCCACCATGCGTGCGGCGTCGTCAAAGAAACCGCTGGTATCCACCTGGGCATAGTCGAATTGCGCTTCGATCTGGCGCGCAGCAAACCATGCCTGCAGTGGGGCATGCTGCTCTGCCGTGGCCAGCAGGCTGGTGTTGTGCAGGTTGACGTCCTGCAGGGGCGATGGCATGTCCTGTGTGGCATTCGGCGCTGCAGCGGCGGCGCTGGAACCGCTTGCGGGCTCGGCTGCGGGCGGGGCATCCGGCTGCTGCAGGGCCTTGATCTCGCGCATCGCCGAGAAATAGCGTTCGACCAGTTTCTCCACATAAAAGACCGTGCCAAATACCGTCGTGGCCGTGCCGCAGCGGGCGCAGGGCATCTGGGTGCCAATAGGAGCGGTGGCTTCTTCGGAAACGAAGCCGCATTGGTTGCAGCGGTAAATCGGCATGGTGCGGGTGACGAAAAAACAGGGGTATTCAGGCGGCCGTGGACCGCACCGCGCTCTTGGGTCGGAACGCCTTGCACACGGCGTCGTGCGTTTCCAGGTACGGCCCGCCAATCAGGTCGATGCAGTAGGGCACGGCGGCAAAAATGCCGGGCACGAGCTGCTGGCCGTCCGCATCCTTCAGGCCCTCCAGCGTTTCGGCAATGGCCTTGGGCTGGCCGGGCAGGTTGATGATGAGGCTCTGGCCCCGCACCACCGCCACCTGGCGCGAGAGGATCGCCGTGGGCACAAAGCGCAGGCTGATCTGGCGCATCTGTTCGCCAAAGCCCGGCATCTCCTTGTGCGCCACGGCCAGCGTGGCCTCAGGGGTCACGTCGCGCAGGGCCGGGCCGGTGCCGCCAGTGGTCAGCACCAGGCTGCAGCCGCTATCGATCAGCGCGATCAGGGTGGCGCTGATGTGGTCCTGCTCGTCAGGGATCAGGCGCGCCTCGAACGTGAGGGGGTTCTTCAGCGCGCTGGTCAGCCAGCCCTGCAGCGCAGGCAGGCCTTTGTCTTCATAGACGCCGCTGCTGGCGCGGTCGCTGACGGAGACAATGCCGATCTTGACGGGATCGTGGGCACGGGTGTCAGGCATGGTCGTCTTCATCCTCGTCGGCGGGGTCGGCTTCGGCATCTGCGCCGGTGCCGGAAATCTGTGCGCGCACCAGCGCAAACAGTTCGCGGTAGGCACGGCCCTTGCGGGGTGCCAGGCCTTGCGAGACGGTGGTGTTGTTCTCGGTGGGGGCATCCTTGCGCGCCTGGCGGATCAGGGCGCGCAGTTGCTGGATGTCGGTGGCGGGGTAGAGGTCAATCCACTCGGCCTGGGCACCGTCCTGTGCGATCAGGCGGTCGCGCCACTGCTCGGCCTGGTGCAGGGCCAGCTTCTCGCGGGCCGAGCCGCTGCGCTGCTCGGTCAGCGCATCGCGCACGGCCTGCACCATGTCGGGATCGAGCTTGCGCATGAGCTTGCCGACAAACTGCATCTGGCGGCGCTTGCCCTCGAAGTTGGTGATGCGCCGGGCTTCGAGCACGGCCTCCACCAGCTTGTCGGGCAGGCCCAGGCGGTTGAACAGGTCGGCACGCAGGGTCAGCAGTTCCTTGCCCAGGTCCTGCAGTTCGTCGCTCTCGCGCTTGAGGTCGGTGCGGCTGGCCTCGGGGGTGCCTTTGAGTTCGGCCTTGAGCTGCAGGTCCAGTTCGCTGCCTTCGGCAACAAACTGGCCTTTCACGAAGTAGCCTTTGGTGGGTTTGCGTGACATGGTGGAATCCGGGGGAAAAGGGTGGCGTCTTGGAGTGCGGGCGAGGGTGCCGCGCCAGGCGGGTGCCACTGCGGCAAGTATCATAGCCGTCGCCATGAACCATACGCATTCCTCCGCCGATACGGGCTTCAGCTATTCCCGCCCGTTTTTTGAACAACTTGTGGACCAGGCCCTCGCACACGCGAAAAAGCTGGGCGCCACCGATGCCGGTGCCGAGGCCTCCGAGGGCTGCGGTTTGTCCGTGGGCGTGCGCAAGGGCGAGCTGGAAACCGTGGAGCGCAACCGCGACAAATCGCTGGGCGTGACGGTCTACATCGGCCACCGCCGGGGCAATGCCAGCACGTCGGACTTTTCGTCCGCCGCCATCGAGCGCACGGTGCAAGCCGCCTACGACATCGCCCGCTTCACCGCCGAAGACCCGGTGGCCGGGCTGCCAGACGCCGACGACATTGCACCGCCCGAGACCCATCGCGACCTCGACCTGTTCCACCCCTGGGCCTTGACCGGCGAAGAAGCCACGCGCATCGCCCTCGAATGCGAGGCCGCGGCGTTTGCCACCCACCGGCGCATCACCAACAGCGAAGGCGCGGGTGTGTCGGCGCAGCAAAGCCATTTTTTCAGCGCGCACACGCGGGGCTTCCGGGGTGGCTATGCCACCTCGCGCCACAGTCTCTCCTGTTCACCCATCGCCTCGCTGCCCGGCAAGAACGGCGAAATGCAGCGCGACGCCTGGTACAGCTCGCAGCGCAGTGCGGCCGAACTGGCAGCGCCTGCGGCGATAGGCCGCTATGCGGCCCAGCGGGCGCTGTCGCGCCTGGGCAGCCGCAAGATTGCCACCACCGAGTGCCCGGTGCTGTTCGAATCATCGCTGGCCGCAGGCCTGCTGGGCGGCTTTGTGCAGGCCATCAGCGGCGGTGCGCTGTACCGCAAGAGCACCTTCCTGCTCGATGCGCTGGGCAAGCCGGTCTTCCCCGCGCACATCGACATCCTGGAAGACCCGTTCATCCTGCGCGGCAAGGGCAGTTCGCCGTTTGACGAAGAAGGCGTGCGCGTGCAGCCCCGCAAGGTGGTGGATGCCGGGCGCGTGCAGGGCTATTTCCTCAGCAGCTACTCGGCCCGCAAACTGGGCATGAAAACCACCGGCAACGCCGGTGGCTCGCACAACCTGGTGCTGACATCGCGCCGCACCAAAAAAGGCGATGACCTGGACGCCATGCTGAAAAAGCTGGGCACTGGCCTGTTCGTGGTCGAACTCATGGGCCAGGGCGTCAACTATGTGACGGGCGACTACTCGCGCGGCGCCAGCGGCTTCTGGGTGGAGAACGGCGAGATCGCCTTTCCGGTGCACGAGATCACCATCGCGGGCAACCTCAAGACCATGCTCAAGGGCATCGAGGCGGTCGGGGCCGACACCTACAACTACGGTGCCAAGACGGTGGGTTCCCTGCTGGTGAATCGGATGAAGGTGGCGGGGAGCTGATTGCGCAAGGCTTGCAGGCAAAACAAAAGAAACAAGGGCTCCCGCGATCGGGAGCCCTTGTTTTTTTGGCGCTGCGTTTGCTATGCCGCTGCGGCAACGTGCCGAGCGTTGGCATCCGCCTGAAGATTATTCGTAGTGCGTCCACATGCGTAAAACACGAACCGTTTTTTCTTCGAGAAAAACTTCGTACACGATGCGATGCTGAATGTTGATCCGGCGAGAGTACGCCCCGGCGAGATCTCCGACAAGTTTTTCGAACGGCGGCGGATTTTGAAATGGATCGCGGGCCAGCAGCGTGAGCAGTTCTTGCGTTTTGGTTTTGAGGCCGCTGGCCGAAAGCTTTTTGGCATCCTTGAGTGCGTGCTTGGCAAAAACGACAGCCCAAGTCACCACTCAAGCTCCTGGGCACTGCTTGCGAGAGGTTCCGCCATGCCGGTTTTGATGGACTCGCGCATGCCTGGAACTGCAAGCAAATACAAGGTTTCTTGAATCGCGCTCCAATCTTCCGCAGCGACGAGCACGGCGCTGCTGCGCTTGCCAGAAATGGTAATGGGCTTGTGCGATTCGGCCGCCTCATCAATGAGGCGGTACAGATTGGCGCGGGCTTCGCTGGCGGTAAGGGTGTGCATGGGGCGCTCCTGAAACGAGGTGCCATGGTACGTAAAAGCGTACGATTTGGCAACCAATGAAAGCGCCGGTAGCCACCAAAAAAAGTGAATTCAGTCTGCGGCCGGGAATTCAGTGCTGGGCCACCACCTTTGCTATCGCTTCCCCCACCTGCGTCGTATTTGCCGTGCCGCCCAAATCCGGCGTGCGCGGTCCGTGTTTGATGACTTCTTCCATCGCCGCCACGATGGCATCGTGCGCTGCGCGCCCGGCACCCTGGCCGTGGGTCAGAAAATCGAGCATCAGCGCGCCCGACCAGACCATGGCGATGGGGTTGGCGATGTTCTGGCCGTAGATGTCGGGCGCCGAGCCGTGCACGGGCTCGAACAGGCTGGGGAACAGGCGCTCGGGGTTCAGGTTGGCGGACGGCGCCAGGCCGATGGTGCCAGTGGTGGCGGGGCCCAGGTCGCTGAGGATGTCGCCAAACAGGTTGGTGGCGGCCACCACGTCGAAGCGGCCCGGCTGCAGCACAAAGCGCGCGGTGAGGATGTCGATGTGCTGCTTGTCCAGCGTGACGTCGGGGTAGCCCTGGGCAATGTGGTCGGCGCGCTGGTCCCACCAGGGCATGCTGATGGCGATACCGTTGCTTTTGGTGGCCAGGGTGACGTGTTTGCGCGGGCGGCTTTGCGCCAGGTCGAAGGCGTATTTGAGCAGCCGGTGGGCGCCGTGGCGCGAGTAGACCGATTCCTGGATGACGATTTCGCGGTCGGTGCCCTCGTACATGATGCCGCCCAGGGACGTGTATTCGCCCTCGGTGTTCTCGCGCACCACCAGGTAGTCGATGTCGCCGCTCTTGCGGCCCGCCAGCGGGCAGGGCACGCCGTCGAACAGGCGCACGGGGCGCAGGTTGATGTACTGGTCGAACTCGCGGCGGAACTTGAGCAGCGAGCCCCACAGCGAAACATGGTCGGGCACGGCCGCAGGCCAACCCACGGCGCCGAAGAAAATGGCGTCCATGCCAGCGAGCTGCGCTTTCCAGTCATCGGGCATCATTTTTCCGTGCGCGGCGTAGTAGTCGCAGCTGGCCCAGGCGATGGGGGTGATGTCGAGCTGCAGCCCAAAGCGCTGGGCGGCGGCCTGCAGCACGCGCAGGCCCTCGGGCATGACTTCCTTGCCGATACCGTCTCCGGCGATGACAGCGATCTTGAATGGTGCGGTGGTGGGCATGGCAGGTCTTTCGGAAAGGGGGCAGGGCCTTCAGGCCAAAAGTTGAATGAAAATGGCCTCTGGCGCTTATCTGGTAAGCGCTAGTAGCTATTGTTTTTATGGTTTTGTGCGTCTGATCGTGTGCAGCAGTGCGCCGCTGCTCAAT
>JAPKHH010000008.1:0-58274 GCA_026647025.1 Giesbergeria sp.
GCACATCCTGCAGCCAGCCGGCCCACAGCTGGCGCGCCTGCTCCACCACGACCAAGGCCTGGTCCACACGCTCCTGCAGCATTTCGGGCGAGGCGGTATCGGCGTCGCCCGCGCCCTGCGGGCCCAAGGGCAGGTTGCCACGGCGCAGAAAAGCGTCGAGCTCGGTGCACAGGCGCAGTTTGTTGCGCAGGCTCAGCTCGATGTTGATGCGCTCGATGCCGTCGGTGTACTCGGCCATGCGCGGCAGCGGGATGACCACGTCCTCGTTGATCTTGAAGGCGTTGGTGTGGCGCGAAATGGCGGCTGTGCGCTTGCGGTCCAGCCAGAACTTCTTGCGCGCCTCGGGGCTGATGGCGACAAAGCCCTCGCCGCTGCGCGAATTGGCAATGCGCACCACCTCGCTGGTGGCACGCGCCACCGCATCGGCATCGTCACCGGCAATGTCCCCCACCAGCACCATCTTGGGCAGGCCGCCGCGCTTGGACTTGGTGGCATAGCCCACGGCTTTCAGGTAGCGGTCGTCCAGATGCTCCAGACCAGCCAGCAGCACGCCGCTGCGCGCCGCCTCCGCAAACATGAAATCCTTGATCTCGACAATGCTGGGCACAGCGTTGCGGGCATGGCCAAAGAATTCCAGGCACACGGTGCGGGTGTGCTCGGGCATGCGGTGCACCACCCAGCGGGCGCTGGTAATCAGCCCGTCGCAGCCTTCTTTCTGGATGCCGGGCAGGCCCGAGAGAAACTTGTCGGTCACGTCCTTGCCCAGGCCCTCCTTGCGGAACGACGGGCCGGCAATGTCGAGCCGCTCGGTGCGGACGGGTGTCTTGCCATCGGCCTCGAAATACTTCAGCTCGAAGCTGGCGGTTTCGGCGTCGTGGATCTTGCCCAGGTTGTGCTGCAGCCGGGTGACTTCCAGCCACTGCGCATCGGGCGTGACCATGCGCCAGCTGGCCAGGTTGTCCAGCGCCGTGCCCCACAGCACGGCTTTTTTGCCGCCCGCATTCATGGCGATGTTGCCGCCAATGCACGAAGCTTCGGCGCTGGTCGGGTCCACCGCAAACACATAGCCGCCACGCTCGGCGGCATCGGCCACGCGCTGGGTGACCACACCGGCTTCGGTCCAGATCGTGGCCACTTCCCGGTCCAGCCCCGGCAGGCGCACCATCTCCACCTCGGTCATGGCTTCGAGTTTTTCGGTGTTGATGACGGCGCTGCGGTCGGTCAGCGGAATGGCGCCGCCGGTATAGCCCGTGCCGCCGCCCCGCGCAATGATGGTCAGGCCGAGGTCGATGCAGCCCTTGACCAGTCCGGCCATCTCGGCCTCGGTGTCGGGGGTGAGCACCACAAAGGGGTACTCGACACGCCAGTCGGTCGCGTCGGTCACATGGCTCACGCGCGAGAGGCCGTCAAACTTGATGTTGTCACCCGCCGTCAGGCGCCCCAGCGTGCGGCGCACCTTGCGGCGCAGGTCGGCCACATCCTGAAAAGAGGCGTCAAAGCGCTGCACGGCCGCAGCGGCGGCCTGCAGCAGGTCGCCCACCAGGGCATCGCGCAGCGCATCGCTGTCGGGCGTGCGGCGCTTTTGCACCTCGCCCAGGCGGTGCTCCAGGGCCTGCACGAGCTGGCGGCGGCGCTGGGGGTTGTCGAGCAGGTCATCCTGCAGGTAGGGGTTGCGCTGCACCACCCAGATATCGCCCAGCACCTCGTACAGCATGCGCGCCGAGCGGCCCGTCTGGCGCTCCTGGCGCAGTTGCTGCAGGGTGCCCCAGGCCTTCTCGCCCAGCAGCCGGATGACGATCTCGCGGTCCGAGAAGCTTGTGTAGTTGTAGGGGATTTCGCGCAATCGCACGGGCTCGGGGGCCTGCGCCATGAGGGCGGCCAACGCGGTGGGAGCATTCATTCGGTAAAACCTGGGGTAAGGGCGCGCGCCCGGTGGCCTGGGAAACTCGGGGCTGCGTATTTTAAGGGCGCCCTACGGAAAACGCCCTTGCACGGCCTGCAGGCCAGCACAAGGGCGCCAGAACCTGCAAAAAGCCTAGAACAGCACGCGGCAGCGCAGCGTATGCGGTACCTGCTGGAGCTTCTGCAGCGCCAGCTCGGACGATGCGGCATCGATGTCGATCACCACATAGCCAATGGCTTCGTTGGTCTGCAGCGACTGGGCGGCCACGTTGATCTGGTTGTCGGAGAACACGCGGTTGATCTCGGCCATGACCCCCGGCACGTTGCGGTGCACATGCAGGATGCGGTGCGTGCCGCGCTGCGCGGGCAGGGCCACTTCGGGGAAGTTGACCGAAGAAGTGGTGGTGCCGTTGTCGCTGTACTTGACGAGTTTTTCCGCCACTTCCAGCCCGATATTGGCCTGCGCCTCCAGGGTGGAACCACCGATATGCGGCGTGAGGATGACGTTGTCCAGGCCGCGCAGCGGGGAGATGAATTCGTCCTTGTTGCTGCGCGGCTCGACCGGGAACACGTCCACGGCGGCGCCCAGCAGTTTGCCGTCTCTCAACGCCTGGGCCAGTGGCTCGATCTCGACGACGGTGCCGCGCGAGGCGTTGATGAGAATGGCGCCGGGTTTCATCGCCGCGATTTCGGCCGCGCCGATCATCCATTGCGTGGAAGGCAGCTCGGGCACGTGCAGCGTCACGACGTCGCTGGAAGCCAGCAGTTCGGGCAGCCCGGCCGCCTGGCGCGCATTGCCCAGGGGCAGCTTGGCCACCACGTCATGGAACTGCACCTGCATACCGAGCGCCTCGGCCAGCACGGACAACTGCGAACCAATCGCGCCGTAGCCCACGATGCCGAGCTGCTTGCCACGCACCTCGAACGCGTTGTCGGCCGACTTGAGCCAGCCGCCCCGGTGCGCCACGGCGTTCTTCTCCGGCACGCCGCGCAGCAGCAGGATGGCTTCGGCCAGCACCAGTTCGGCCACGGAGCGGGTATTGGAATAGGGGGCGTTGAAGACCGCAATGCCCCGCTCCCGCGCAGCCTTCAGGTCGACCTGGTTGGTGCCGATGCAGAAGCACCCGATGGCCACCAGCTTGTGCGCATGCGCCAGCACCTCGGCGGTGAGCTGTGTGCGCGAACGGATGCCGATGAAGTGCACGTCGGCGATGCGCTCGATCAGTTCCTCTTGCGGCAAGGCGCCGGACACCGACTCGATCTGGCTGTAGCCAGCGTTTTGCAGTACCTGCAGCGCCGAAGGGTGCAGGCCCTCCAGCAGAAGAAACCTGATTTTGCTTTTGTCCAGCGATGTGGGGCCCATGGCTATCCTGATGCGATACGAGGCTGGCCTGCTGCGCAGCAGGCCCGGCTCTGGTGAATGTGCGAAATGATCCTAGCATGGTGCAGCGCACAAATCCGTGTGCTGGAGAGGCACCACTAACCGCATCATGGGCAAATATCCCCGCGCCAAGCGGGGTTTACCCGCTGGAGGAATCCAGCGGGCGTGGTTACAAAAGCCCCTTGCCTGTGTGACAGACATGGTTCTGTCATGCTGTCGTCCTACGATGATTCGCTTGTCCATTTGTGCGAGGAGATACCCATGAAACACCGTTCCCTGGCTGTTTGCGCTGCCGTGGCCCTGATGGCCAGCACGGCGGCCCAGGCTCAAACCGAAATCCAGTGGTGGCACGCCATGAGCGGCCCGCTGGGCGAGTGGGTCAATGACCTGGCCAAGCAATACAACGAGAGCCAGAAGGAATACAAGGTGGTGCCCACCTTCAAGGGCACGTATGACGAAAACATGACGGCCGCCATTGCCGCCTTCCGCGCCGGCAATGCGCCGCACATCCTGCAGGTGTACGAGGTAGGCACCGCCACCATGATGGCCGCCAAGACAGCCGTCAAGCCCGTGGGCGAAGTCATGCAACAAGCCAAGGCCAAGTTCGATCCCAAGGCCTACATCCCCGCCGTGGCCGGTTATTACACGGCACCCAATGGCCAGATGCTGAGCTTCCCGTTCAACAGCTCGACGACGATCTTTTATTACAACAAGGACAAGTTCAAGGCCGCCGGTCTGGACCCCGAAAAAGCCCCCACCACCTGGCCCGAAGTGGTCGCTGCAGCCGCCAAGCTCAAGGCCAATGGCGAGAAGTGCCCCTTCACCACGAGCTGGATCAGCTGGACGCAGCTCGAGAGCTTCTCGACCTG
The DNA here is from genome assembly GCA_026647025.1 of Giesbergeria sp. Taxonomy (GTDB): domain Bacteria; phylum Pseudomonadota; class Gammaproteobacteria; order Burkholderiales; family Burkholderiaceae_C; genus Simplicispira. The sequence goes on from JAPKHH010000008.1 coordinate 4,153, forward strand.
GCACAACACCCTGTTTGCCACCAAGAACAATGGCTTTGGCGGCACCGATTCCCGCCTGGCATTCAATTCGCCGCTGCATCTGCGCCACTTCGAGAACCTGGCCAACATGTCCAAGCAGGGCCTGTTCATCTACAAGGGCCGGGCCAATGCGGCCGACGTGTCGTTCCCCTCGGGTGAGTGCGCGATGATCACCGGCTCGTCGGGCCTGTATGCCCGCGTCAGCAAGGAAGCCAAGTTTGCCTACGGCATCAGCCAGCTGCCCTACTACCCCGACGTCGCGGGGGCGCCCCAGAACACCATCATCGGCGGCGCCAGCCTGTGGGTGATGTCGGGCAAGAAACCGGTCGAATACAAGGGTGTCGCCGACTTCTTTGCCTTCCTGTCGCAGCCAGAGGTGCAGTCGGCCAGCCACAAACGTACGGGCTATCTCCCCATCACCCTGGCCGCTTTCGAGATGACCGAGAAGTCGGGCTTCTACAAGGAAAAACCCGGTACCGATGTGGCGGTGACGCAGATGATCCGCAAGACCACCGACAAGTCGCGCGGCATCCGCCTGGGCAACTTCAACCAGATCCGCACCATCATCGACGAGGAAACCGAGCAGATCTGGGCCGGCAAGAAGAGCGCCAAGGAAGCGCTGGACACGGCTGTCCGGCGCGGCAACGAGCAGCTTGAACGCTTCCAGAAGGCCAACAAGTCCTGAAACCAGGGGCGGCACCTGCGGCCCTGACCCCACGACCCGCCGCATTGCCTGACGCAGCGCGGCGGGTCGTTGCATTGACACACGAACGATGGAAAAACGAGTACTGTTCCGCTCAGGCTGGCTGCCCTGGGTGCTGCTGGCGCCGCAGTTGGCGGTGATCACGGTGTTCTTCTTCTGGCCCGCCAGCCAGGCGCTGCTGCAATCGCTGCAGATGCAGGACGCCTTTGGCGCATCCACCGAGTGGGTGGGCCTGGACAATTTCCGCCAGCTTTTCGCTGATTCGGCCTATGTAGATTCCTTCAAGACCACGGCCTGGTTCTCGCTGCTGGTGGCTTCGCTGGGCATTGGCATCTCGCTGCTGCTGGCCATCTTTGCCGACCGCATCGTGCGTGGCGCCATGTTCTACAAGACGCTGCTCATCCTGCCCTATGCCGTGGCGCCCGCCGTGGCCGGCGTGCTGTGGGTGTTCATGTTCTCGCCCACGCTGGGCGTGGTGGCCTACGCGCTGGAGCATGTGGGCATCCACTGGAACCATCTGCTCAACTCCACCCACGCACTCACGCTGATCGTCCTGGCCGCCGTGTGGAAGCAGATTTCCTACAACTTTCTGTTCTTCCTTGCGGGCCTGCAATCGATCCCCAAGTCGCTGATCGAGGCCGCCGCCATGGACGGCGCAGGCCCCTGGCGGCGGTTCTGGAGCATCCAGTTTCCACTGCTCACGCCCACCACCTTCTTCTTGCTGGTGATCAACATGGTGTATGCCTTCTTCGACACCTTCGCCATCATCGACGCCACCACCCAGGGCGGCCCGGGGCGCGACACGGCCATTCTGGTCTACAAGGTGTACTACGACGGCTTCAAGGCGCTGGACCTGGGTGGCTCGGCCGCGCAGTCGGTGGTGTTGATGGTGATCGTCATCGCGCTCACGGTGGTGCAGTTCCGCTATGTCGAGAAAAAGGTGCAGTACTGATGGTTGAACGCAATCCCTGGTTGAGCGTGCTCTCGCACGCCGTGATGTGGCTGGGCGTGGCCATCGTCGCGTTTCCGCTGTACCTGGCCTTTGTGGCCTCCAGCCACACCCCGCAGGACATCGTGCAGGCGCCCATGCCGCTGCTGCCCGGGGGCCATCTGTGGGAAACCTATAAAACCGCATTGCTGGGCGGCGGCGACGGCGCCGGCTCGACCGCACCCGTGGCCCGCATGATGTGGGTGAGCTTCGTCACCGCCATGGTCATCACCGTGGGCAAGATCGCCATCTCGCTGCTGTCGGCCTTTGCGGTGGTGTACTTCCGCTTTCCGTTCAAGCAGCTGTGCTTCTGGGCGATTTTCGTCACGCTGATGCTGCCCGTCGAAGTGCGCATCGGCCCCACCTACCAGGTGGTCTCTGACCTGGGCATGCTCAACAGCTATGCGGGCCTGACGGTGCCGCTGATTGCTTCGGCCACGGCCACGTTTTTGTTCCGGCAGTTCTTCCTGACCGTGCCCGACGAACTGGTGGAAGCCGCGCGCATGGACGGCGCAGGCCCCATGCGCTTCTTCAAGGACGTACTGGTGCCGCTGTCGAGCACCTCGATTGCCGCACTGTTCGTCATCCAGTTCATCTACGGCTGGAACCAGTACCTCTGGCCGCTGCTGGCCACCACCAGCGAAGACATGTACCCCGTGGTGATCGGCATCAAACGCATGATCGCCGGGGGCGACGCGGCCAACGACTGGAACATCGTCATGGCGACCGCCATCCTGGCCATGCTGCCGCCGGCCTTGGTGGTCGTGCTGATGCAGAAATGGTTCGTCAAGGGTCTGGTGGACACCGAAAAATAATGACAAATTGGCTTCTAACGCTTATCCATCAAGCGTTAACAGCTTTTAAATTGATAGCACTATGGCATCCATCATTCTCCGCGACATCGTCAAACGCTACGGCCAGGGGCCCAAGGCCAACCAGGTGATCCACGGCGTCAACGCCGAGATCCGCGACCGCGAATTCGTCGTCATCGTCGGGCCGTCGGGCTGCGGCAAATCCACGCTGCTGCGCATGGTGGCAGGGCTGGAGGAAATCTCGGGCGGCGAGATCCTGATTGGCGACAAGGTCGTCAACAACCTGGAACCCGCCAAGCGCGACATCGCCATGGTGTTCCAGAACTACGCCCTGTACCCGCACATGACCGTGTTCGACAACATGGCCTACGGCCTGAAGATCGCCAAGGTGCCCAAGGACGAAATCAAGACACGCGTGGACAAGGCGGCAAAGATTCTGGAGCTGGGCCAACTGCTGGAGCGCAAGCCGCGCGAGCTCTCGGGCGGCCAGCGCCAGCGCGTGGCCATGGGCCGTGCCATCGTGCGCCAGCCGCAGGTCTTCTTGTTTGACGAGCCGCTCTCCAACCTGGACGCCAAGCTGCGCGCGCAAACGCGCCTGGAAATCCAGAAGCTGCACCGCGAACTGGGCATCACCAGCCTGTTCGTCACGCACGACCAGGTCGAAGCCATGACGCTGGCGCAGCGCATGATCGTGATGAACGGCGGCCACATGGAGCAGTTTGGCACCCCCGAGGAGGTCTACCACCAGCCGGCCAGCACCTTTGTGGCCAGCTTCATCGGCTCGCCCCCGATGAACCTGCTGCGCCACGCACCGGGTGCACGCCCCGGCACACTGCTGGGCGTGCGTCCCGAGCACCTGGACGTGGGCACGGACGGCTGGGAAGTGACGGTGGACACCGTGGAACTGCTGGGCGCCGAGCGTCTGATCTACGCCCGCCTGGACGGCGAGCCGCTCATCGTGCGCGTGGAGGAAGGCCGCCTGGCCCCCCAGCCCGGCGACACCCTGCATGTGGCCCCCCGCGAAAACCGCCTGCACTGGTTCAACGCCGACACCGGCAAGCGCATCTGAAAAGCATGACCACCCCCTGGCCCTACCCCCGCTGGATTGCCCACCGCGGCGCCGGCAAGCTGGCACCCGAAAACACGCTGGCCGCCTTCCGCCTGGGCGCGCAGCACGGTTACCGCATGTTCGAGTGCGACGCCAAACTCTCCAGCGACGGCGTGCCCTTTCTGATGCACGACGCAAGCCTGGCACGCACCACCAACGCAGCGCAGGTGTTGGGCGCGGGCGCCAGCGCCACTGGCGGCGACCACCCCTGGGGCCAGCTGGCCCGGCTCGATGCCGGCCGCTGGCATGCGCGCCAGTACGCGGGCGAGCCGCTGCCGACGCTGGACAACATCGCGCGCTTTTGCATCGCCAATGGCTATTTCCTGAACATCGAAATCAAGCCCACCCCGGGGCACGACGACATCACCGGCCGCGTGGTGGCCGAACATGCAGCGCGCCTGTGGCACGGGCAGGCCGTGCCCCCGCTGCTGTCATCCTTCCAGCCCGAGGCGCTGGCCGGTGCGCAGGCCACGGCAGCGCACCTGCCGCGCGCCCTGCTGGTCGATACCCTGTGGGACGGCTACCTGGACGTGGCTCGGCAGCTGGGTTGCGTCGCCCTCGTCTGCAACCACGCGCTGTGGGACGCCGCGCTGGTGCACAAGGTGCAGGGCCTGGGCCTGCGCTGCCTGAGCTACACCGTGAACGACGAGTGGGCCGCGCAGCGCCTGATCGCCCTGGGGACCGACGGCATCATCACCGACCGGGTGGACCTTTTCAGCCCCGCAGCCTGAAAAAAGGGCGGCTCAGGCGCGCCAGCCGCGCCGCAGCAGCCACTGGCACGTGCCCGTTGCCAGCACCAGGGCTGCATAGGTCAGCACCTTGCCGTCGCGCCCCAGCCACCACAGACCCGCGACCAGAACACCACAACCCACTACAAAAACGATAGCTACCTGCGCCCACCAGGAAAGCGCTGCAGCCGTTTTTTTCATAAAAACCCGGCTGCCGAGCACCAGCACCATCGCCAGAACCAGCGCAGGCGCAGCGAAATTGAGCAGGTGGTTGAGGGCGGTCAGCGGGTCCATAAAAATGACGTAAATCAAGACTTGTGCAGTCGGTGTCACTCCGTACACGCAACAATTTTATAATCCGCGCATGTCTGTCTGGGCCCTTGGCATCAACCACACGACCGCGCCGCTCGATCTGCGCGGCCGTTTTGCCTTTGCGCTCGACCAAATCGCCCCCACTTTGCAGGGCCTGCGCCAGTCGCTGGGCCAGGGCCACGAGCACCGCAATGTGGAAACGGCCATCGTTTCCACCTGCAACCGCACCGAAATCTATTGCGCTGGCGACCAGCCCGCGCTGGACCACACCCTGGGCTGGCTGGCCCACAGCGGCGGCGTCAGCCCCGATCTGCTGCGCTCGCACTCCTACGTGCTGGAAGACGGCCCTGTGGCACGCCATGCCTTCCGCGTGGCCAGCGGGCTCGACTCCATGGTGCTGGGCGAGCCGCAAATCCTCGGCCAGATGAAGGACGCCGTGCGCGCCGCCGAAAGCGCGGGCGCGCTGGGCTCCACGCTCAACCAGCTGTTCCAGCGCAGTTTTGCCGTGGCCAAAGAGGTGCGCACCTCCACCGAGATCGGCGCCCACAGCATCAGCATGGCTGCCGCTGCGGTGCGCCTGGCCAGCCAGTTGTTTGAAGACCTGGGCAAGACGCGCGTGCTGTTCGTGGGCGCGGGCGAGATGATCGAGCTGACGGCCACACACTTTGCCGCACGCAACCCGAAGTCCATCGCCATTGCCAACCGCACGCTGGAGCGCGGCGAAAAACTCGCCACCCGCTTTGGCGCCGAAGCCATGCGCCTGGCCGACCTGCCCGATCGACTGCACGAGTTCGACATCGTGGTGAGCTGCACCGCCAGCAGCCTGCCCATCGTGGGCCTGGGCGCGGTCGAGCGTGCGCTCAAGAAACGCCGCCACCGCCCGATGTTCATGGTCGATCTGGCCGTGCCGCGCGACATCGAGCCTGAGGTCAAGCAGCTCGAAGACATCTACCTCTACACCGTGGACGACCTCGCCGGTGTGGTGCAAACCGCCCAGGCCAGCCGCCAGGCCGCCGTGGCGCAGGCCGAGGCCATCATCGATGCGGGCGTGCAAAGCTTCATGCACTGGATGGACCAGCGCGACCCGCAGCATGGCGTGGTGCCGCTGATCCGCCAGATCAATGGCCAGGCCGATGCCTGGCGCGCCATCGAAATCGCCCGTGCCCGCAAACGCCTGGCGCGGGGCGAAGACCTGGACGCGGTGCTCGACGCACTCTCGCGCGGCGTGGCCCGCAAGATGCTGCACGGCACCATGGCCGAACTGCGCAACGCCGACGCCACCGCGCGCGAGCAGACCGCGCACACGGCCTCGCGCCTGTTCCTGCGTTCTCAAAGCAAAAAACCGCTTTAGCGCCCACCCTGCGTGCGCCAGTAGCTACATTTTTTGTAGCTCAACACACTTCCTCTGCATGAAACCTTTTCTCCGCAACCAGTTGGAGCGCTACGCCCGGCGCCTGCAGGAGCTCGACTTCCTGCTCTCGCGCGAAGACATCATGGCCGACATGGCGCAGTACCGCGTGCTCTCGCGCGAGCATGCCGAGGTCACGCAGATCGCCGGCCGCTACACCCGCTGGCTCCAGCGCGAGGCCGACCTGGCCGGTGCCCGCGAGATGCTGCAGGACGCCGATATGGCCGAGATGGCGCAGGACGAAATCACCAGCTGCGAAGCCGAGCTGCAGCAGCTCGAAGACGAACTGCAACGCCTGCTGTTGCCGAAGGACCCCGACGACGCACGCAACGCCTTCCTGGAAATCCGGGCCGGCACCGGGGGCGACGAGTCTGCCCTGTTTGCGGGCGACCTGGCGCGCATGTACACGCGCTACGCCGCCAATGTGGGCTGGAAGGTCGAAGTGGTGAGCGAGAGCCCGGCCGAACTGGGTGGCTACAAGGAAATCGTGCTGCGCATCGAAGGCGAGCAGGTCTATGGCCGGTTGCGATTTGAATCGGGCGGCCACCGCGTGCAGCGCGTGCCGGTCACCGAAACGCAGGGCCGCATCCACACCAGTGCCTGCACCGTGGCCGTGATGCCCGAACCCGATGAGCGCGAGGCCATCAAGATCAACCCGGCCGACCTGCGCATCGACACCTTCCGCGCCAGCGGCGCCGGGGGCCAGCACATCAACAAGACCGACTCGGCCGTGCGCGTGGTGCACCTGCCCACCGGCATCGTGGCCGAATGCCAGGACGGCCGCAGCCAGCACGCCAACAAGGCCAAGGCACTGCAGGTGCTGCAGGCGCGCATCCACGAAAAGGAACGCAGCGAGCGCGCCGCCAAGGAGGCCGCCGAACGCAAGGGCCTGATTGGCAGCGGCGACCGCAGTGACCGTATCCGCACCTACAACTTCCCGCAGGGGCGGCTGACAGACCACCGCATCAACCTCACGCTGTACAAGCTGCTGTACGTCATGGAGGGCGACCTGGGCGACGTGCTGCAGGCACTGCAACACGCCCGCGAGGCCGAGCAACTGGCCGAGCTGGAACACAGCACGGCGTGAGCCATATTTGGATAAAAACAGCCTCCAGCGCTTACCCATCAAGCGCTGATAGCTATCAATTCAGAAGCATCATGACCTTGCAGCAAGCACTGTCTACCGCCCTGGCCCAGGGCCTGACGCGCATCGACGCGCAGATGCTGCTGCTGCATGTGCTGGGCCGCGCCAGCCACGACCGCGCCTGGCTGATCACCCACGACACCGACACCCTGCCCCCTGCCACGGCGGCGCAGTTCGGGGCGCTGTGCCAGCGCCGCCGGGCGGGCACGCCCGTGGCCTACCTCACCGGCCGCAAGGCGTTCTACGGGCTGGAGCTGCAGGTGGATGAGCGCGTACTCGACCCCCGCCCCGACACCGAAACCCTGGTGGACTGGGCCCTGGAAGTCCTGGCCCACCAACCCGCACCGCGCGTGGTGGACCTGGGCACCGGCAGCGGCGCCATCGCCCTGGCCCTGCAGCAACAGCGCCCCGATGCCCAGGTACTGGCCGTAGACGCCAGCCAGGACGCCCTGGCGGTGGCGCAGGCCAACGCCACGCGCCTGGGCTTGCCGGTGCAGTTCCAGCACGGACACTGGATGCGGGGGCTGGCAGGCGGCTTTGCTGCCATCGTATCCAACCCGCCCTATATTGCCGCTGCCGACCCGCACCTGGCCGCCCTCACGCACGAGCCGCTCTCGGCCCTGGCCAGCGGCGCCGATGGCCTGAACGACCTGCGCAGCATCATCGCGCAGGCCCCGGCCCACCTGGCGCCCGGTGGCTGGCTGCTGCTGGAACACGGCCACGACCAGGCCGAGGCCATCGCCGCCCTGCTGCAGCAAGCCGGCCTGGCACAGGTGCAAAGCCGCAAAGACCTCGCCGGCATCGTGCGTTGCTCGGGCGGCCAGCGGCCGACAGTGAAATAATCCCCCCTTTCGTTTCCCCACCCACCGGGCCTTGCCGCCCCCTTTCGGAGCCCCCATGAGCGATATCCAAAAACGCATCGACGACCTCGTCAAGACCAACGACATCCTGCTGTTCATGAAAGGCACGGCCAGCTTCCCGATGTGTGGTTTCTCCGGCCGCGCCATCCAGATCCTGAAGGCCTGCGGCGCCGACCCCAAGGCCATCACCACGGTCAACGTGCTGGACGACGACGAAATCCGCCAGGGCATCAAGGACTACAGCCAGTGGCCCACCATCCCCCAGCTTTATGTCAAGGGCGAATTCATCGGCGGCTCGGACATCATGATGGAGATGTACGAGTCGGGCGAACTCAAGCAGACGCTGGGCACCTGAGCCGGTGCGGCCCGCTGTGTCGCCTGCGCAAAACCGCCTTCGGGCGGTTTTTTCATGGGCGCAACAGCAGGGTTTTCACAGGGTAGTTTCTGCATTGAGATCGGGCCGCTTGTGTGCTTGAATGGGGCCATTCACCTCACTGCAGGAGCATGCCATGACCAGCCATAGCCTTGTTCCCCAGACCCTGAGCCTGCCCGTGGCCCAGATGCGCAGCGTGTTCTGCACCAGCGATGTGGAACGCAAGCTCGCCCGGTTGCAGGACACCGGCCCGCAGCGCGACTTCGACCACCTGCGCAGCATGTACGAACGCATGCTCGAACGGGGGCCCGAGCGCTTCCAGGTCAAGCCGCAGGGTGTGCCCGACATGGCCGACCTGTACGACCGGCTGCCCAACTTCACCGAAGCCCTCGACGATGTGCGCCGCCACGTCGCCCTGGCGCAAGACAGCCGCGACGGGCTGGAAGTCACGCCCATGCTGCTGCTCGGGCCGCCCGGCATCGGCAAGACGCATTTCGCCCGCCAACTGGCCGAACTGCTGGGCACCGGCATGAACCTGCTGCCCATGAGCTCGATGACGGCCGGCTGGCTGCTGTCGGGCTCCTCATCGCAATGGAAGGGCGCGCGTCCCGGCAAGGTGTTCGAGGCGCTGGTGGAGGGCGAATATGCCAACCCGGTGATCGTCGTGGACGAAATCGACAAGGCCAGTGGCGATGCCCAGTACGACCCGCTGGGCGCGCTCTACAGCCTGCTGGAGCACGACACGGCGCAAAGCTTCACCGATGAATTCGCCGAGGTGGCGATCGACGCCAGCCAGGTCATCTGGATCACCACGGCCAATGACAGCCGGGGCATCCCCGACCCCATCCTCAACCGCATGAACGTGTTCGAGGTGCAGGCGCCCACCGTCGATCAGGCGCGCAGCATTGCCCGGATGCTCTACACCGGCATCCGCACCGCCCACGACTGGGGACGGCTGATCGACCCCGAGCCGCAGGGCGACGTGCTGGACTGCCTGTCCCACATGCCTCCGCGCGAAATGCGCCGGGCGCTGATGGTGGCCTTTGGCAATGCGCGGCTGGACCACCGAGGCACCGTAGAAGTGGCCGATTTGCCCAGGGGCGCCTCCAGCCGAAGCCGCATCGGTTTCCTGCAGTAGCGGTTGCAGGGCGCCGCCAGGAGCCAACCAGATTGGGCGGGCAGATACACTCGCTCCACCGGTGTGCCGCAGGCCACGCTCTGCCCTTTTCCATGACACTGACGCAAAGTCTTTTCGTGATCGGCCTGCTGATCGCAGCCAGCGCTTTTTTCTCGATGGCCGAAATCTCCCTCGCTGCCGCGCGGCGCCTGCGCCTGCGCCAGTTGGTCGACGAAGGAGACCTCCGGGCCGAGCGGGTGCTGCGGGTGCAGGATCAGCCCGGCGACTACTTCACCGTGGTGCAGATCGGGCAGAACGCGGTAGCCATCCTTGGGGGCATTGTGGGCGAGGGAGCGCTCAGCCCGTATTTCAGCGCCCTGATGGAACTGTGGGTGTCCAGCAGCACGGCGCAGACGGTGGGGTTTCTCGCATCCTTCACCCTCATCACTTCGCTGTTCATTCTTTTTTCCGACCTGTTTCCCAAGCGCCTGGGCATGGCGCGGCCTGAGCGGCTGGCGGTCGCACTGGTGCAACCCATGGCATGGTGCATCACACTGCTGCGGCCGGTGGTCTGGCTCTACAGCCGGGCGGCCGATGTGCTGTTCCGGGTTCTGGGCCTGTCGTCGCTGCGCGACGACCGCATCACCTCCGATGACATCCTGGCAACCATGGAGGCCGGTGCCCGTGCCGGCGTGCTGGCCGCGCGCGAGCAGCAGGTCATCACCAATGTGTTTGAACTGGACACCCGCATGGTCTCCAGCGCCATGTCCCCGCGCGACCGGGTAGCGTTCTTCCTGCGCGACGAACCCGATTCGGTGATCCGCCTGCGCATCGCCGCCGAACCCTTCTCGACCTACCCGGTCTGCGAGCGCGACATCGACCATGTGGTGGGCTACGTGGATGCCAAGGACCTGTTCCAGCGCGTACTGAACAACCAGCCCATCTCGCTGCGGGACGACACCTTGGTGCGCAAGGTGCTGATCGTTCCCGACCGGCTCACGCTGTCGGAGGTGCTGGAGCAGTTCCGGCAGGCACACGAGGATTTTGCCGTGATCGTGAACGAATACAGTCTGGTCGTCGGCGTGGTCACGCTCAACGATGTGATGAGCACCGTGATGGGCGATCTGGTCGGTGCCGCAGATGAAGAGCTGATCGTGCGCCGCGATGAAAATTCCTGGCTGATCGATGGCGTCACGCCCGTCGAGGATGTGCTGCGCGTGCTCTCGCTCGACGAACTGCCGCACTCCGAAGAGTACGAAACCCTGGCGGGTTTCCTGATGGTGATGCTGCGCCGGGTGCCCCGGCGGACCGACAGCGTGGCCTGGGGTGGTTACACCTTCGAGGTGCTGGATGTGGACAGCTACCGGATCGACCAGGTCATGGTCTCCCGTCTGGCCACCACCACACCAACTGAGCAGACCAGCACCTGACGCATCAGGGGTTCAGCCTGCAGCACGGCCCTCGAACCGCCAGTTGCGTTGCGCCGAGAACACCGCATTCGGGTAGGGCGAGCGGCCCCGGCTGCCGTTGTAGCGGCCCAGGGTCATGAACAGGTCACCGCGTTCACGATCCATGTAGTGGCGCAGGATCACGCAGCCAAAACGCAGATTGGTCTGCATATGGAAAAGCTTGCCGGGGTCACCATCGCCGATCAGGCGCGTCCAGAACGGCATGACCTGCATGTAGCCCCGGGCGCCCACGCTGGAGACGGCGAACTTGCGGAAGGCACTTTCGACCTGGATCAGGCCGAGGACCAGTGAGACATCCAGCCCCGCACGTCCGCTTTCATACCAGACCGTTTGCAGGAAATCGCGCCGCACCTCCCAGTCGGGTTTGCGGCGGCGCAGGCGATCGCTCATGGTGCCCAGCCAGCGCAGGTAGTGCAGGCGGGCCTCGGTGGAAGCAAAAACAGGTTCTGGCGGCGCACGGTTGCCGATGGCAGAACTCAGCGCCGTGCGCACCGAATCCATGAGGGGCTCCTCCAGCTGACCTCCGGCATGGGCCAGTCCTGGCGATGCCAGCCAGACCGCAGGCCCCGCGGCCAACGAAACAAGACAGGAACGACGCGAAAGGCCCTGGGTCATGGGGCCAGACGGCCCAGGACATGGGCCAGGATATCGGCCGTGGCCACCTTGGTGGCGGCACTGTCACGGCGGTGCTGGTATTCGACCTGGCCTTCCTTGAGGGCGCGGTCGCCAATGGTCACGCGGTGTGGTACCCCGATCAGTTCCCAATCAGCGAACATGGCGCCAGGGCGTTCACCCCGGTCGTCCAGGATGACATCGACGCCCGCGGACTGCAACTGGGCATAGAGCTGCTCTGCCTGGGCCTTGACCTCGGGGAAACGTTCGGGCGTGATGGGGCACAGCACCACGGTGAAGGGCGCAATCGCATCGGGCCAGATGATGCCGCGCTCGTCGTGGTTCTGCTCAATGGCCGCCGCAGGCAGCCGGGTGATGCCGATACCGTAGCAGCCCATCTCGAAGAGGGCGGGCTTGCCGTCCTCACCCAGGAAGGTGGCGTTCATGGCCTTGCTGTACTTGGTGCCGAGATAAAACACATGGCCCACTTCGATGCCGCGCTCGATGGCGAGTTCCCCCTGGCCGTCGGGCGAGCGGTCGCCCGCCACGACATTGCGCAGGTCAGCCACCAGCTCGGGCTCGGGCAGGTCACGACCCCAGTTGACGCCGGTCATATGGAAGTCCACCGCATTGGCACCGCAGATCCAGTCGGCCATCACGGCGACCTCGCGGTCGACCACGATGCGCACGGGCTGCAGCAGCCCGACAGGGCCCAGATAGCCCGGGGTGCAGCCAAAATGCGCCTCGATCTCGGCCAGGGTGGCGAAGCGGAAGCCGACATCGAGCCCCGGGACCTTGGCGACCTTGATCTCGTTCATGTCATGGTCGCCGCGCAGCAGCAGCAGCCAGACCTGGCTCCGGATGATCTCGCCAGCCTCATTGGTCTCATCGGTGGCCAGCACCAGCGACTTCACCGTGCTTTGCAACGGCACGCCCAGCAACTCGGCCACATCGGCGCAGGTGGCCTTGCCCGGCGTGGGCGTTTTGGCCATGGATTGTGCCGCAGCAGGACGCGGACCGGCGGGCGCCAGCGCCTCGGCCTTTTCCATATTGGCGGCGTAGTCGCTGCCCGGGCAGTAGACGATGGCGTCCTCGCCGGTGGCGGCGATCACCTGGAATTCCTCGCTCAGATCGCCGCCGATGGCGCCACTGTCGGCCGCCACCGCACGGTAGGTGAGGCCGAAGCGGTCAAAAATGCGCCGGTAGGCCTGCGCCATGACCTGATAGCTGGCCTTGGCGGCAGCCTGGTCGCGGTCAAAACTGTAGGCGTCCTTCATGGTGAACTCACGTCCACGCATCAGGCCAAAACGCGGACGGCGCTCGTCGCGGAACTTGGTCTGAATCTGATAAAAATTCTTGGGCAGTTGCTTGTAGCTGCGCAATTCCTGCCGCGCAATGTCAGTGACCACTTCCTCACTGGTGGGCTGCACGACGTAATCACGGCCATGGCGGTCCTTGATGCGCAGCAGCTCGGGGCCCATGCTGTCGAATCGCGCCGTCTCCTGCCACAGTTCGGCCGGCTGCACCACGGGCATGGTCAGTTCAACGGCGCCGGCGCGGTTCATTTCCTCCCGCACAATGGCTTCGACCTTCTGGATCACGCGCAAGCCCATGGGCATATAGCTGTAGACCCCGGCACCGAGCTTCTTGATCAGCCCCGCGCGCGTCATGAGTTGGTGGCTGACCACTTCGGCGTCAGCCGGCGCTTCCTTGAGGGTGGAGATAAAGAACTGGGAGGCTTTCATCGGGCGATTTCGGGCGGTTGGGGCTGGTCCCCTTGCTGCACGCTAGGGGCCGTGCATAATGGACGCAGTTTAAAAATTTGGGGTTCGATTATGCTTGACCGGGACGGCTTTCGGCCGAACGTCGGCATCATCCTGCTCAACCAGAAAAACCAGGTGTTCTGGGGCAAGCGCATACGCACCCACAGCTGGCAGTTCCCGCAAGGCGGCATAGACCGCGGCGAATCGCCCGAACAGGCGATGTTCCGGGAACTCCACGAAGAAGTAGGCTTGCATCCCAACCACGTTCGCGTGGTTGCCCGCACCCGGGATTGGTTGCGCTATGAGGTGCCTGACCGGTACATCCGCCGCGACGCGCGCGGACATTACAAGGGCCAGAAACAAATCTGGTATCTGCTGCAATTGCTGGGGCACGATTGGGACTTGAACCTGCGTGCCACCAACCACCCGGAGTTCGACGCCTGGCGTTGGAATGACTACTGGGTTCCGCTGGATGTGGTGGTGGAGTTCAAACGCGGCGTCTATGAAATGGCGCTGACCGAACTTGCCCGGTTCTTGCCACGCCATGAACAGCGCAACCGTTACCTGCGTAGCGGCGTGCGTGCGCGTGAGCATGATGCGCCCGCAGGAGGCGGAATGCACCGCATCGGCGGGTTGTTGCTGCACCCGGGTGTCGAGTTGCCACCGGGCGCGAGCTTTGATCCTGACCCCCAATCATCCAGCCATTCGCCTGACGAGCCACCGGCCAACCTTGCCACGCACCCTCCTTCGACGCAACAGTAAGGCGGATTCGCTCTGGATGGAACAGCGGGACAAAAGGCGGCGGCGGTGGCCGCTGCCTTCGTACCGTATGGGAGGCTACCGCCCTGTTGTCAGCACCAGATTGTCGCGGTGCACCATTTCCGCCTCGGCAACATAGCCCAACAGGCGCTCAAATTCGGATGAGGGCTTGCGGCACAACAGGCGCGCCTCGGCACTGGAATAGTTGGCCAGCCCACGGGCTACCTCGCTGCCGGCAGGATCACGCACGGCAATCACATCACCGCGCGAAAAATCTCCGTCCACTGCCGTCATGCCAATGGGCAACAGGCTCTTGCCTTCTCCGCGCAACTTGGCAGCGGCCCCCGCATCGATGACAACCGCGCCCCGCAACTGCAAATGATCCGCCATCCACTGCTTGCGTGCCTGCTGCTTGGCAGTCTGTGCCACCAGCAAGGTACCAATGGCCTCTCCCTGGGTCAGCCGCAAGAGGACATCGGGCTCGCGTCCCCACGCAATCACGGTAGAAGCGCCGGACCCTGCGGCACGACGCGCCGCCAGGATCTTGGTCAGCATCCCGCCACGCCCGATGCTGGTGCCCGCTCCTCCGGCCATGGCTTCCAGTGCGGGGTCACCCGCTCGGGCTTCGTGCACAAACTGGGCCTGCGGATCACGCCGCGGATCGGCGGTATACAAACCCTTCTGGTCCGTCAGGATAACAAGCGCATCCGCCTCCACCAGGTTTGCCACCAACGCTCCCAGGGTGTCGTTGTCACCAAACTTGATTTCGTCATTGACGACGGTGTCGTTCTCGTTGATCACAGGCACGACACCATGGGTCAGCAAGGTCAGCAAGGTGGAACGCGCATTCAGATAGCGCTCACGATCCGCCAGATCGGCATGTGTCAGCAGGACCTGCGCACTACCCGTGCCATTCTCACGCAGTTTGGTCTCGTACATCTGCGCCAGGCCCATCTGCCCAACCGCTGCCGCTGCTTGCAATTCATGTACCTCGCGGGGCCGCACCGCCCAACCGAGACGCTTCATGCCCTCGGCGATAGCGCCACTGGAAACCATGATGACCTCGCGCCGCACCCCGGATTCACCGCGCACCAAGGCAGCCAACTGGCGACTCCATTCACCAATGGCCAACTCATCCAGCCCACGGCCTTCGTTGGTGACCAAACTTGATCCCACCTTGACCACAATGCGGCGCGCCTCGCGCAACACCGTCGAATTAGATATTTGATTCATTCAGGCTCCAACGCCCATCAATAAAGCGAATGCAGCTATCAACAATGCAGCAAACCATCGCATCAGGCAGGCGCATCGCCCACAAAACGCGGATCCACCTCGGCGGTAGGCGCCTGTTCTGCCAGGCGCTGCGCCTGAACGTGGCGGTAAATTGCATGGATCAAGGGCTCGCACCCTTCACGCGTCAGTGCGGAAATCTCGAAAACCGGCCCCTTCCAACGCAAGCGTTTGACAAAATCAGCCACGCGCGCAGCCCGCTCCTCTGAAGGCACCATGTCGAGCTTGTTGAGCACCAGCCAGCGAGGCTTCTTGTACAAACCCGTATCGTATTTCTTCAACTCACCTACGATGGCTTTGGCCTGCGCCACCGGATCAACACTGTCATCAAACGGCGCCATATCAATCACATGCAGCAGCAAGCGGGTGCGCTGCAGATGGCGCAGAAACTGGTGTCCCAGGCCTGCGCCCTCCGAAGCACCTTCGATCAATCCCGGAATATCGGCAACCACAAAGCTCTGCTCTGGCCCGACCCGCACAACGCCCAGGTTGGGGTGCAGGGTGGTGAAGGGGTAATCCGCAATCTTGGGGCGGGCATTGGAAATGGACGCGATCAGGGTGGACTTGCCCGCATTGGGCATTCCCAACAGCCCCACATCAGCCAGCACCTTCAATTCCAGCTTGAGGCTCTTTTTTTCCCCGGGCCACCCTGGTGTTTTTTGCCGTGGTGCACGGTTGATGGCACTCTTGAACCGCATATTGCCAAAACCACCATCACCACCTTTGGCAATCGTGATCACTTCACCGGGTGTCAACAACTCGTAGAGCACTTCACCGGTTTCCGCATCACTGATGATGGTGCCCACAGGCATCTTCAGGGTAATGTCGCTGCCTGCCGCGCCAAACATGTCCGAGCCCATGCCATGTTCTCCGCGCTTGGCATCGTGGCGGCGGGCATATCGAAAATCCACCAAAGTGTTCAGGTTCGAATCGGCTACAGCGAACACATGCCCACCGCGTCCACCGTCACCCCCATTGGGTCCACCGAATTCCTTGTATTTTTCGTGCCGGAACGACACACAACCATTGCCACCATCACCGGCAGAAATGTCTATATAGGCTTCATCGACGAACTTCATGGAGGTTCCAATTCACAAAATGGTGGCCTGCCCCGGCAACGCAACAAGACCTGATGGTAAGGCGTCCCACGGAGGCCGCTGCACCACAGCACGGCTTCTTTCGTCCATACAGAAAAAACGAAGCCCCGACATTGCGGGGCTTGTTCTTTCACGATCCTACGGGATCATGCCGGGGCGCTGAAGCAGCAAAAATGCTTCAGGCTGCAGCTGTCACGTTGACCGTGTGCTTGGACATTGCGCCCTTGATGGCAAACGACACGTGGCCGTCAACCAAAGCATACAAGGTATGGTCCTTGCCCACGCCGACATTGGAGCCGGGGTGAAACTTGGTACCACGCTGGCGCACGATGATGGAACCAGCGCTGATCAACTCACCGCCGAAGGCCTTCACACCGAGCATCTTGGGCTTGGAATCGCGCCCGTTTCGCGTAGAGCCGCCGCCTTTTTTCTGTGCCATGACTCAGCTCCTTCCTTAAGCAGCAATGTCGCCGATTTGCAGTTCGGTGAACTGCTGGCGGTGACCTTGGCGTTTTTGATAGTGCTTGCGACGGCGCATCTTGAAGATGTGCACTTTGTCGTGCTTGCCGTGCGCCACGACAGTGGCTTTCACGGTTGCGCCGGACACCAGGGGCGTACCCACCTTCAGTTCAGCGCCGTTGCCGACAGCCAGAACCTGGTCGATGACGATTTCCTGGCCTACGTCCGCAGCAATCTGTTCTACTTTAATTTTTTCGCCGGAAGCAACGCGATACTGCTTGCCGCCGGTTTTTATGACCGCGTACATGTTGACCTCTTCGTACTCTAGTACTTGCGTACTTTGAAGAAACTTCCATGGAAGGATTTCCAGGGAGCCGACGATTATAGCACTGCCCTGCGGATAAAAGCACCAGTACCGCCCCAACCCATTGAGCCAGGCACGACGGCACGCTTCCTATAATCCGCAGCACTGCTTGCGATCGTTATCTTGACTGCCACCACCCCCCCGCCCATGTCCGTACCCTCCCCTCTTACGCTCATTGCCGACGATATGCGCGAGGTGGATCTGGTGATTGCCAACCGCTTAGCCTCTGGCGTTCCGCTGGTGGGCCAAGTGTCCCAATACATCATCGCTGCAGGAGGAAAGCGACTACGCCCGGCCCTGCTGCTGCTGATGTGCGGGGCATTGAGATACCGGCACCAGCAGCGCTTCAATCTGGCGGCCGTGGTCGAGTTCATCCACACCGCAACCCTGCTGCACGACGACGTGGTGGATGCATCCACACTGCGTCGCGGGCGCGCCACAGCAAATGAAACTTTTGGTAACCCTGCCAGTGTGCTGGTCGGAGATTTTTTGTACTCACGCGCCTTCCAGATGATGGTGGATGCGGGGCAGATGCGGATCATGCAAATTCTGGCGGATGCCACCAATGTCATCGCCGAGGGCGAAGTCATGCAGTTGATGAACATGCACGATGCTTCACTGGAAGAGGCCGACTACCTGCAAGTCATTCGCTCCAAGACCGCCAAGCTTTTCGAAGCCAGCGCCCGCCTGGCCGCCGTTCTCGCAGGCAGCGATGCCACGATCGAGGAAGCCTGTGCAAATTACGGTCAGGCCTTGGGCACCGCCTTCCAGATCATTGATGACGTACTCGACTACGACGGAGATGCGACAGAAATGGGCAAGAACCTGGGCGACGACTTGCGTGAAGGCAAGGCGACGCTGCCCCTGATCGCCGCCATGCAACGTGGGTCGGCATCCGATGCACTCACCGTGCGACACGCCATTGAAAACGGCAGCACCGAACAACTTGATGCCATCGTGGAGATTGTCCGAAACACAGGCGCCCTCGAAATTGCACGACAGGCCGCTGCTTCCGAAGCGCACCGTGCAATTGCAGCAGCCAAGCAACTTCCAACCAATGAATACAGTGCCGGTTTGCTACAATTGGCGGCTCAGTTATTGGAGCGTCGCACCTGATTTCAGGCTGCAGATCGCTCAACCTGTCGGGGTGTAGCTTAGCCTGGTAGAGCGCTACGTTCGGGACGTAGAGGCCGGAGGTTCGAATCCTCTCACCCCGACCACATTCAGCATCCCAAGCAACGTCGCTTGGCCTTCGCTGCAATTTACAGCCTCCTGGCGATCAGCGATGATAGGATGGTTTCCACACTTTCCTTCTTATCATCGGTTACATGGCTTCAGTCGATTCCGCCCAGAAAGATTCCGCATCGGTTTCCCTCCCAGGTTTGGGCAGGGCATTGATATCTGCGGGCAAACTGACCCCCAAAGCCGCTGAAGACATCTACAAGAAGTCGCTGGCCGGTCGCAGCAGTTTCATCGCTGAAGTCACGGGCACCGGTGTGGTCTCGGCCGCAGACTTGGCGCATACCGTCTCTGCTGTGTTTGGCGCGCCGTTGCTGGACCTCAACGCCATTGATCCCCTGCGGCTTCCCAAGGACTTGCTGGACGCCAAGATTTGTCAGTCCTACCGTGTTCTGGTTCTGAGCAAGCGCAACAACCGCCTGATTGTCGCGACAGCAGATCCCACAGACCAGGAAGCGGCCGAGAAAATCAAGTTCACCACGCAAATGGGCGTGGACTGGGTCATTGCCGAATACGACAAGCTCTCCAAATTGGTGGACGCCAACACCAAATCGGTGGGTGAAAGTCTGGATACATTCAATTCCAGCGGCGACTTCGAATTTGATGACGTCTCGGTTGAGGAGTCCACCGAAGCCGCAGACACCGGCGCGGCGGATGTTGAAGACGCGCCCATTGTCAAGTTCCTGCACAAGATGCTGCTGGACGCCTTCAATATGCGGGCATCGGATTTGCACTTCGAACCGTACGAACACCATTACCGAGTCCGTTTTCGCATTGATGGAGAGTTGCGTGAAATCGCATCGCCGCCGATCGCCATCAAGGACAAGCTGGCCTCGCGGATCAAGGTGATCTCCCGCCTCGATATCTCCGAAAAACGGGTACCGCAGGATGGCCGCATGAAGCTCAAGGTGGGGCCTGACCGGGTGATCGATTTCCGCGTCAGCACCTTGCCAACCTTGTTTGGCGAAAAGATCGTGATCCGTATTCTGGACCCCAGCAGTGCCAAGATGGGGATCGACGCGCTGGGTTACGATGCCGTGGAAAAGGAGCGTCTGCTCACCGCGATTGAACGTCCTTACGGCATGATTCTCGTCACAGGACCCACGGGTTCCGGCAAGACCGTGTCGCTCTATACCTGTTTGAATTTGTTGAACAAACCGGGGGTCAATATCGCCACGGCGGAAGACCCCTCTGAAATCAACCTGCCGGGTGTCAACCAGGTGAACGTGAATGACAAGGCCGGGCTGACTTTCGCTGTGGCGCTCAAGTCGTTTTTGCGCCAGGATCCCGACATCATCATGGTCGGGGAAATTCGCGACCTGGAAACAGCCGACATCTCCATCAAAGCCGCACAAACCGGTCACTTGGTGCTTTCCACCTTGCACACCAACGATGCGCCAACGACGCTGACCCGTATGCGCAACATGGGCATTGCGCCATTCAATATTGCGTCCAGCGTCATTCTCATTACAGCGCAGCGTCTGGCCCGTCGTCTGTGTCCACAGTGCAAGGCGCCGGCAGACATTCCCCACGAGGCATTGATTGAAGCCGGCTACGCGGAGGAAGAGATCGACGGCACCTGGGTGCCCTACAAGCCCGTCGGCTGTTCTGCCTGCAATAACGGCTACAAGGGCCGTGTCGGCATCTACCAGGTCATGCCCGTTACCGAAGATATCCAGCGCATCATTCTGCGCGATGGCAGCGCCCTGGAGATCGCAGAACAAGCGCGGCGCGACGGCGTACGCTCGCTACGCGAATCCGGCCTTCACAAGGCACGGCAGGGCATGACCTCGCTCGAGGAAGTCCTGGCCGTTACCAACCTATAAGAACTACCAGACAAGGAAGCGCAATGGCAACCGCTGCATCACGCGACATCAAGGACTTTGTCTTTGAGTGGGAGGGCAAGGACCGCAACGGAAAGATCGTTCGCGGTGAAATCCGTGCCTCGGGAGAGAACCAGGTGCAGGCCACGTTGCGCCGCCAGGGTGTCTTCCCGACCAAGATCAAGAAGCGCCGCATGCGCTCGGGCAAGAAAATCAAGCCGAAAGACATTGCGCTGTTCACACGGCAAATGGCGACCATGATGAAGGCAGGCGTCCCCTTGCTGCAGGCCTTTGATATTGTGGGACGGGGCAATACCAACCCCAGCGTCGGGAAGCTGCTCAACGAAATCCGCAGTGATGTGGAAACCGGCACCTCACTCAACGGGGCATTCCGGAAATACCCGATGTATTTCGACAGCCTGTATTGCAATCTGGTCGAAGCGGGCGAAGCCGCCGGTATCCTGGAAGCCCTGCTGGACCGGCTGGCGCTCTACATGGAAAAGACGGAAGCGATCAAGTCCAAGATCCGGTCTGCGCTCATGTACCCCATTTCGGTCGTCATCGTCGCCTTTGTCGTGGTGACGGTGATCATGATCTTCGTGATCCCGGCCTTCAAGGAAGTCTTTACCTCCTTTGGCGCCGATCTACCGGCCCCTACCCTGTTCGTGATGGCTGTCAGCGAAATTTTCGTGAAATGGTGGTGGCTGATTTTTGGTGTGCTCGGCGGCGGCTTCTACTTCTTCATGCAGGCGTGGAAGCGCAACGAGAAAATGCAGATGTTCATGGACCGGCTGCTGCTGCGCATCCCGATCTTTGGCGACCTGATCAACAAATCGGCGGTGGCGCGCTGGACGCGCACGCTCTCCACCATGTTTGCGGCGGGCGTTCCCTTGGTCGAAGCACTGGACTCCGTCGGGGGCGCTGCCGGCAATTCGGTCTATGCGATGGCGACCGACAAGATCCAGCAGGAAGTTTCCACCGGTACCAGCCTGACCGCAGCCATGACCAATGCCAACGTGTTCCCCTCCATGGTGCTGCAGATGTGCGCCATCGGTGAAGAGTCAGGCTCCATTGACCACATGCTGGGCAAGGCGGCCGACTTCTACGAAGCCGAGGTGGATGAGATGGTCGCGGGTCTTTCCAGCCTGATGGAGCCCATCATCATCGTGTTCCTGGGCACCCTGATCGGTGGCATTGTGGTGTCGATGTACCTGCCTATCTTCAAGCTGGGCCAGGTCGTCTGATGCTGCTCGCGCCGTGGCCGGATGCCGTCTTGGCGGGCATCCTGGGGTTGCTGGTGGGCAGCTTCTTGAACGTCGTGATTTACCGCATCCCCAAAATGATGGAGCGCCAGTGGGCGGCCGAATGTGCCGAGTACGCAGCAACCGCGGGAATCGCGGCGCCTGCTGCAGTGCAGACCGAGGTTTTCAATCTTTCCCAACCCCGTTCCCGTTGCCAGGCTTGCGGACACCAGTTGCGCTGGTACGAAAATATTCCGGTACTCAGTTACGTATTCCTGCGGGGCCGATGCTCCTCGTGCGGGGTCGGCATCAGCGCCCGCTATCCGCTGGTGGAACTCTTCACGGCGGGGTTGTTCTTCTTCTGCGTACAGCACTGGGGCGCGACGCCGGCGGGGTTGGCTTGGTGTTTCTTTTCCGCAATGCTGGTCGCTCTGGCCTTCATCGACTGGGACACCACCTTGCTGCCGGACGATCTGACTCTTCCGCTGCTGTGGGCTGGCCTGCTGGCATCCGCCCTGCAATGGATCGAGGTGCCACTGTTCAGCGCAGTCATGGGCGCCGTGGCAGGCTATCTTTCGCTGTGGCTGGTCTACTGGGGTTTCAAGCTGGCGACTGGCAAGGAAGGCATGGGTTACGGCGACTTCAAGCTGTTTGCTGCACTGGGCGCCTGGTTCGGCTGGCAAGCACTCGTTCCCTTGATCCTGATGGCCTCCGTCGTTGGCGCCATCGTAGGCATTGCCCTGAAACTTGCCAGCAGCCTGCGCGAGGGTGGCTATGTTCCCTTCGGGCCGTTTCTGGCCGGTGCCGGTTTTCTCGGCATGGTCTTTGGACCCCAGGCCCTTCTGGACAACCTGCTGAAATCCCTGGGCCTGTGAATCGCTCTTCCATGTTTTCTGTGCGGGCAGGACTGACGGGCGGCATTGGCAGCGGCAAGAGCACCGTGGGCCGCATGCTGGCACAGCGGGGTGCTGTCCTCCTGGATGCAGACCAGATCGCCCGCGAGATGACCCAACCTGGCGGACTGGCCATGCCCGCAATCGTTCAGACCTTCGGGCCCGAGTTCAGTGACGCCCAGGGCGCCCTCGACCGCACGCGCATGCGCGATCTCGCTTTTTCCAGACCCGCATCACGCAAGCAACTGGAGGCCATCATTCACCCGCTGGTGGCCCAATGCCTCGAAAACCGTGCCCGCACGGCCGAAGACAAGGGGCGACGCCTGCTGGTATTCGACATTCCACTCCTGGTGGAATCCGGACACTGGCCACGCCAGCTTGATGCGGTGGTGGTGGTGGATTGCACGGTCGAAACGCAAATTCGCCGTGTCATGGCGCGCAATGCACTGGCCCGCAACGCCATCGAGGACATCATTGCCGCCCAGTCCAGCCGCGCAGCTCGGCGCAGGGCCGCTGACGTGGTTGTGTACAACGATCAACTGCCGCTGGACGCCCTGCAATCCCAGGTGGACGCGCTCGCTGCGTGGTTCGGGCTATGATGAACGCTCTGGAAGCAACCCGTAGAACATGCTTGCGATCCACATGAAAAAAGCGCACCCGCCTATGCCACCCTACCTCGGCAGGTCATGGATGCGCGGTGCAACCCCGACAAGCCTCCTTCGCCCCACGGGGCAGCCTCCCACCCGGAACCTGGCAGCGTGATTCTTTACGAATACCCCTTCAACGAACGCATTCGCACCTATTTGCGGCTGGAACTGCTGTTCCGGCGGCTGGGCGAACTTATCGCGCGCACCGAAGCGCTGGACCACCATTTCGCCCTGACCACCATCTTCGAGATCATGGATGTCGCCGCCCGCGCCGATCTCAAGTCGGATGTGCTCAAGGACATCGAAAAACAGAAACACCTGCTCGATAGCTACCGCGGCAACCCTGCCATCTCCGAGGCCGCGCTCGATGGCATCGTGGCCCAGCTCGACCGCTGCTTTACCAGCCTGAACACCCAGGCAGGCAAGACAGGCCAGCCCCTGACAGAAAACGACTGGCTGATGGCCATTCGCAGCCGTGCCGGCATTCCGGGCGGCACCTGTGGCTTTGATCTGCCCAGCTACGCTGCCTGGCAGCACCGGCCTGCCGTCGAGCGGCAGCGGGCACTGGAGGGCTGGGTCAGTGCGCTGGCTCCGCTGGCGGAATCCATCTTTCTGTTGCTCAAGCTGCTGCGCGACTCGGGTATCGCCCAAAAGGTCGCGGCCGAAAGGGGGCAATTGCAGCAAAACCTGCCCCAGGGCCGCACCTTCCAACTGCTGAGACTGCGTATCGACCCCGCACTCGGACTGGTTCCCGAGATCAGTGGTAACCGGCTCATGGTGTCGGTGCGCCTGATGCAGCAGCAAGCCGATGGGCACTTGCAGGCCAGCACAGAAGACGCTGTTTTCGAACTCACTCTGTGTGCCTGAGACACTGCGCCACCATGCCGCTCCTCTCACCCCCCGTCTCCGCACGCCAGGTAACCTGCCCCGCCTGCAGCGGCCCCAGCGTGTACAGCCCCCAAAACATCTGGCGCCCATTTTGCAGCGAACGCTGCAAGCAAATGGATCTGGGGGCCTGGGCGAGCGAAGGATTTCGCGTCCCCGCCGAGGCCCCTCCTGACGAGGCGCCCTTTGGTGATCCACGAACAAATATTAGCTAAATCCGGCTCTAACGCATATTCGGAAAGCGTTACAAGCTATTGATTTGATAGTATTTCAGGATCGAACGGCACACCACGTTCCTGGGCCAGCCATTCCAGCACCGGCAAGGCACCGGGCAACACCGGGCGTACAGTGGGGGGCCAGGACTGCCAGGACATGGCCTGGCCTTCGCGCATCTCGAAATCGCCCGTCCAGTCCCGCACCTTGCACCAGTGCAGCCGCACCAAGGCATGCGGATAGTCGTGCTCCGTCACCTTCCAGACCTGCGCCGGGCCGATGGTGACGCCCAATTCCTCGATCAGTTCGCGCCGCAGCGCCTGCTCCACGGTCTCGCCCGCTTCGATCTTTCCGCCCGGAAACTCCCAGTAACCTGCGTAGGCCTTGCCGGGTGGCCGCGTGGTGAACAACAGCGCGCCATCACTGCGCAACAGGACCCCCACCGCGACGTCGGTGTGCCTGCGGGGTTCGGGCTGGGTTTCAGCCACCATTCCGACCTGCATAATCGCGCGCGAACTGGTAGGCCACACGACCGCTGCGCGAACCACGCTCCAGGGCCCAGACCAGCGCCTCGGGACGGGCGGCCTCAATGGCAGACGCGGCCACACCCAGGGATGCCAGCCACTGCGCAGCAATCGCCAGGTATTCGTCCTGGCTGAAAGGATAGAAGCTCACCCACAGGCCAAAGCGTTCCGACAGGGAGATTTTTTCCTCCACCCCTTCGCCGGGGTGTATTTCACCATCGTCTGTGTGCGTGTAGCTGAGGTTTTCCCGCATGTACTCGGGCAACAGATGCCGCCGGTTGCTGGTGGCGTAGATCAGCACATTGGGCGTGGCCGCCGCCACCGAGCCGTCCAGGATGGATTTGAGGGCCTTGTAGCCCGGCTCGCCCTCTTCAAAGCTCAGGTCATCGCAAAACACAATGAATTTCTCGGGCCGCCCCGCCACCACGTCCACAATGTCCGGCAGGTCGGTGAGATCGGCCTTGTCCACCTCGATCAGCCGCAAACCCTGCGGCGCATAGGCATTGAGGCAGGCCTTGATGAGCGAGGATTTCCCTGTCCCGCGCGCACCGGTCAGCAGCACATTGTTGGCCGCGCGCCCCTCCACAAACTGCCGCGTGTTGCGCTCGATCTTTTCCTTCTGGCCGTCGATCTCTTTCAGATCCGCCAACTGCATCGCGGCCACATGGCGCACGGGCTCCAGCGTGCCGTGGCCGCTGCTGCGCTTGCGGTAGCGCCAGGCAATGGATCCCGACCAGTCGGGCGCGCACAAGGGCTGCGGCAACACGGATTCGATGCGTGCAATGAGTTGCTCTGCACGCATCATCAGATGATCAAATTTATCATTCATTTCGGCATCCAGCGCTTATCCATCAAGCGCAATCAGCTATCAATTCAGGAGCGATAGTCTGCATTGATGGTGACATAGTCATGGCTCAGGTCGCAGGTCCACACCGTGTCTGCGGCGTCGCCACGGCCCAGCAACACGCGCACCGTGATTTCACTCTGCTGCATGACGCGTTGGCCGTCTTCCTCCCGGTACGCCGGGTTGCGCCCGCCCTGCACTGCCACATGCACATCGTCCAGGTACAGGTCGATGCCGGTCTGGTCCAGGTCCTCGATCCCCGCATAGCCCACGGCAGCCAGGATGCGCCCCAGATTCGGGTCGCTGGCAAAGAAGGCCGTCTTGACCAGCGGCGAATGCGCGATCGCGTAGGCCACCTTGCGGCATTCCTCGCCTGTTTTACCGCCCTCGACACGCACCGTGATGAACTTGGTGGCACCCTCTCCGTCACGTACGATGGCCTGCGCCAGTTGTTGCGCAATGTGCAACATGGCCGCTTTGAGGGCCCCGCCCTCGGGACTTTCCAGTGAGGTGATGGGCGCATTGCCCGCCTGATGTGTGGCGACGACCATGAAGCAGTCGTTGGTCGAGGTATCGCCATCGATGGTGATGCGGTTGAACGACTGATCGGCAAGTTCACGTGCCAGTTGCTGCACCAGGGCGGGTGCCACACAGGCGTCGGTCG
This sequence comes from Giesbergeria sp., assembly GCA_026647025.1. Classification (GTDB taxonomy): domain Bacteria; phylum Pseudomonadota; class Gammaproteobacteria; order Burkholderiales; family Burkholderiaceae_C; genus Simplicispira. Next base: position 30,510 of record JAPKHH010000008.1, read on the forward strand.
CCAGAAAACCCAGCATGGTGGCCATGTTCGGGCGGATCATGCCAGCGCCCTTGCTGATCCCCGTGACCGATACCGTGGCGCCGCCCAGTTGCACCTGGGTGCTGAACGCCTTGGCCACCGTATCGGTGGTCATGATGCCTTCGGCGGCACGTGCCCAGTGGTCAGCCTGCGCATCGGCAATGGCGGCCGGCAATCCTGCCGCAATGCGGTCAACCGGCAGGGGCTCCATGATGACGCCGGTGGAAAACGGCAGCACCTGCGCGGGATTGACACCCAGTTGGGCGGCCAGCGCATCGCAGGTGGCCCGGGCGCGCTGCAGCCCGTCCTGGCCGGTACCGGCATTGGCATTGCCGGTATTGACCACCATGGCGCGAACTCCCTGGCCCTGGTGCAACGCCAGGAACTCACGGCACACCTGCACGGGCGCCGCACAAAAGCGGTTCTGCGTGAAAACACCACCAACGGTCGCCCCTTCATCGAGCAGAAAGACGGTCAGATCCTTGCGGTGGGCCTTGCGTACGCCGGCTTCGGCGACGCCAATGCGCACCCCGGCGACCGGGTGCAGGTCCGAGGGAACGGGGGCGGAGAGATGAACGGGCATGGTGTTTCCTTCCAAAAACTCGGCCGATGATACGCAGTCACCGTGCCGCCGAAATGAAAACACGGGCCCAAGCCCGTGTCAGATGCGAAAGCAGGTTCAGGCCAGCTTGCCGTGGCACTGCTTGTATTTCTTGCCACTTCCGCAAGGGCATGGGTCGTTGCGGCCCACGCGGCCACCGGCGGCCACTTTCTGCTGCACGCTCAGTGTTCGTTCATCCACCGTGGTTTCCACCTCGCCGGTTTCCGTTGGCGCGCTGTAGGTCACGTTGGCAATGTTCTCGGCGCGTTGCTCCATGTCTTCGGCCGCCTGGTCAAGCTGGTCGGGGGACTGCACCTGCACCGTCATCAAAATCTTGGTGACTTCATTCTTCACCATGTCGAGCAGCTGGCGGAACAGTTCAAACGCTTCGCGCTTGTATTCCTGCTTGGGCTGCTTCTGCGCGTAGCCACGCAGGTGGATGCCCTGGCGCAAATAGTCCAGCGCGCTCAGGTGATCGCGCCAGTTGGAATCGAAGGTCTGCAGCAGCACCACGCGCTCGAACTGCGTGAAGTTCTCCTGGCCCACCAGCTGCACCTTCGCCTCGAACACGTCATGGGCGGTCTGAATCACCTTCTCCAGAACTTCATCGTCCGTCAGCGAATTGGCACCTTCGACCATCGACTGCAGCGGCATCGAAATCTGCCACTCTTCGGCCAGCACCTTTTCGAGCGCGGGGAGATTCCATTGCTCCTCGACCGATTCCGCGGGAACATGCTCACGCACAATGTCGCTGAAACAATCCTCGCGCATGGCGGCGATCACGTCAGACAGATCGGCGGCATCCAGAATGTCGTTGCGCTGCTGGTAGATCACCTTGCGCTGGTCGTTCGCCACATCGTCGTATTCGAGCAACTGCTTGCGCACATCGAAGTTGCGCGCCTCGACCTTGCGCTGCGCCGACTCGATGCTTCGGGTGACGATCCCGGCCTCGATCGCTTCACCGTCCGGCATCTTGAGCCGGTCCATGATGGCCTTCACACGGTCGCCCGCAAAGATGCGCATCAGCGAATCGTCCAGGCTCAGGTAAAAGCGCGAGGAACCGGGGTCGCCCTGGCGGCCCGAGCGGCCCCGCAACTGGTTGTCGATACGGCGCGATTCGTGGCGCTCGGTGGCAATGATGCGCAGGCCGCCCAGTGCCTTGACCTTCTCGTGGTCGATCTTCCACTGCTCGCGCAGCGCAGCCACCTTGGCGGCACGTTCGGTTTCAGACAGGGACTCGTCCGCCTCGATGGCTGCAACGTCCTTTTCGATGTTGCCACCCAGCACGATGTCGGTCCCGCGGCCCGCCATGTTGGTGGCAATGGTGATCATGCCGGCACGACCCGCCTGGGCCACGATGTCGGCCTCGCGGGCGTGCTGCTTGGCGTTGAGCACCTGGTGCGGCAAGCCTGCCTTGTTCAGCAGTTCATCGATGATCTCGGAGTTTTCGATCGAGGTGGTGCCCACCAACACGGGCTGCCCGCGCTCGTGGCATTCACGGATGTCCTTGATGGCCGCTTCGTACTTCTCGCGCGTGGTTTTGTACACGCGATCGAGCTGGTCGTCTCGCTTGCTCGGCCGGTTGGGTGGAATCACCATGGTTTCCAGGCCGTAGATTTCCTGGAACTCATAGGCCTCGGTATCGGCCGTGCCCGTCATGCCCGAGAGCTTGTTGTACAGGCGGAAATAGTTCTGGAAGGTGATCGAGGCCATCGTCTGGTTCTCGGCCTGGATCTGCACGCCTTCCTTGGCCTCGACGGCCTGGTGCAGGCCCTCGCTCCAGCGGCGCCCCGCCATCAGTCGGCCCGTGAACTCGTCGACGATGACGATCTCGCCATCCTGCACCACGTAGTGCTGGTCGCGGTTGTACAAATGGTTGGCCCGCAGCGCCGCATACAGATGGTGCATCAGCGTGATGTTGGCCGGATCGTAAAGCGAGGCACCCGCCGGAATCAGGCCCTGGGCCGCGAGCACGCGCTCGGCCGTCTCATGGCCCTGCTCGGTCAGGAACACCTGGTGCGTCTTTTCGTCCACCGTGAAATCACCCGGCTTGGTAACGCCTTCACCCGTGCGGGGGTCCGCCTCACCTTCCTGGCGCACCAGCAAAGGCACCACCTTGTTCATGGCGAGATAGGTCGCCGTGTGGTCTTCGGCCTGGCCGCTGATGATGAGCGGGGTGCGTGCCTCGTCGATCAGGATGGAGTCCACTTCGTCGACGATGGCGTAGTTCAGCTTGCGCTGCACGCGGTCACTCGCCTCGTAGACCATGTTGTCGCGCAGGTAGTCGAACCCGTATTCGTTGTTCGTGCCGTAGGTGATGTCGGCGTTGTAGGCTGCCTGCTTTTCCTCGCGTGGCATATTGGGCAGGTTGATACCCACCGTCAGACCGAGAAAGTTGTACAGGCGCCCCATCCACTTCGCATCACGGCCTGCAAGGTAGTCGTTCACCGTTACCACATGCACACCGTCACCCGACAAGGCGTTGAGGTAGACCGGCAAGGTGGCGGTCAGGGTTTTACCTTCGCCGGTTCGCATTTCCGCGATCTTGCCGTAGTGCAACCCCATGCCACCAATGAGCTGGACATCGAAGTGGCGCATCTTCATGACGCGCTTGGAGCCTTCGCGAACGACGGCAAACGCTTCGGGCAGCAGTGCATCGAGCGACTCCCCTCCTGCGACGCGCTGCTTGAATTCCTGCGTCTTGGCACGCAGTGCCTCATCGCTCAGCGCCTCGTACTCGGGCTCCTTGGCGTTGATGATGGCCACCGTCTTGCGGTATTGCTTGAGAAGCCGGTCATTGCGGCTGCCGAAAATTTTGGTAAGGAAGTTGGTGGCCATGCGAACGGGCCCGCCCTGCGCACCAATGCGCGCCGAACGGCCGGAATTCCTGTGAAGTAGTGGGTTCAGTTGGGGCCTGCGCCTGCCAATGCAAGCGGTCTGCCGTCACCGGCAGGCATTTGCCCCCCAAAGTGTAATTTTACCTGCCTGCAGAACGGGCAGGCTGAGTGGCCGCCTGCAAGGCGACCTGCGCCCGCGGCGCATTCCCGGCCACCAGGAATTTCTGGGGGTTCTGCGGCACGCCTTGCACCAGCACTTCAAAATGCAGGTGCGGCCCGGTCGATCGCCCTGTCGTGCCCACTTCTGCGATTTTCTGGCCCCGTCGCACCAGATCACCTCGCTTGACCAGCACCTTGGACGTGTGGGCATACCGGGTGATCAGCTGATTGCCATGGTCCAGTTCGACCATATTGCCAAATGCCGGGTGAAACTCCTGTGTGACAACCACGCCACCGGCGGCAGCAACAATATCGGTCCCCGTCGGGGCCGGAAAATCCAGTCCGGCATGCAGCGCAGACTTCCCGGTGAAGGGGTCGATGCGAAAACCAAACGTTGAGCCTGCAACCGTTCCCGGTACCGGCGCCTCGGTGGGGATCATGTATTTGCTGATGTGCTGGTCAAACAGGCGCGACTCCAGCACCGTCATCAAGTCGATACGCTGCCCTGCCACCTGGTACAGCTCGGCAAGGCTGGCGTCCAGCTCCTCGACCGTGAGGGAGCGTGCCGACAGCAATGCACCGCCCATACCCGGCACCTTGGGCTTGTCGGCCGGGGGCGTAATGCCTGCCAAGCCAGAAACGCGCTCGCCCAGGGATTCCAGCTCGATCATGCGCGCCTGCATTTCACCCAGCTTGCGGGCCATGGCATCCAGGTTTTGCCGCATGAAGCGGTCGCGCTGGTCAAATTCATCCTGCACCACCAGCCGCACCAGGGAGCCGACCACGGGCCAGCCTTCGCGCGCGCCTTTGAGAAACACCAGGTGGTAGAGAAGGGCCGCCACGCACATCAGCACCAGGGACGCTGCCAGAGCCGCTGCCACCAGGCGCCCCCCTGTCAACTGGAGCGTCCGGCAGCGGGTGAGCCGCGAGTCCATGATAATCAGCTGCATTCTTGATTTCCTGTCGTTCCCAAGCACCCATGCACCGCCGCCACCACGCCGTCACTCTGCAGCAAGCCGCCGACGAATCGCCCATGCTGGCGAAACTGACGGCGCTCACGCGGGAATCGAGCGAACGGCTCCGGGCGGTGGAATCCCTGATTCCGCCTGCACTGCGCCCGGCACTGCAGGCCGGCCCCATTGAGGGCCAGACCTGGTGCCTGGTGGTGCGCAATAACGCAGCAGCGGCCAAATTGCGCCAGTTGCTGCCTGCCATGCAGGCGCATCTGCGCAGCAAGGGGTGGGAGGTTAACGTGATTCGCCTGAAAATTCAAACCGGAACCGCTTAGAAACAAGGGAAAACCCTCGGTTACGGTGCGAATTCAATCCCGGCTGCGCAACGTCCGGCTGAGCAGCATCACGGGCACCAATCCCACCAGGACCAGCGCCAGCGAAGGCAGCGCCGCCTCACCCAGGCGCTCGTCGCGGGCCAGTTGATAGGCCACCACCGCCAGCGTATCGCTGTTGAAGGGACGCAGCACCATGGTGGCGGGCAGTTCTTTCATCACATCCACAAAAACCAGCAAAGCCGCAGCAGCGGTCGAGCGGCGCAGCAAGGGCCAGTGCACGCGGGTCAGCAGCCGGCCACTGCGGGCCCCCAGCATGCGCGCCGAGTCGTCCAGACTGGCGGGTATACGTGCGTAGCCGCTTTGCACCGACTGGAGCGCCACCGCACAAAACCGTACCAGATAGGCCCAGACAATGCCCACCGCCGTGGTGGTCACCAGGGCGCCGATCCCCCAGTTTGGGAATTGGTCCTGCAGCCAGCCCACGGGCAGCAGCAGCCCCACCACAATGACCGCACCCGGCACGGCATAGCCCACGCTGGCAAGCCGCACCACGCCACGCGTCAGCAGATCCGGACGGCGGCGCACGGCGAAGGCCAGCGCCAGCGCCACCACCACAGCCAGTCCGGCCGTGATTCCCCCCAGACGGACACTGTTCCAGGCCCATTCCAGAAAGCGCCCCCAAGGCAGTACTGACCAATCGGAGGCCAGGGGGCGCAGCATGAAGGCCACCGGCGCCACGAATCCCATCAACACGGGCACGGCACAGACCAGCCAGGCGAGCCCGCAGCGCACACCGCGCAACGGCACCGGCAAGGCTTCGGCGGCGGCGGCATGGCCCGGCCCCGCGGCAGAAAAGCGCATGCGGCGCTGGGCACGGTGCTCCAGCCACAGCAGCCCCATGACCAGTGCCAACAGCATGGTGGAAAGCTGCGCTGCCGCCGTGCGGTTGTCCATGGACAGCCAGGCCTTGAGGATGCCGGTAGTGAAGGTCTGAATGCCGAAATAGCTGGTCACACCGAAATCCGCCAAAGTCTCCATCAGCACCAATGCCACACCGGCGGCCACCGCCGGGCGCGCCAGGGGCAAGGCAATGGTCGCAATGCGGCGCGACAGCGGTGCACCCAACAGGCGCGCAGCCTCCATCAGGTGCGCGGCGCGCTCGCCCAGGGCCGTGCGCGCCAACAGGTAGACATAGGGGTAGAGCGCAAACAAAAAGACCCAGATGGCGCCCCACAGGCTGCGTACCTCGGGCAGCAGGCGGCCTTCCAGCCCGAACGCCTCCCGCAAGCCCACCTGCAGCGGGCCGCTGAACTGCAGAAAATCGGTGTAGGCATACGCTGTCACGTAGGCCGGCATGGCCAGAGGCAACAGCAGCAACCATTCGAACATGCGCCGTCCCGGGAAATCGAACAGCGTCACGGCTGCTGCCGCCGCCGTACCGACCAGCGCAGTCCCCACCCCCACCCACAGGGCAAGCCAAAGCGTCGTCCAGACATAGCCCGGCAGCACCGTGGTCGCCATCTCGCGCAGGATGGCACCGGCAGGTGCCTGCGCCGCCCCCCAGGGCAGCCACGCCCCCAGCAAGGCCAGCACGGGCAGCGACAGCAGCCCGGCAAGCAACAGCAGGGGAAGGGCGCGCAGGAGGGCAACGGGGCGTGGCAAGGTGAGCGACTCGAAGGACAGGAAGGGAGGAATGCAGTAGCCAAGGACTACTGGCCCCGCAATCGGGCGCCCAATACAAATGCGAATTCTAAGCATTTAAGAAAGCCGCCCCCTACAATGAAACCATGTTCCTAGAGGTTTCCCAACTTGAAGTGCGCTACGCTGGCCAACCCCTGGCCGCAGTGCGAGACGTCTCACTGGGGCTGAGCGCAGGCCAGATTGGCGTGTTGATCGGCCCCTCGGGCTGCGGCAAGACGACGCTGCTGCGCACCGTGGCGGGGCTGGAGCCCGTGGCGGCCGGAAGCATCCGCCTGGGCGAGCACACCGTCGGCAGCCCGGGGCACAGCCTGCCTCCCGAGCAGCGCCGCATCGGCATGGTGTTCCAGGACTATGCGCTGTTCCCGCACCTGAGCGTCGGGCAGAACGTGGCGTTTGGCATTCACCGCCTGCCGCGCCCAGCCCAGGCAGCGCGTGTGGCCGAAGTGCTGGAACTCGTGGGGCTGGCGGACAGCGGCAAGCGTTTCCCGCACGAACTCTCCGGCGGCCAGCAACAGCGCGTGGCGCTGGCCCGTGCCCTGGCGCCGCGCCCCCAGCTCATGCTGCTGGACGAACCCTTTTCCAACCTCGACGTGGATCTGCGCGAGCGCCTGGCCCATGAAGTGCGCGGGATTCTGAAAGCCGCAGGGGCCACGGCACTGTTCGTGACGCACGACCAGCTCGAAGCCTTTGCCATTGGCGATGTGATCGGTGTGATGCACCAGGGGCACCTGCACCAGTGGGACGATGCCTACACCCTCTACCACCGCCCGGCCACACGCTTTGTGGCGAACTTCATTGGCCACGGCGTGTTTGCACCCGCCACGCTGGTGCAGCAAGGCAGCGCCGTGGTGGTGCGCACGCCGCTGGGCGATCTGGCCAACCTGACCGAATGCCCGCTGCCGTCGAGCTACCCTGCGGGTGAATGCGATGTGCTGCTGCGTGCCGACGACATCGTGCACGACGACGCCGCCCCGGTACAGGCCCAGATTCTGCGCAAGGCATTCCGGGGGTCGGAATTCCTGTACACGCTGCGCCTTGAAAACGGCCAGACGCTGCAAGCCCATGTGCCCAGCCACCATGACCACGCCCTGGGCGAATGGATCGGTATCCGCGCCCAGGTAGACCATGTGGTGACCTTCGACCGCCCCCCGGGAATCATGGCAAAAAATGCCTCTGGCGCTCTACCATCAAGCGTTTAAAGCTATATTTTCAATAGCAAATCCGAAAATATTGCCAACGCTGCGCCCCGCGTTCAGGACTTGCCCTTGCGCTGCAGGGCTTCCAGGGCCGACAGGTTCACCTCGGACAGCAGGCCACGCACTGCCTTGATGTCCATGTTGTCGCCCTCGATGCTGACCATGATGCCGTTCTTGAGCACCATCTTGAACTCCGCCTGGCTGCCGTCCTTGCGGTAGCTCTGGTGCAGGGTGCGGCCGTCTTCCTGCCAGGTTTTCTCGGCATGTTCGCGGTCTTCCTTCTCGCCCTGCGCCATGCCCATGGCCAGAATGGCCATCTGGCCCATGCCGCCCATGTCGGTGATTTCCAGGCGCACCTCTTTCTCCCCGTTGCTGAACTGCGCGCTGGCCTGGCTGGTGGGCAGGCCCAGGGCCGCGCCGTCCTGCACATCGAAGCCGGTGCGGGCCATGTCCCCCAATTGTTCGGGCAGCGCCGCCTTCAGGGATTGCGCCGCAACAGCCTGACCACCGCCCATCATGCCGACCGCCGCCGTCACGGCCTGGCCCGTGGCTGCTGCCATGGCATTGGGGTCATTGCTCTTTTGGGCTTTCTCCATCTGGCGCGCAGCCTCTTCCATTTTCTTGCCTGCAGCCTCCAGCCCGGCGGTGTCGATGCTGACCTTGCCGCCCGGCGTGGTCACGGAGATCGCCGGTTCACCTGCGCTGCCCATGAGCATGCCACCCCGGGGCATGAAGATGCCGCTCACAGCACCCATGACGATGCCCATCACGATGGCAGCGACCAGCACCACGGCGGTGTAAGCCAGCGATTTCTCGGGCGGGTTCTTCATCAGCACAGGCAGGCCGCAATAGATCAGGTAGATGGAATACAGCGCCGCCAGCAGGCCCAGCATGGCAAGCGCAGGCAGCAGGCTGAAAATGCCGCCCACCAGGGCCGCAGTACTGGCGTACACCGCGAGCTTGAGCGCCTGGATCTGGTCCTTCTGGCCACCAAAGGTGGGCGCCAGGGCATTGACGATGAGCGCGAGCACGAACACGCCGACCAGGCTCAGCACATAGGACACCACCATGCTGGCCAGACCCGACAGGAACGGCACGCGAATCGAGACGCCAAAGGCCCCCATGCCGATGATGGACATGCCGATGAAGCCGCAGACTGCCGGAATGGCCGCCAGCAGCATGAAGTAGCGGGTGTACAGGCTCGCCATGTCGGCCGACTCGGCCTCGATGGTGACCCAGGTGTCCTTGGGTTGAAGAAGAATGCTCTTGACGCGCTGAACCAGATCCATGGTGTCCTCCCTGCGGTATGAAGGGCCGTGCTGCATAGGCTCGGGCCCGAAAGATGCGGACGATACGGCAATTGCATGCTCCAGCGCATGACAACCCATGCCAGGAGCGACCGATACGTGGAATATGCACGCTTTTCCGGGCAGATGCCAGCCCGAAAGGCGTTTTTGACACACTGCCGGTCAGCCGCGCCGCAGGCTGTCCACGGTGTTGTGCAGATGCAGCGCCCAGATGCGCCGATCGCGTCCCTGGTCAAACTCAGGGAGGCCGAAATGCACGATGGCCTCGATGGGCGGCGCACACAGCGTGCGCCAAATGGAACCCACCAGGGTTTCATCACCGATGTAGCTGGGTGCATGGCTGGTCGCGCCCGTGGCCTTGTCGACAAACCGCAACCCGACCGGCTGTACGGGCGCACGGGCTGCGATGGCAGCCTGCAGCAGATTGGCATGGAAGGGCAGCATGGCGCGCCCATCGCCCGTGGTGCCCTCGGGAAACACCGCCAGCACTTCACGCTGCGCCAGTGCCTCCTGCATGCCGCGCACCATGCGCAATGCATCCCGGCGCGAACTGCGCTCAATATAGAGTGTGCCTGCGGCGGTCGCCAGCGTACCAATCAGGGGCCAGCCCTGCACATCCGACTTGGACACAAACCGGCAGTAGCGCGCTGCATGCAGCACCGGGATGTCCAGCCAGGAAAGATGGTTGGACACCAGCATGACCGGTCCTTCCAACGCCGGTGCACCGCGGATGGACAGAGAAATACCGACGTGGGAAAGCAATGCCAGGGACCACGCCTGCACCCGGGCCTGCTGTTGCGCGGAGGTCAGCCCTGGAAAGCGAAACGCCACCACCCACAACCCCAGGACAATGTGGAGCAGCAGGCGCAGGAGACGCACGCAGGCCTTGAGATGCTTCACAAACCCCTGTTCTTTTCTGCAGCGCTGGTCAGTTCCGCTCGAATGCAACCTGCCCGCCGACCAGCGTGCAACGCACCCGTCCGGGCAATTCGTAACCCGAAAACGGTGTGTGCTTGCCCTGGCTTCGCAGCGCCTGCGCCTGCACCTCCCAGTGGTCCTGCGGATCGAAGATGCAGACATCGCCCACACCACCCTCCACCAGTTGGCCCACGCTGGCCTGCAGGGTGCCCAAGGCCGTGCCCAACACGCGTGCGGGCTCACTGGTCACAACGGCCAGGGCGCGCGCCAGAGGGATGCCGCCATCCTGCGACCATTTGAGCGCCAGGCTCAGCAGCAGTTCGAGGCCGGTGGCGCCCGGCTCGGCTTCGGCGAAAGGAAGGATCTTGGCATCTTCGTCGACCGGGTTGTGGTCGGACACCAGCGCATCGATGGTGCCGTCGCGCAGTCCGGCCTGCAGGGCATCGCGGTCACGCTGCTGGCGCAAGGGGGGCACAAGTCGCGCCCGGCTGTCGAAGAAGCCGATATCGGTGTCGGTGAGATACAGCGAGTTGATGCTGACGTCACAAGTCACCTTCAGTCCCTCGGCGCGGGCCTGGCGCACCAACGCCACCCCGGCGGCGCTGGAGAGGCGGCACAGGTGCACATGCGCCTGTGTGGCCCGGAGCAGTTCGAAAATGGTATGCAAGGCGATCGTCTCGGCCGCCACCGGCACGCCCGACAGGCCCAGCCGCGTGGCCAAGGGCCCGCTGGCCGCCACGCCCTTGCCCAGATGCAGCTCCTGTGGACGCAGCCAGACGGTGTAGCCGAAAGTGGCGGCGTATTGCAGGGCGCGCTGCAGGACCTGCGTGCTGGCCAGTGCCACTTCAGCCTGGCCAAAACCCACACAGCCAGCCTCGGTGAGTTCGGCCATCTCGGTCAGCACCTCGCCCGCCAGCCCGCGCGTGAGGGCGCCGAGTGGAAACAGGCGCGTCTGGTGCAGTTTTTCGGCGCGGAACTTGAGCATTTCCACCAGACCCGGCTCATCGAGCACCGGATCGGTATCGGGCGGACACACCAGACTGGTGATTCCACCCGCCACCGCCGCCGCCATTTCGGACTCAAGCATGCCTTCGTGCTCATGGCCCGGCTCGCGCAGGCGGGCCGCCAGATCCACCAGACCGGGCAGCACGATGCAACCCGTGGCGTCGATGCTGCGCTGGGGTGCAAAGCCGGGCGGTACGCGACCGATACCGACGATGCGGCCTGCAGCCAGGGCAATGTCGCACACCCGGTCCAGGCCGCTGGCGGGATCGATCACCCTGCCGTTGTGGATCAATGTCTTCATGATTTTATGAAAAATTGGCTCGAAACGCTTGACTGACAAGCGCTAACAGCTACAAAACAAATAGCGAGAAAATCCGTTTTCATGCCTCGTTGCCCGCCACGATGGACATCACTGCCATGCGCACCGCAATGCCGAAAGTCACCTGCGGCAGGATCACGGCCTGCGGGCCATCCACCACGGCGGAGTCGATCTCGACACCCCGGTTGATGGGACCTGGGTGCATGACGATGGCGTCCGGCTTGGCCAGCCGCAGTTTTTCTGGCGTGAGGCCAAAGCTTTTGAAATACTCCTGGCTTGACGGCAGCAAGGCGCCGCTCATGCGCTCGTTCTGCAACCGCAGCGTGATGACCACGTCGGCATCCTTGATGCCCTCTTCGAGGGTGTGGCACACGCGCACGCCCATCTCCGCCATATTGGAGGGCACCAGAGTGCGTGGCCCCACCACGCGCACTTCAGCGCAGCCCAGGGTTGTCAGGCCGTGGATGTCGGAGCGCGCCACGCGTGAATGCAGCACATCGCCCACGATGGCCACGGTGAGGTTGCTGAAGTCCTTTTTGTAGTGCCGGATGGTGTACATGTCCAGCAGCCCCTGCGTGGGGTGGGCATGGCGACCGTCGCCCGCATTGATCACATGCACATGGGGCGCCACATGCTGAGCGATCAGGTAGGGCGCGCCAGACTCGCTGTGCCGCACCACGAACAGGTCGGCCGCCATGGCGCTCAGGTTGGCAATGGTGTCGAGCAGCGACTCGCCCTTGGCAGCCGAACTGCGTGCGATATCCAGGTTGAACACATCGGCCGACAGACGCTTGGCTGCAATCTCGAAGGTGGTGCGCGTACGCGTGCTGTTCTCGAAGAACAGGTTGAACACGCTCTTTCCGCGCAAGAGCGGCACCTTCTTGACCTCGCGGTCATTCACACTGACAAAGTTGGCAGCCGTGTCGAGGATGTGCGTGACGATGTCCCGCGGCAGGCCCTCGACGGACAGCAGGTGGATCAGTTCGCCATGGCGATTGAGTTGGGGGTTGCGCTGGTGCAGCACGGCTCAGGCCTCTTTGATCTGGAAATGAAACTTGCCGCCCTCGGTGCGGGCCAGGGCCAACGATTGCGCAGCAGGCAGGGCTACCCGGGCAGCGGCAAAGTCGGCCTGCACGGGCAGTTCGCGCCCCCCCCGGTCGACCAGCACAGCCAGGCGCACCCGCGCCGGACGGCCATAGTCGTACAATTCGTTGAGTACCGCGCGCACGGTGCGCCCGGTGTACAGCACGTCGTCGAGCACCAGAATATCTGCGCCATTCACGTCGAAGGGCAGCGTCGTCTGGGCGCTCGCCGCCAGGCCACGCTGCGCAAAATCATCGCGGTGCATGGAGGACGACAGCACTCCGGCTTCCCCATCGAGGCCCAGGTCCTTCTGCAGCCGCTCGGCCAGCCAGGCGCCGCCCGAGGCGATACCCGCCAGGCGGGTGGCCGGCTCGCGCAGCATGCGCACACCGCGCAGCAACTCGTGGTACAGCGCCTCGGCGTCAAGCACCAGGCTGCCCTGCAGGCCAGTGGGGGATAGGGTCATGGAAGGCTCCTCAGGAACTGTTCAAGAATGATGCAGGCCGAGGCGGCATCGGCATCGCGCGCGCCACCCGCCAAGGCTTCGGTGGTGCTGTAGCGCTCATCGACTTCATACACGGGTAACCGGAAGCGGCCATGCAACTGCCGTGCAAAGCGCTGCGCACGGCGGGTGTTCTCGTGGCTGGCGCCGTCCGGGTGGTAGGGCACGCCCACGACGAGTGCGTCGGGCTGCCATTCGGCAATGCGCTCGGCAGCGCCCACGAAGCGTGCATCGCCCTCGGCCCGAATCGTGGCCTGCGGGCTGGCCGTGCGCAGCATCCGATTACCCACCGCCACCCCCGTGCGCTTGAGGCCAAAATCAAAGGCGAGAAAGGTCTGAAGGTGCCCAGGAATCTCCGGCGCTGCGGGCAATGGTGCAATGCTGCTCATGCGTGGCCCGCCCCGGGCGACAGGCGCCACGCCTCGAGACCCAGCAGGCCCAGGGCAGTGTCATAGCGCTGCTCCACCGGGGTATCGAAGATCACGGACACATCGGCGCCCACGGTCAGCCAGCTGTTTTCGGCCAGTTCGGATTCCAGTTGCCCCTCGCCCCAGGCCGCATATCCCAGCGTGACCAGGACACGCCGGGGTCCGGCCCCGGTCGCCAGGGCTTCCAGCACATCCTTGGAGGTCGTCATCTCCAGCCCGCCAGGGATCACCATGGTCGCAGCATAGGTTGACTCTTCGGGTACGTCACCCGGTCCATGCAGCGATTCATGCAGCACGAAACCACGCTCGGTCTGCACCGGCCCTCCGAGAAAAACCGGGGCATCGCTCAAATCGTCTCGCCCCAGGGACAGATCAACCTTGTCGAACAGCCCCTTGAGGCTGATATCGGTCGGTTTGTTGATGATGAGGCCCAGGGCACCGCGTTCGCTGTGTTCACACAGGTAGACCACGCTGCGCGCAAAAGACGCATCCTCCATCCCGGGCATTGCGATGAGGAAGTGGTGCGTCAGATTCATAGGCGCAGAATGGTCAGACATCAATGGATTTTACGGTGAACATGTCCACCAGCTACCGTGCTGGGCTGGTCTGGTTCCGGCGCGACCTGCGCACGGCGGACCACGCGGCCCTCTACCATGCCCTGCGCCAATGCGCCCGGGTGTATTGCGTTTTTGTCTTTGATCGCACGATTCTCGACGCCCTTCCCCGCACCGATCTGCGCGTGGATTTCATCCGCAGCGCCGTGGAAGACCTCGATACGGACTTGCGAACGCTGTCCGGCCACCCGGAGGGCGGCCTGATGGTGCGCCAAGGTGCGGCCGTGGAAGAGATTCCTGCGCTGGCCAGCGCACTGGCCGTGGACGCTGTGTTTGCCAACCACGACGACGAGCCCGATGCGCTGGCACGCGATGCCCAGGTGCGTACAGCCCTCGCAGCCGCGCGCCGGGCGTTTCATACCAGCAAAGACCATACGATTTTCGAACGCAGCGAGATACTGACCCAGGGCGGCACGCCCTACAGCGTATTCACGCCCTACAAGAACGCTTGGCTGCGCAAGGTCGATGCGTTTTATCTCAGTGCCTACCCGGTCGAGCGGTATGCGCAGGCACTGGCGCCTCGGCCCACAGAGGCCTGCAACCCTATTCCCTCCCTGCAGGCCCTGGGGTTTTCGTGCGCTCCGCGCTTGCCCGTTCGGCTGCCCACCGGTAGCCAGGGTGCACAGAAACTGTTCGACGAATTCCTGACCCGCATCGAACGTTACAGCAGCACGCGTGATTTCCCGGCCCTCAAGGGCCCCAGCTACCTCGGACCGCACCTGCGTTTTGGCACCATTTCCATCCGGGCGCTGGCACGCACCGCCCATGCCCTCGCGCAGGCAGGCAACCCTGGGGCCAGCATCTGGCGCGAAGAACTGATCTGGCGTGACTTCTACTTTCAGGTTTTGCACCACCATCCCCATGTGGTGCAGCGCAGTTTCAAGCCTGCGTATGACGCCATCGCCTGGGAATCCGGCCCTGCTGCGGAACACCTGTTTGAAGCCTGGTGCCACGGACGCACAGGCTATCCGCTGGTGGATGCGGCGATGGCACAGATCAACCAGACCGGCTACATGCACAACCGTCTGCGCATGGTGACAGCCAGCTTCTTGTGCAAACATCTGGGGCTGGACTGGCGCTGGGGTGAACGCTATTTTGCACAGAAGCTCAACGACTTCGATCTCGCTGCCAACAACGGCGGATGGCAGTGGGCCAGTTCGAGCGGTTGCGATGCACAGCCCTATTTCCGCATCTTCAACCCCGTTCTCCAAAGCCGCAAGTTCGACCCTCAGGGCCGCTTTATTCGGCGCTATCTCCCGGCCTTGTCAAACCTGCCCGACACTGCGCTCCACGCCCCATGGCTTGCTTCGGCGGCCACACTGCAAGCGGCCGACGTGGTGCTGGGGCGCAGCTACCCCGCGCCCATTGTGGACCATGACCAGGCTCGTCAGCGGACGCTTCAGCGCTATGGTGTTGTCAAGGAGAGGTAGTTTCGGCGGAGGCATCCGGCGCCATGTGTATCCCTTCCACGCTCAGCGATGCACCGGCCGCCAGCCGCATGCGCAAAGCCATGTCGGTCTTGTTGTCGGCGTGGGCCACGGCCTCGGACTGGGCAATCGCGCCGCGCTCGAACAACTGAAAGATCGACTGATCAAAGGTGCACATGCCCAGTTCTCCAGTACGCTCAATCGCGCCGCGAAGCCCCTCGATCTGCCCTTTCTGGATCAGCTCGGACACATAGTGTGTCTGCAGCATCACCTCAACCGCCGGAACCTGGCGCTTGTGCCGGCCGGCGATGAGTCGCTGCGCCACCACGGCCTTGAGATTGAGTGCCAGATCCATACGCAATTGGCCATGCGCCTCTTCGGGGAAGAAATTCAGGATGCGCTGCACCGCCTGGCTGGCATTGTTGGCATGCAGGGTGGAGAGGCATAGGTGGCCGGATTCGGCGTAATGCAGGGCATGCTGCATCGTGATGCGGTCACGAATTTCACCAATCATGATGACGTCGGGGGCCTCGCGCATGGCGTGGCGCAAGGCATCATCGTAGGACAAGGTATCGATTCCGACTTCACGCTGCGTGATCAGTGACTTCCTGTGTGCATGCAGGTACTCGATGGGGTCTTCGATCGTCAGGATGTGGCCTGCCGTGTGCTCGTTGCGGTGGTCCAGCAGCGATGCCAGAGTGGTCGTCTTTCCCGCGCCGGCAGCCCCTACCGCCAACACCAGCCCCCCCTTGAGAAATGCCAGCTGCTTGAGCACCGGGGGCAACCCGAGTGTTTCGAGTGATGGAATCACCGGAGAAACATAACGAACGACCATCCCCACCTGTCCGCGCTGGCGATGCACGTTGATACGAAACCGGTCGGCACGATCTGTCTGGTATGCCAGGTCGCATTCCATGCAGGCTTCGAAAGCTGCACGCTGTGCCACCGACATGACCGAATAGGCCATGGCACACACATCGGGGGCTGCGATGGCGGCAGCGCCCAAGGCCACGAACTGTCCCTGCTGCTTGAGCGTCGGCGGCGCCCCTGCTACAAGAAAAAGATCGGATGCACCTGCCTGCACCATCTGTTGCAGGCAGGACGCCAAACGCGGGTTGACTGGTAAGGGCCGGTCATCCATGTTCAACGCCTCCCGGTGACACCTTCGGCGCGGTGATCAGCGCTGCGGCGTCAGACGGCCACCACGTCGTCCGTGGCCAGTTTGGCGTAGTGCTGTATGAGGCTGAGCAACTCGTCGTCCGAGTACGGCTTACCCAGATAGTGGTTCACACCCAGCTCCATGGCATGTTCACGGTGCTTCTGCGCAATACGCGACGTGATCATGATGATGGGCAGGTCGTGCAACGCCGCATCGGCGCGAATATTGCGCGCGAGGTCGAAACCATCCATGCGCGGCATTTCGATATCCGACAGCACGACGGTCGGTCGCTCTTCCTGCAGCCGCTCGAGAGCCTGCAATCCGTCTGCGGCCAACGCCACACGGTAGCCTTCGCGCTGCAACAGACGCTGCGTGACGCGCCGCACGGTAATGGAATCGTCCACCACAAGCACCAGTGGCACCTGGCCCGAGGCGGGCGGAGTCGCCACAACAGGCGGCGCAGTTCCCGTCTCGAAAGAAGGAACCACCGGAGCCAGAGAAGCGCTGCTTGCACGAACCTGTTCGCCATACACAGTCGACAGGGCCACCGGGTTGTAGATCAGCACCACGGCACCCGACGCAAGCACAGACATGCCCGCCAAGCCAGGCAGCCTGGACAATTGCGGCCCCAGATTCTTCACCACCACTTCGCGGTTGCCCAGCACTTCATCCACATGCATCGCGATACGTTGCGACGCGCTGCGCAGCACCACCACAGGGCGGGTCTTGCCCGTTGCAGCTTCATTGCTGCGCTGCGAAGCCTGCAGCAATGCACCAGACCAATAGAACGGCAGGTTTTCACCCGCCAGCTCGAAGCTACCGGTGCGGTACGCTGTTTCCAGTTCTGCCACTGGGACCCGGCGTACCACTTCCACGATATTGGCCGGCACACCGACCGCCAGATCACCGGTGCGCAGCATCACCACCTGCGTGACAGCCGTGGTCAGCGGCAGCACCATCCGGAATGCGGCGCCCTTGCCGGTCTCGGTCGTGGTCTCGATACGGCCACCCAGCGCGTTCACTTCGGCCCGCACCACGTCCATGCCGATGCCACGACCGGAGAGACCCGTCACTTCCGTGGCAGTGGAAAATCCCGGCGTAAAGATGAGATTGGCCGCCTCGGTATCGCTCAGTTCGGTGTCCGCACTGATCAAGCCCTGTGCCAGCGCCTTGGCGCGGATACCCGGAAGGTTCAGCCCGGCGCCATCGTCCCGGAACGCGACCGAAACGTCGTTGCCTTCGTGTCGCAGATCGACGGAAATGGTTCCTGACGCCGGTTTACCCAGGGCCAGCCGCTGTTCCGGCGTTTCAATGCCATGGGCTACGCAATTGCGCAACAAATGCTCGAACGCAGGCGTCATGCGGTCAAGCACACCCCGGTCCATTTCGATCGAGCCACCGGTGATGTCGAGCTTGATCTGCTTGCCGGTTTCCTTGGACGACTGTCGTACCACGGCATACAGCCGCTCTGCGATGCCCTCGAACTCCACCATGCGGGTGCGCAGCAGATCACGCTGCAATTCGCGCGCCTGCCGTCCTTGGGCAATGAGATCGTCTTCGGCACCTTCCACCGCTCGCTGCAGGTTTCGCTGGATCGTGGCCACGTCGTTGACCGACTCCGCCATCATGCGGGTCAGTTCCTGTACCCGCGTAAAGCGGTCGAATTCGAGCGGATCGAAACCAGCCGCCGTATCCTTGGACAAAGCCAAGCGCGACTGCATCTGGGATTCGGACTGGACCTCGATGTCTCGCAGCTGCTGGCGCAGCCGCTCCAGGTTGCCCGTGAGGTCGACCATCGACCCTTTGAGCTGGCCGAGCCGCGCTTCCATGCGTGAGCGGGTGATCATGACCTCGCCCGCCTGGTTCACCAGACGGTCCAGCAGTTGGGCGCGCACCCGAACCGAATGGCCTGCCGTGGCACGCACGGGAGCAATTTCCAGTGGACCTTGTGGACGCGCCACCACGGGGCGGGACGCCTGCTTTGCCTGGGGCTCCACCTCGGTGGAACCGGCCCCGGATTTTTCGGGGGCCACCGCTACCGCTTCTGTCGGTGCCTCTGCACTGATGGCCCGCAACGCGTTGAAATTGGCCTGCAAACCGTCAAAACTTGCCAGCAAGGGCTCAATGTCGGCGGACTGGACGGTCTCCACATCCAATTGTTCAATGGCAGATTCCAGGCGATGGGACAACTCGCCCAGACGCATGGCGCCAGCCAACCGCGCACTGCCCTTGAGGGTGTGCAGGGCCCGCAACACCTCGGTACGCGCACCCAGGTTGTCGGGCCGCGAAGCCCATTGTCGCAAGGCCCCGCCCAGCACGGGCAACAACTCCGCCGCTTCTTCCTCGAAGATCGGGAAGAGGTCTGGATCAATGACGTCGATGGCATCGATGTCATCGTCAATATCGGCAGGCGCTGCGGCCATCTGGGCTGTGGCCGCAGAACCGCTTTCGGCCTTTTCGCGCAAGGGCACCGACAGGGCTGGTGCGACATAACCGCGAACTGCTTCAGGTTCGGCACTGGCGTCTGCCAAGGCCGGTGCGGAGGCTTGCGACTCCGACTCCGTTTCTGGCACTGAAGGCTGCGAAGACTTCTCCAGCAAGGCGGCACGCGCGTTTTCTACCCGCCATGCTTCCATCGCCTGCTCGGCGTCTTCGATCGGCGGTGATTGCGTGCTGACCACCTCGGTCTGCAAAATGCGCTGCAATTCTTCCAGAATCTGCGGGTTCGTTTCCTTGAGGAAACCTGCGGCAAACTGGTGCAGAAGACGCCGTATGTCTTCGGCGGCATCCAGGAAGGCCCGCGCATCTTCCGGTTCGCCCTTGGACTGCAGCTGGACATGCTCCAGGGCATGCTCCAGCAAACGAGCGGTCTCGGACAGTGCAGAGAAACCAACCGTGGCAGAGCTACCGGCCAGGGAATGCGCCAGCGCCACTGCCATGTCGGGCAGGCGCTCATGCAGTTCCATCGACCATTCCTGCAGCGACGTCACCAGTCTGCGCGACCACTCATCCGCCTCATTCAGGTAGACGTTGTAGAGTGGAATACTGATACGCAAATCGCCGATGACCTTGACGTTGTCGTCTTGGGCAGGCTCCGTTGTTTCGGCAACGGTTTCGGGAACAGGCTCGGGCTCCAGCGCAGGGATGTCCTGGCTCTGGACGGCGGCATCACCTGCTGCGGAATCATCGTCCGCGGTCGCCTCGGCCACCACAGGCGACGCTTCCTCAGCGGGAAGTTCCAGGCTTTCTTCGGGCAACGCCAACACCTGATCTTCAGGCGCCGGCTCATCCAATGGCAACTCGATATCGGGGACCGCTGCAGCTTCCGTCAATGCGGGTTCTTCGTCGGCCAGGGCCGCAGAGAATTCGGAAAAATCGATGTCTTCCGCCAGAGGGATTTCGGTAGCTTCGCTGGGCGTTGCCGCTTGCTCGTCCAGCATGAAAGGCCGTGTTTCCGAGAAATCGAGCGAAGGAAAATCTTCCAACTCGGCCTTGCCTTCGGGTGCCGCCTCGACAGCACTTTCCGGCACGGTCGACGGTGCCGAAGAGGCCCCCGGCAGTTCCAACGGCAGCTCTTCACCCCGCAAGCGCATCGCATCGGCGGGGATGCTGAACATCTGCACCTGCCATGCCCCTGCCGTACCAGCGGCGATATCGTCAGCCCAGCGCCCAAAACCTTGCAAGGCCTGGTGGGACAAGTTCAGCAAGGGCGGCTGCATGGGTTTCTGCTCTGCAAGCCAGGCATTGAGCAATTGCTCCATCGACCATGCGGCCTCGCCAAACTCATTCAACCCCACCATGCGCGAGCTGCCCTTGAGCGTATGGAACGCCCGGCGCAGCGTGGTTTGTTCACTGAGATTGGCGGGCTCCGCCTGCAGCAACTGCACAGCGGCCAGTCCGTTGCCAACGACTTCACGCGCTTCTTCCAGGAAAATATCCAGAAGTTCGTCTTCCACCTCGGTGATGACGACCGAGACCGGCAAGGGCTGCTCCGTGCTCTCTGGCTCAGCCGTCGATGCAGCAGCCTCTTGCGCCGCTGCGGAATCGGTCGCCAGGGATGGTGCGGCCTCCTCCAACGGAGCCGTATCGACCGGCACGCCGAGCGCGGGCGCGGGTGCGGGCTCTACAGGCGTCTGGGCATAGAGCGAATCACGAGGAATCACGTCGGGCAACGGCACCGCTGCCCGTTCTTCCATCTTCTGCTCAAGCTCTTCGAGGCTGTCCGCCTGATCGCCCGCCCGTGCGCGGGTGCGCCCCATCAGGATGCGAAGCTCGCCCAGTTCTTCGTCATAGACGAAGAGTTTGCGTGCCATCGCACGCTGGTAGCTCAGCATGTCAATGAGGAACCCCAGCGCCCCCAGGCTGTTCCCCAGTTTTTCGAAGGTTTGCTTGCGCTCCTCCTCCGAGCCCACCTCATTCAACAACAAACGCTCGACGGTCTCACGCATACGCAAAACCGCCAGCGAGGCCTGGTCCAGACCCAGCACCGACAACACCCCGCGCATCTGTGCCAAACGTCCCGGCACCGAGGTCAACGGAGATACATCTTCCGGATTACGGAAGAACTGATCCATGGCACGCTCGGCCTCGCCGAGCGTGGAGCGCAGCTCACCCACCACACTGCCCATCGTCTGGTTGTCACTGACCCGCCGGTACAGTTCCTCCATCCAGGGCTCCAGCGGATCTGGTTCACCGCCTGCCGTGACATGATCGAGACGATCTGCCAGTCGCTTTGCCCGCACGACCATCTGGTCTTCTGCGGTATCCGTTTCTTCCAGCGCTGCCTGCAGATACAGCACCGACGTGGCCACTTCCATGGCCAGCGCGGCAGACGGTGGTTCTGCCGCACGGGTGGTCGATTCAAGTGCCCGGGTCAATGCCTGCGCCAGACTTTCGCTGTTGCGATGGAGCTTGCGCAAGGAATCACACACAAGGCTGAATTGGTCTGCTGCCGGCTTGAGCTTGTTGCGATCACCCCCGGCCAACGCAGACCAGGTTTCCGCTGCAGCCGAAATGCGTTTGCGCGCCTGGATCAAAACAGCCGGATCAAAACGGCCGAAGCGGCGTGCCTCGTAGTCCACCGGAGCCGCACGATCCAGATCGAACGCCTTGCGCACCGCGCGCAGATAGGGCACCTTGTCACTCTCCGCAGGCTGGGCCTGGGAACAAAAGAACAGCAAATCCTGCACCAGCCGGTCCGCAATACCCGCGTCGCCGCGTGCCAGCGAGGCATACTGCATCAGGACGCGCGAGGCAACCCGTTTGGCATAGACATCCGAGGTGAACAAGCCGCTGCCAAAAGCCTCGAAATAACCAGCGCAGATTTTCCAGAAGGCGCGAGCCTGACGGTCGGTCTGGGCAGCGACAAAGCCGAGAGAAATGTCGCGCAAATCATGCGCAGCATCAAAATCAGCATCCTTGACGATCTTCAGTACGGCCTGATCGAGGCGCGCCCGGGCCGCAGGGCCATAGGCCAGCGGCGCCGCAGTCACCTCCACATCGGGCTCACGGAAACGCCGCTCGACAGGCCACAGGTCGGCTGGATGAACGCGCTCTGCACCCGTCAATGCCTGTACGTCGCGGTACTGGGGAAACAAGGCCACCGAGGAAACAGCCTTGCCCGCCAGGACGCTTTCGAGGTACTCGCTCAACGCAAAACTGGCCCGCTCCAGGGCACCTGCTGCGTCGTCAGTGCACAGCTCAGGGCGCTGGACGAATTTCTGAACGGCAGACTCCATGGCCCGGAGTACGAGCGCAGGCGACGCCAGCCCCACCATCTCCAGCGCGCCACTGGCCTGGTGCAACTGCTGGCGGGCAATCCGCAAGGTGCCCACATCCAGCGTCGCAAGATCCGACTCGCGCGCCAGATCGGCATCGTGCACGAAGCGGCGCAGCGCCTTGACGGCACCGTCCAGAGACTTGCGCAATTCCTCCAGCACCCATGCCAGTGGCCCTAGATCCTGTTCAGCAGGACTTCCTTCGGCATGTGGTGCGTTGACGGCATCAGTAGATGACATGGATTCGTTCCCGGCTGCACAGAGCCCGTTTGTTGTTCGGTACGTCAGGCAATCTTGAACCGGGCCACAGACTGGCGCAGTTCCTCAGCCATGCTGGAGAGTTCGCGCACCTGCTGCGCTGTCGCGCGCGTTCCTTCGCCGGTCTGCTCGGTCACTGCAAAAATGTGCTGGATGTTGTCTGCCACCTCGTTCGCCAACGTCGCTTCGCGCGACGTCGATGAAGAAATCTGCTCAATCAGTTCGGCCAAGCGGCGCGACACACGGTCAATTTCAGTCAGCGCGGTACCGGCGCTGTCAGACAAGCGCGCCCCCTCCACCACACCTTGCGTGGAACGCTCCATAGCCGCCACGGCATCCTGCGTGTCGGTCTGAATGGCCTTCACCAGTGCAGAAATCTGACGTGTGGCGTCTGCCGACCGTTCAGCCAGACGCTGCACTTCTTCCGCCACCACCGAGAAGCCGCGACCGGCCTCCCCTGCAGATGCGGCCTGGATGGCGGCGTTCAGTGCCAGCACGTTCGTCTGCTCGGTAATGTCGGAAATCAGCTCGGTAATCTCACCAATTTCCTGCGAAGACTCACCCAGACGCTTGATACGCTTGGATGTATCCTGGATCTGGTCGCGGATGGAGTTCATACCGCCGATGGCGTTCTGCACGGCCTGCAGACCCGAATCAGCAGCTTGCAGCGACTGGCGCGCCACCGTGGCGGATTCTTGCGCCTGCGTAGACACTTCATTGATTCGGGTCGCCATGTCCAGCACCGAGCGACCCGTTTCACGAATCTCCCGCAGCTGCTCGGTGGATGCGGCGAGCAGCTCGGTGGACGTGTTGTCCACCATGGCGGTGGTCTGTGCCACCCGGGTTACCGTATTCTGCACGCTGCCCACCAGTTGGCGCAATTCTTCCACCGTGTAGTTCACGGAGTCGGCGATGGCGCCCGTGATGTCCTCGGTCACCGTGGCTTCCTGCGTCAGATCGCCTTCAGCAACCGATTGCAGTTCATTCATGAGACGCAAAATGGCGGCCTGGTTGGCGTCATTGACGCGCTTGGCTTCCTGCTCCTGGCGCTGTGCGTCCCGTTGCTGCGCTTCGGCTTCCTGCTGGCGACTACGGCTGTCAAGCAGCTGCACACGCGAAATGCCCACACCGCACAACAGCACGAAAAGACCGGCCAGCACCAGTGCCGCCAGCTGGCCCGCACCCATACCCGTCTGCATCGACAGCTTGTTCTGCAAGCCCTCGAGTTGACGACGCAGTGGCTCGCTGTCACCCAGAATGGCCGTCTGTGCCTCACGCGCAGAAACCAGGCCCTGCAGGTTGCCCAGAATGGCGCTGGCCTGGTTGCGGGTGTCTTCGTAGAGCTTGATCAGAGCCGCAAGCTGCTCGCGGGTCTGCGCATCCTTGGTGGCGGTCAGCCGCAGCTCCGGACTGCCATCCAGCAAGCCTTGCGCAATTTCCTTGAACGAGTTCAAGTCCTTCCCCAGCAGAAACACCGCCTCGGGGCTCACGCCTTCTGCCGTCTGGAATTCGTTCGCTGATTTACCGATCCGCTGGGTCAACATCACCAGCTGGCCTGCGGCGGAAATCTCAGCCGCAGGAGCGTTCTGCTGCAATTTGAGCGACGAAACGGTCTCGGCGATTTCCAGCAAATCGGACGACTGGCGATTGATGGTGCGCAGTGCATCGCCCACCTGCGTCAGGATTTTTTGCTGCCCCATCACAACGCTGGCATTTTTCTCTGCGCGCTCCATCAAGGGCGTCACTGCATCCAGGTCTGTCTTGAACGACTCGCCCAGGGCCTGCACGTTCAGATCCGAATCACCGGCATTGAGGGCACGCACATTGCGGGCCAGCACGCCAGAGCTCTCGACCACGTCCGGAAAGGCCTGCGGACTTCCCACCAGAGCCTGCGACACCGACTTGGCCAGTCGCTGCGACTGCATGAGCGATTGACCGGTTGCCGTCAACTGCTGCGCCGATCGGTCCGCCTGCTGCAAGACCCAGGTGGCGATCAGGGCCAGCACAGCCACACCCAACGCCAACAAGATCAGCAGACGCCGCTGGTGCGTCGCGGCAGTGGCCTCACCCAGCAGGGGCAGGGAAATCAGGTCCACATCCTCGTCGGATCGGATCGGGCTGGCCGCCGCCGCGGCGTATCCATCCGGATCACCCTGCACGCTGTTCAAGCCATCGGCCGAATAATTTTGCAACTCGTCGACGGACAGTGCATCCTGATCGGGTGCAACGCCATCGCCAGCCTCCTGGCTGGCTGGCTTGCGGTTGAACAGATTACCAATTTGTTTAGCGACAGACATGGGGCAGCCTTACAGAAGAACTCAAGCACTGATGCTCAAAAATGCGGTGTGTTGAGACAGGGCCTGTAAATTGAGCTCCTGCCAGCGCTTACCGTCGGAATCGATATAGGTCGTACCAAAAAAAGCCGGGGCATCCTCGGCGGGCGACTCGGAAGCCACAAAAGCGTCCGTACCACGCAGGCCCGCCAGGCGGTCAACCAGCAACGCCGCATTCACCTCCAGAGCAGCATTGAAGGCCAGCAGGCTCGACTCGGAGAGTGCCTGCTCGGTGCGTACCGGCGCCTCGCCCAGCAAGCCCGCCAGATCGACGACGCCAGTGAGCCCGCCGCGCAGATTGGCAACCCCCATGAACCATTTCTGGGTGTAGGGCACATGCTGCACCACGGTCCATGGAAAGATCTCACCCGCGTGCCCCAGGGGCAGAAGGTAGTAATTCCCGGCGGACTCCACAGCCAGCCAGGAAGAAACCGACAAACCTTCGTCCCTTGCCGCCTGCAGGCGACTGGCGAGACGTACCTGGAGCTCTCTTAGTGCTTCGCGATTGGCCATAGAAGATGCCGGACTTTCAGTTCAGCGCATCGATCTTGGCTTGCAGCTCGGCTGCATCCACCGGCTTGGTGATGTAGCCACGCGCACCCTGGCGCATACCCCACACACGGTCGGTTTCCTGGTTCTTGCTGGTGCACATGATGATGGGCACGTCGGCATAGAGCGGATCACGCGAGATGGCGCGCGTCAGCTGGAAACCATTCTGGCCCGGCATCACCACATCCATAAGAATCAGGTCGGGCTTTTCCTCTGCCAGGCGGCGGAAGGCTTCATCGGCATTTTCGGCCGTTCGCACCTGCATGCCTTTTTTCTGCAGCAGGTCGGTCAGGAACATCAATTCGGTCTTGGAATCGTCCACGACCAGTACTTTCTGAATAGCCATCACATTGCTCCTTGATCGGGATTGCCAAACTGCTGCACCGCCTGCAGCAACTGGTCTTTGGTAAAGGGTTTGGTGAGATATTCCTGGCATCCCACCATGCGCCCACGCGCCTTGTCGAAAACGCCGTCCTTGGACGAAAGCATCACCACGGGCGTATCCGCAAAACGGGCGTTGCGCTTGATGATGGCCACCGTCTGGTAACCGTCCAGTTTGGGCATGAGGATGTCGCAGAAAATCAGCTGCGGATGGTAATCGTTGACCTTGGCCAGCGCATCAAATCCATCGTCCGCCAATAGAACCTCATGTCCGCCCTGCTTGAGAAAAATTTCCGCGCTTCGCCGGATGGTGTTGCTGTCATCCACGACGAGAACTTTGAAAGATGCGCCGGTTGTAGTCAATTGTCACTGCTCCCGATGGGAAAAATAAACAACGCAGGCATAGGCCGCGCTTCAGATCTGGACCATCTCGAAAAAAGCCTTGCCAGCGCCACACTCAGGGCAGGTCCAATCGGCAGGAACCCGATCCCATGGCGTGCCGGGTGGAATGCCGTGCTCCGGCGAACCCCGGGCTTCGTCATAGATCCAACCACAGAGCAAACACATCCAGGTCAATGAGTCGGTCACAGCTTAAGGGGCCTTCACATAGAATGCAACGATTGTATCCAGTCACCTGTGCCGGTTGCCGCTTTCGCGCAACCCTTCACACCGCAACGGGCCCATGCCACTCCAGCCGCCACCTCCCCTGCCCGATGATGATCTGACCCTGAACGCCGAACTCCAGGCCAACCCGGCATGCGTCATGGTGTTCAATGCCAGCGACCCCAGCGGTGCTGCGGGTCTGACGGCAGACATCACCACCGTGGCATCGGTGGGCGGGCATCCTGTGGCCGTGGTGACGGGGGCCTACATTCGTGACACCACCGAGGTTTTTGACCATTTCTGCATGGACGACGAGGCCGTCACGGACCAGGCCCGGGCAGCACTGGAGGACCTTCCGGTGCAAGTCATCAAGGTGGGTTTCGTGGGCGGCCCCGAGAACATCAGCGCCATTGCCGAGCTGACAACCGACTACCCCGACCTGCCCGTGGTCAGCTACATGCCCAACCTGTCCTGGTGGCAGGACGGCCTGATCGACCAGTACCTGGACGCCTTTCGCGAGCTGATGCTGCCGCAGACGACCGTGTTGGTTGGAAACCACAGCACCCTGTGGCGCTGGCTCCTGCCCGACTGGAACAGCGACAGAAATCCGGGTGCGCGCGACATCGCCGCAGCCGCAGCCGAGATGGGCGTGCCCTACACGCTGGTCACAGGTATTCCTCTGCCAGAGCAGTTCATCGAAAACACCCTGGCATCGCCCGAGTCCGTGCTGTCGTCAAGCCGGTTCGAACTGTTCGACGCCACCTTTGCCGGTGCGGGTGATACCTTGTCCGCGGCGCTGGCGGCGCTGCTGGCCTGTGGGACAGACCTGGGTGAAGCCTGCAACGAAGCCCTGGGCTATCTCGACCATTGCCTGGACGGTGGTTTTCGTCCCGGCATGGGCCATGTTATCCCCGATCGCATGTTCTGGGCCGAGCCCGAGGACAGCGATGACGACACCCCCGACAACACCGATCCACCCAGCCTGGAAGGCTTCGGATTTCCCCCCCATGACATCAAGCACTGACCTCAACCTTCCCCTGTTCGAACGCGCCAAGGCCGTGATCCCCGGCGGCGTGAACTCTCCCGTGCGCGCTTTCAAGGCCGTGGGCGGAACGCCGCGCTTCGTCAAGCGTGCCCAGGGCGCCTACTTCTGGGATGCCAACGACCAGCGCTTCATTGACTACATCGGCTCCTGGGGCCCCATGATCCTGGGCCACGGCCACCCGGCCGTGCTCGAAGCCGTGCAGAAAGCCGCTGTCGAAGGCTTCTCGTTTGGCGCGCCCACCGAGCGCGAGGTGGAAC
>JAPKHH010000080.1:0-15918 GCA_026647025.1 Giesbergeria sp.
GGAAGTACAGCATGTAGAACGTGTTGTCCCCCATGTCGGCCCAGGCCTGTGCCTTGCCCGCATATTCACCCAGCTTGACCCCTGCGAACCCCCCGCCGCAGAGCAGCGCCCCCAGCAGCCAGCGCGCCCCGGCCTGCGCCGCATTGCGCCGCACGGCCTGCACGGCACGCGCCACGCACCAGCTCCCGGTGATGAGCAGCACGGTGTTGAGCGCCCCGGAGTGCAGGTCGAGCGTGGCTTGCCCCGCCTGGAACACGGCGGGTTCGCGGTTGCGCGCAAAGGCGTAAGCCACAAACAGAATGGCAAAGGTCAGCAGTTCGAGCAGGATCACGAACCACACGCCCAGATCGCCCCGCAGTTGCGGGGCTGGAGGCCTGTCGGTTTCGCGCAACAGGCGTTCAGGAACAGAAGTCACAGCAGCAGTCATGGCGACAGGGGCGTGCGCCCCTTGGAGATTGCGGAAAGCCCCGCCAGCCCATTGTGCGGTGCGGCAAAGCGCAGGGAAAGGGCCCGGCAAAAAAGAGTCACATAAAATTCATGTTATTGATTATAGTCAACCATACAGAGGGTTAACCCGATATCGTGTTAACTGTATTCATCGCAACTCCACAAGGAACCCCATGAGCCAAGGCTTTACCAGCCAGATGGCGCGCAACATCTTCTACGGCGGCACGATGTTCTTCGTACTGCTGTTTGCCGCGCTGATCTTCCATACCGAAACCAAGATCCCCGAACGCTCCAAGGCCGGCGAGATCACAGAGGCTGTCGTGCGCGGCAAGCACCTGTGGGAGACGCGCAACTGCATCGGCTGCCACACGCTGCTGGGCGAAGGCGCCTATTTCGCGCCGGAACTGGGCAATGTGTACGAGCGCCGCGGCCCCGACTTCATCAAGGGCTGGATCAAGGCCATGCCATCGAACACACCCGGCCGCCGCCAGATGCCCAACTTCGATTTCAGCGACGCACAGCTCGACGATCTGGTCGAGTTCCTGAAATGGACCAACGGCATCGACGCCGAGAAGTGGCCCCCCAACATTGAAGGCTAAAAGCGGCTGTTCCACCCGCCGCCCACCCTCCCTTCAAGGATTCAAACATGAATATTCCTACGCTCAAATACCAGTCGCAAGCGGTCGCCAAGCTGTACTTCATTGCAGCCCTGTGCCTGTTTACCGGCCAGATCCTCTTCGGCATCACGCTGGGCCTGCAGTACGTCATTGGCGACCTGTTCTTCCCCTACATCCCGTTCAACATCGCGCGGATGGTGCACACCAACCTGCTGATCGTCTGGCTGTTGTTCGGCTTCATGGGTGCCGCCTATTTCATGGTGCCCGAAGAGAGCGAAACCGAGCTCTGGAGCCCGCTTTTCGCCAAGATCCTGTTCTGGGTTTTCCTTGCCGCCGGCGTGGCCACCATCCTGGGCTACCTGCTGGTGCCCTATGCCTCGCTCGCCAAATGGACCGGCAACGATCTGCTGGCCACCATGGGCCGCGAGTTCCTCGAGCAACCCCTGCCGACCAAGGTCGGCATCGTGCTGGTGGCGCTGGGCTTCCTGTTCAACATCACCATGACCGTGCTCAAGGGCCGCAAGACCGCCATCACCCTGGTGCTGCTGCTGGGCCTGTGGGGCCTGGCGCTGATGTTCCTGTTCAGCTTCGTCAACCCCAGCAACCTGGTGCGCGACAAGATGTACTGGTGGTTCGTGGTGCACCTGTGGGTGGAAGGCACCTGGGAGCTGATCATGGCGTCGCTGCTGGCCTTCGTGCTGATCAAGACCACGGGCGTGGACCGCGAGGTGATCGACAAGTGGATGTACATGATCGTGGCCTTCGCCCTCATCTCGGGCATCCTGGGCACGGGTCACCATTTCTACTTCATCGGCCTGCCGGGCTACTGGCACTGGATTGGCGGCGTGTTCTCCGCGCTTGAACCCATCCCGTTCTTCATGATGACGCTGTTCGCCTTCAACATGGTGCAGCGCCGCCGCCGTGAACACCCCAACCAGGCCGCCGTGCTGTGGGCCGTGGGTACTGCCGTGATCGCCTTCCTGGGCGCTGGCGTCTGGGGCTTTATCCACACCCTGAGCTGGGTCAACTACTACACGCACGGCTCGCAGGTCACTGCGGCCCACGGCCACCTGGCCTTCTACGGTGCCTACGTGCTGGTAGTGCTGGCGCTCATCAGCTACTCCATGCCCCTGATGCGCGGCCGCGAAGCCAACCCCCTGCGCGCCCAGCGCGCCGAGATGTGGAGCTTCTGGATCATGAGCATCGGCATGGCCGTGATGGTGCTGGCCCTGAGCGGCGCCGGCATCCTCCAGGTGTGGCTGCAGCGCATGCCCACCACGGGTGCCATGAGCTTCATGGCCACGCAGGACCAGCTCGTGTTCTTCTACTGGGTGCGCGTGTTCGGTGGCGTGATGTTCCTCGTGGGCCTCATCACCTATCTGTCGAGCTTCTTCATCGGCCCGGCCGCTGACGAACAGGAAATGGCTGCCATCCCCGGTGGCCGCCTGCAAAGGGCCTGAGCATGCACAGCGCCGAACAAACCTTTGTGTCGGCGCCTGCGGCCCCCCAGCGGGCAACAGGCGGGGCCTCCATGCCCTGGTACGCCGCGCAGGCGGGTGAGTGCGCGCTGTTCGAGCATTGTTTTGCCCAGCAGCTCCCGCTGCTCATCAAGGGCCCCACGGGCTGCGGCAAGACGCGGTTCGTGGAGCACATGGCGGCGCGCCTGGCGCGCCCGCTCATCACAGTGTCCTGCCATGACGATCTGAGCGCCGCCGACCTGGTGGGACGCCATCTGATCGGCCAGGGCAACACTGTCTGGGCCGATGGCCCGCTGACTCGCGCCGTGCGGGGTGGCGCCATCCTCTACCTGGACGAAGTGGTCGAGGCGCGCAAGGACACCACCGTGGTGCTGCACCCGCTGGCCGACGACCGGCGCATCCTGCCCATCGAGCGCACCGGCGAACTCCTTGCCGCGCCGCCGGAGTTCATGCTCGTCATCTCGTACAACCCGGGCTACCAGAACCTGCTCAAGGGCCTCAAGCCCAGCACGCGCCAGCGCTTTACCGCGCTGACGCTGGACTACCCCGAACCGGCCGTCGAGCGTGCCATCCTGGAGCGCGAAGGCCGCGCCACACCCGAGATCGCCGCCCGCCTGGTGCAGCTCGCGCAGGCGCTGCGCCGCCTCACCGACCACGACCTCGAAGAAACCGCCAGCACCCGTCTGCTGGTGATGGCTGCACGCCTGGTCGCGTCAGGCCTGCCCCTGCGGGACGCCTGCCGCGCCGCCGTGGTCGATGCGCTGAGCGACGACCACGACACACTGCGCGCACTCGACGAAGTGGTGCGCGCCGTGGTGGGTGATGGGGACTGATTGCTCCAGCTGCGCCAGCGCGGCCGCCTGCGGCCCGTCGCGCGCATCGGCGCAGCCGCTGGCGCACACCCAGGTGCTGCAGCGCCGCCGCCGGTGGCTGCAGCTGTCGTTTTTTGCCGTCTTTCTGCTTGCGCCCGCGCTCAACCTGCTGCGCTTTGATCTGAACGAGACCCAGCTCTGGGTACTCGGTTTTCGCTGGTCGCTGGGTATCGACGCCTTTGTACGCGGCGAGGCCACCGCAGCGCAGACCGCCTGGTCCATCATCTGGCGCGGCATTCTGCCCGTGCTGACACTGGTCATCGGCTTCCTGGCGGTGGCGTACCACTATGGGCGCCTGTACTGCGGCTGGCTGTGCCCCCATTTTTCACTGGTCGAACTGCTCAACGACCTGCTGCACCGCGCCACCGGCAGGCTCAGCGTGTGGGACACATCCCCCACGCCCCGCCCTGGCCGCAGCGCCGACAGGCGCTGGTGGCCCGTCTTCCTGGCGGCATGCCTGGTGTTTGGCTTCGTCTGGGCCATCACGCTGCTCACCTACCTGCTGCCCCCCGCCGAGGTGTGGGGCAACCTGGTGCACGGCACCTTGAGCGCCAACCAAACGCGCTTTCTCGTCGTGGGAACGCTCGTCTTCACCCTTGAATTCACCCTGGCACGGCATCTTTTCTGCCGCTTTGGCTGCGCTGTGGGCCTGTTCCAGAGCCTGGCCTGGATGGCCAACCCCAAGGCCATGGTGGTGTCGTTCACCCGCAGCCGCGCGCGTGAATGCAAGACCTGTGAGGTGCTGCCCACCAGCCGCTCGACAACGCTGTCCGCAGCAACGCCGCGCGCGCAAGCCCCAACGCCCGGCCAGCGGCCGGTGCCCAGCGGCAGCGCCTGCGACCACGCCTGCCCCATGCGCCTGAACCCGCGCAACATCAAACGCATGATGTTTGCCTGCGTGCAGTGCGGCCAGTGCCTGGACGCCTGCGACGCCACCCAGACCGACCAGGGACGCACCCCCACACTGGAATGGAAAGTGGGCCTGGACGCAGTGCGCGAAACCCTGCGGCAAAAACGCGAGGAAATTCACTGATGGAAGAATGGGTAGGCCAATGGTGGCACAAGGCCATCACCCGCATCGCCGCCACACCGCCGAATGCCGAGCGCGTGCTGCTGGCCGATGTGCAACGCAGCATCGCCCTGCTCTTCCGCGCGGGCGGGGGCGACCCTGCCGTGCGCGTCGCGCCCGCTGCCGCCTCGCGCCATGGTGGTGCCCGCCGCTTCCTGGAGCGTGTGGCCGGTAGCAACCAGCGCAGCGCGCAAAGCCGGCTCGACCCCGAAGTGCTCGCGCTCCCCCCCGAAATCGGCGTGTTCGACCAGCGCACACTGAACCACGACCTGTACCTGTGGCTGGCGGCGCTGGCCGCCGTGTTTGAGCCCACAGGCGACTGGATTGCCGACAACCGCGCCGCCAGCAGCCGCGCGCTGCAGCGCTTTGCCGGCCTGCGCAGCCGCCACGCGGCGCTGGTGCAGGCCCATCTGGCGCAGCGCCCGCAGCTCTCGGGCCTGCGTGCTGCGGCGGTGCCGTTTGAAGCTGCGGTACAGGCGGCCCTGCGCGGCGAAGACCACGGTGCACTGTTCGTGCAGCCGGGGCAAGTGGCGCCCGTGTGGCTCTGGCTGGCCGCCGATGCCCCGGCACAGGTCGAAGCCACGCCCATTTCAACCAGCACAGCAGGCGACGGACCAGACCCCGACACCGAGCAAGACCCCACCGCGCAGGACGAGGCCAGCAAGCGCCGCCGCCGCGCTAAGCGTGCCGATACGGGTGAGGAGCGCAACCCCCTGCTGGTGGCGCCCAAGACCGAATCGGTCACCACCTGGAGCGAATTCGTACGCCTGGCGCGCGGCAGCGACGACGAACCCGACCCCAACGCCAACGCTGCCGCCGACGACATGGACACGCTCACCCTGGCGCGCGGCAAGCAGACCACGGCATCGCGCGTCAAGTTCGACCTCGACCTGCCCAGCGCCAGCGCCGACGACCAGCCCCTCGGCCCCGGCCGCAAGACGCCCGAATGGGACTGGCGCCGCCGCGCCCTGCTGTCCGACCATTGCGCCGTGCAATGCCTGGTGACGCAGCCGCAAGCGCCTTTCGTGCCGCCGCCGCATCTGCGCGCCACGGCCCACCGCGTGCGCCGCCGCCTCGAAGTGCTGCGCGCCGCGCCGCGCAACACCCGTGCCCAGCAGAGCGGAGACGAACTCGACCTGGACGCCTGGGTGCGCTTCCAGACGCAAGCGCGCGGCGGAGTTCAGCACAGCGATGCACCGCCCATCTACACCCGCCGCGAGCGCGGCGAGCGCAGCCTGGCCACCTTGCTGCTGGCCGACCTCTCGCTCTCCACCGACGCCTATGCCACGTCCGACGCCCGCGTGATCGACGTGATTCGCGACGCACTCTACGTCTTTGGCGAGGCGCTGGCCGCCACGGGCGATGCGTTTGAAATGCTGGGTTTCAGTTCGGTGCGCCGCCAGCATGTGCGCATCCAGCACATCAAGGGCTTTGGCGAACGCTGGGGCGAACCGGTGCGCGCCCGTGTGGGTGCCCTCAAGCCCGGCTTCTACACCCGCATGGGGGCAGCGGTGCGCGACGCCACCCACCGCCTGGCCGCCCGCCCCGAGCGCCAGCGCCTGCTGCTGGTGCTGACCGACGGCAAGCCCAACGACCTGGACATCTACGAAGGCCGCTATGGCCTGGAAGACACCCGCCACGCCATCCAGGAGGCGCGTGACGCAGGCCTTACGCCGTTCTGCGTCACCATCGACCACGAAGCGCACGACTACCTGCCCATGCTGTTCGGCAGCAACGGCTACGCCCTGGTGCGCCAGCCACAAGACCTGACGCGCAGGCTCACGCAGGCCTGGGTCACGTTGGCGCGCTAAACCGAAATGCTATTAAATAAATAGCTTATAGCGCTTTCTGGATAAGCGCTAGAGGCCAAAAACACCCTGGTTTTATCTTCAGCGGCGCAGCCAGGTCGGCACCTTGAAACGCACAATGGCCAGATACGCCGCCACGTAGCTCACCACGAACAGCGCGCAAAACACCATCAGCACCGGCGTGCGGTTCCAGAAGAGCACCGCAGGCACCACGGTCAGCAAGGTAAAGCCCCACAGGTAGGGCGAAGTACGGTTGTTGCGCATCAGCATGCGGCGCGACTCATCGTCGTGGAACACGCTGCGCACAATGCGCCGGTAGATCAGCTGGTGAAAATGCAGCGCATCGGCCACGCCCGGCGACACACCGCGAACCAGCTTGCGGTAAATGGAAAAAATGGTTTCCCACACCGGGTAGATCAACAGCAGCAGCGGAAACCAGGGCGACACCAGCACATTGCGCTGCACCAGCGACACACTGGCCAGCGCAATGACCACGCCCCAGATATACGCACCGCCATCCCCTGCAAACAACATGCCCCGGGGGTAGTTCCACACCAGAAACCCCGCCGTGGCCGCCGCCGTGGACACCAGCAGCGCCGCCAGCGCCCGGTCGCCCACCTGCAGCGCCACATGGGCCAGCGCCAGGCACACAATCAGCGCGACCATGCCCGCCAGCCCGTTGTAGCCATCAATGATGTTGAACGCATGGGGCAGCCCCGCCACCGCCAGCAGTGCAATGGCAAACCCGATCCAGGGCGCATTGGCCAGCAGCATATCGGGCCAGGGCAGGTCCAGCCTCGGCACCGCCAGGCCCAGCAGGGCCACAGCCAGCACCCCCGAAGCCGCCGTGAAGGCCAGCCGGTAACGCACCGTCAGGCGCTGCGTCATGTCCTCGGCAATGCCTCCCGCGGCCGAAGGCAGCAGCACCAGCAGCCACGCCCCCACCCAGGCCCCCAATCCCAGCGCCGCCGGGTCTCCCTGCCAGGTCTGCACCATGCCCAGTGCCCAGCTCGTTCCCAGGCCCAGCAGCACCGCAGCACCGCCAAGCCGGGGCACATCCCCAAAATGGAACCGCTGCGGCATGCCGTTGCCATACACGGCGGCATGGCTGCGCATCCACCGCACGATGAAACCCGCAGCCAGCGCTGCCACGAAAAACGCCACGACGGACAACAAAATCATGAGATCGCCATGGTAGCCACACCCCTGTCTCTCAGCCGTAACAAAGGGCGCTTGTCGATGCGTCCGACCAGTTCCCGACACATCCTGTCAAGTGAAACGACATACTCATTCGGCACGCATGCACTGCGGCTTCCCCATACGAGCACAGAGTCATGGGCCAAGTCATGGCACTAGGGCATGAGCCAGCGGTTGACCTGGGCCACGTTCGCCAGCCGGTCTTCGCCAGCGAGCGACTGCAGGCGCAGGCGCGAGACCAGGTAGAGGTAGCGCGCCTGGGCCAGATCGCGCAGTGCCATGGTCTTTTGCTGCTCGGCATTGAGCACATCCAGCGTCGTGCGACTGCCCGCCTGGAAGGACTTGCGATTGGACACCACTGCCTGCTCCGCTGAATGCACGGCCTGCTCCAAAGCCTTGATGCGCAGAACGCCCTCGGTCACACCCCGGAATTCACGGTGCACACGCACACCCAGGTCACGGCGGGTAGCCTCCAGCATTTCCTGCACGCGCTCCTGCGTCGCCACGGCCTGGCGTACCGTAGAGTTGACATACCCGCCCGCATACAAAGGCACCGACAGTTGCAGACCGATGGTCTTGTTGTCATAGCGCGAATTCACGCTGGTCACGCTATCGCTGTTGGTCCGCGCCCATTGCGCCACGGCGTCGAGCGTCGGCAGATGCCCAGCCCGGGCCTTTTCGATTTCCTGGCGTGCTGTCTCCAGTTGTGCGCGCAGCGACTGCAGCTCCGGGCTGCTTTGTTCCGCCTGCCCGATCCAGTCATCCACGGACGCCGGTACCGGCTCCATCGGCGTGAAGCGCTCCACATCCAGTTTTGCCAGATCGTCCACGCGCTGCCCCGTCAGCACAGCAATGCGGTGGCGCGTGAATTCCATGTTCTGGCGCGCCTCCAGTTCCTGGGCCACCGTCATGTCCAGCCGGGCCTGGGCCTCATCCACATCGGTGCGCGTGCCCGAACCTGCGGCAAACCCCTTGCGTGCGGCATCGAGTTGCGTGGAATAGGTCTCTTTCTGGGCCAGCACCAGGTTCAACTGGTCACGCGCCAGCAGTGCCTCGAAATACGCTTCGCCCACCCGCACCACCAGCGCCTGCTCGTCGCGCTCCAGGGCGGCGTTGGCGTCCTCGACCTGCGCCTGCGCCTGGCGCAACTGGGCTGTCAGATAGGGGCGGTACAAAGGCTGCCGCACCGAAAGCGTCTGGCTACCAGAATAGTATTCCGTCTCGCTTCGGCTGGGCTGCCCCAGCATATTGCGTCCCTCGCTGGTCAGATCGTTGTAGTTGCGTCCCGCATTGAAGGACACATTGGGCCGCAGCTGCGCCCTGGCCTGTGGCAGGCGCTCGCGGCTGGCAGCGGTTCCGGCGCGCGACGCCCTGATCGTTGCATCGTTGTCCACCGCTGCATCGTAGGCCTGCTGAAAATCCATGGACCAGACCATGCCCGAGAGTCCCGCCCACAGGCCAACCACCCCCAGGGCCTGCGCCAGCAGCCGGGCCAGCGGTTTCGCAGCAAATGTATTTGCAGGCATCGCTTCACTCCTCCTTCATGGATGCAGAGACGCGCTTGATCAGCGGATGCAGCAGATAGGTAAGCAGCGAGCGCTCGCCGGTCTTGAACACCACCTCGACCGGCATCCCGGGATGGAGCTGGCGCTTGCCCAGGGTCTTGAGCCCTTCGGGGGTCACCTGCACACGTGCCAGGTAATAGGAAACGCCGGTCTGCGGCTCCGTCAACAAATCACCAGACACCGAGACCACCTTGCCTTGCACCACCAACTGGGGGGAATGGGCAAACGAGTTGAACCGCACATCCACCGGCAACTGTGTATGCACCCGGTCAATCAGATGCGGTGCCACATGGGCTTCCAGCAGCAAGGCTTCGTTTTCCGGCACGATGTCCATCAGTTTCTGGCCGGACTGAATCACGCCGCCAACGGTCTGCACCCCCAGACTCACTACCTGGCCCGCCACAGGCGCCTTGATTTCGGTGCGCTCCAGGTCGTTCGACACGGCCTTGAACTTCTGCTCCTCGGACAATACCTCGCGGCTCACATCCGCCAACTGGGTTTCCACCTCACGGCGATATTCCTGCTGGCGCGAGATGGCCCGCTGGCGCAATTCGCCCATGGCGCGCTGTGCACGCACGGTGTTGCCTTGCAGGTCGGCAATAGCGGTACTGGAGTCGGCCGCCATACGCTCCATTTCCAGTTGCCGGTTGCGCGGCGCATAGCCTTCCTTGACCAGTCCACGCAGATTGCCCAACTCCTCGTTGATCAGGGACAACTGGTTGCGGCGATTGGCCAGCATGCCGGCATAGGCCTGCAGCAGACCTTGCTGGCCTTGAATGCTTTCCTCGATCGACTGCAGGTCCGAGCGCAGCAGGCTGCGCCGCGTCATGAACAACTGCTCCTGGTTCTGCATCTGCTGACGAATGAGCGGATCGGCGCCCGCCTTTTCCAGGTCGGGATGGAAACTGATTTTTGCAGCGCCCGACTGCTCCGCCACCAGGCGCCCCTGCATGGCACGCAACCCCAGATAGCGTTGCCGCGCCCCCTCATAGTTGGCGCGCGCCACCGCCTCGTCAAGCCGAATCAGCAGTTGCCCCTCCTTGACCTCGTCGCCCTCGCCCACCAGCACTTCTTTGACGATGCCACCACTCAGGTGCTGCACCGCCTTGCGCTTGGTATCTATCGCCACGACGCCTTGCCCTGGTACGCCCTCGTCCAAAGGTGCCAGGCCTGCCCACAGCAAAAAGCCCCCAAAACCGATGGCCAGGGCCCAAAGACCGATGCGCCCGGCACGCTTCGCCTCGGTGGCACCTTGGCTCTCCCCGCCGGGAGCAGAACCTGCATCCGGTGCAAGGCCTTTGGCAAGGGTTGAAGTGTTCAAAAGTGGTGTAGCCATGTCAAAACTCGGCAATCAAAAATATCAAAAAACAGGAATCAGGGCCCGCTTACGCAGGCTGCACCGTCAGTGCGCCACTGCCGGGCTGGCCTGCGGCAGGGGTGGCGGCGGCTTGCGCGGCGCGCAATGCGTTCAGCACGTCATCGCGTGGTCCATCGGCCTGCACCTGGCCATCGCGCAGAATCAATAACCGGTCCGCCACAGCCAGAATACCGGGGCGGTGGGTGATCAGGAACACCGTCTTGCCTGCCGCCTTCAGTCCCTGCACCGTGCGCACCAGTGCCTGTTCGCCCACATCGTCCAGATTGGCATTGGGCTCGTCGAGCACCACCAGCACCGGATCGCCATACACCGCGCGCGCCAGGCCAATACGTTGGCGCTGCCCCCCCGACAGCAGGCCACCGGCCTCGCCAATCGGTGTGTCATAACCCTTGGGAAAGCGAAGAATCATTTCATGCAGGCCGGCACTGCGCGCTGCGGCAATCACCTTGTCGGAATGCACCGCGCCAAAACGGGCAATATTTTCTGCAATCGTGCCCTCGAACAATTCAATATCCTGGGGCAAATAACCCAGATAGGGGCCCAACTCGGTACGGTCCCAGCCCTCGATGGGCAGGCCATCGAGCAGCACCTCCCCGGTCACATCGGGCCAGATGCCCACCATGGCGCGTGCCAGCGTGGACTTGCCCGACCCCGAGGGGCCCAGCACCACGGTCACGGTCCCTGCCTGCACCGAAGTGCTGATGCCCTTGAGAATGGGCGTACTGCGCCCTGGCGCACTGGCCACCACATTGCGCAGGCCCAGGGCCCCTTGCGGCGCCACGCGCGAGAGCGCCGGATCGCGTGCCGGGTAGTTGCCCAGCAGAATTTCCAGCCGCTCAAAAGCCGAACGCGCGCCAATGAACGCACGCCAGGTGCTGACCATCATGTCGATGGGCGACAGCGCACGCGTCATCAGCACGTTCGACGCAATCATGCCGCCAGGCGAGAGCTGGCCGTCGATGACCAGCAAGGCGCCAGCGCCCAGCGCCAGCGACTGTTGGGAGTAGCGAATGAACTTGCTCCAGGCCGTGATGCGGTGCGTCAGCGATTGCGAGGCCGACTGCAGCGCCAGCGTATCCTCGTGCCGGTCCTGCCAGTGCGGGCGCAGGTTGTGCACCATGCCCATGGACTCGAGCACTTCGGCATTGCGCAGCTTGCTCTGCAGATAGGCCCCGGACTCGGCTGCCGCCTTGCCTGCGGCCTCGGCCGGTGCCACCGTGTGGCGGTGGCCAAACCAGGCCAGCGCCAGTTGCACACATGCAAAGAAGATCGACAGCCACCCCAGCATCGGATGCAGGAAGAACAGCACGGCGATGTAAATCGGCGCCCAGGGCGCATCAAAGAACGCAAAAATTCCGTTCCCCGTCAAAAACTGGCGGATCTGGATCAAGTCACCAAAGGCCCGTGCCGGCCCCGTGCTCGACTGGCTCAGATACGACTCGAAGCTGGCGTTGAAGACGCGCGTTCCCAGGACTGCATCGAGGCGCACGCCCGAACGCACCAGCACGCGCGACCGCATCCACTCCGAGAATGCCATCACACCAAAGAAGAACAGCGTGATCAGCGACATGGCCAGCAGCGTCAACTCGCTGCGGCTCATCATCACCCGGTCATACACCTGCAGCATGTACAGCGTGGGCGCGAGCATCAGCACATTGGCCACCATGCTGAAGATGCCCACCATGAAAAATTCACGGCGAAAGCTCCACAGCACCTGCGTCAGCTCGCTGCGTTCAAAAAAGGAAGGTTTTTTCATGTTCTTGTTCCGTTGCAACGCTCAGGCGGCGCCCGCCACCTGCACTGCGCCCGCCGATGGCACGGCCTGCGCCTGCACCTGTTGCGCCGCCTTCTGCAGCGCAGCGAGCACCTCGTCACGCGGGCCAAAGGCCTGCATCTGGCCGTCACGCAGCACCAGCATCTTGTCGGCCACTGCCAGCACGCTGGTGCGGTGCGTCATCACCACAAAGGTGGTTCCGCGAGACTTCATCACCTGAATGGCGTTTGCCAGTGCGGCATCGCCTTCCTCATCCAGGCTGGAATTGGGCTCATCAAGCACCACAAACACCGGATCGCCGTAAATGGCACGCGCCAGACCCACGCGCTGGCGCTGCCCACCCGAGAGCATGGCGCCGTCGCGCCCCACCGGGCTGTCATACCCCTGGGGCAGCGCCATGATGAAGTCGTGCAGGCCCACGGCGCGGGCTGCAGCCTCCACCTTGTCCATCTCCACTACGCCAAAGCGCGCAATGTTCTCGGCCAGCGAGCCATCAAACAGTTCAACCCCTTGCGGCAGATAGCCCACATGCGGGCCCAGCTCCGACTTGTCCCAGGTGAACACATCCGCACCATCGAGCCGCACCTTGCCCATGGTGGCGGGCCACAGGCCGGTGAGCAGGCGTGCCAGCGTTGTCTTGCCCGAGGCCGAAGGCCCCACCACGGCCAGCACCTCGCCGGGGTTGAGGGCAAACGCCACTCCCTTGAGGATGTTCGCCGGATTGCCCGGTGCGCCCGCCACCAGCTGCTCCACCTGCAGCGACCCGCGCGGCGCGGGCAGCGACATGCCCGGCACACGCTGGGGCACCATGCCCAGCAGACTGTCAAGGCGCGACCAGGCATCGCGCACGTTGATCACCGTCTGCCACTGCGACACTGCCTGCACCAGCGGCGCGACCACCCGCCCGCCAAACACAGAGGCCATGATCATCATCACATCGCCGCCATTGAGGCTGTTGTGCAGCAACAACCAGCAACCCAACCCCAGCAGACCCGAGCTGAGCGTGGTCTGCAAAAATTTCGATACCGCCTGGTAGCCCCCCGCACTCTCGGACGCCTTGGCCTGCAAGTTCAAGAACTCGCGCTGCTTGTCCATCCAGCGCGCATGAATGTCGCGCAGCATGCCCATGGACTCAATCACCTGCGCGTTGCGCAAGGAGCCGTCGGCATACTGCTGCGCGGCAATGGCACTGCGGTTGGCCTGCATCAGTGGCGGCTTGGTACTGCGCTCGTTGAACCAGCCCACCAGCGTGATCACGCAGGCAAACGCAATCGAAGTCCAGCCCAGCACCGGACTGATCAGGAACAGCAGCACCAACATCACCAGCGACACCGGCGACTCCATCAGCCCCAGCAACACGGGCGAATAAAGAAACTCGCGCACCAGCTTGAAATCGTTCAGGGGCTGCTGCGTTCCGCCCGGAATACGCCTCAGATTGGCATCGAAGATGGCGTGAAAAATCCGCCCCCGCATGCGCTCATCGAGCTCCACACTGGCGGCACGCATCACCTCGCTGCGCGCCCACTCCAGCAACTCCATCAGCACATACACACCCAGAATCAGCAGCGTCAGCATCCACAGCGTCATGTGACTGCGGCTGTTGACCACCCGGCCATACACCTCCAGCATATAGCCTGAAGGCGCCAGCACCAGCAGGCTGGCCAGCAGGCTGAACCAGCCGGCGCGCACAAAATAGGGGCGCAGGGCTGCCAGGGCCGCGCGCAATTCAGACGGAGGTTTATTGGGATTCATACTGCTTCATCAACCATCACATATTCAGGAATTTCCGCATCTGCGCCTGCGTCCGACACGGGCGCGGGGCCTGCGTCCGGTTCGCCAGGGTCCATCAGAAGAAAGGACAACTCATACACACCATCGCTGCGGCGCGACAGCACAATCTCGCGCAATTTGCGCGCATGAAAAGCGGCCTCATCCTGCGCTCCCAGCGCCAACTGAAAGCGCATCCGGCCATCGAGCGTGAACATCGACAACTGACCCGCCTTCAGGCTCAGCGTGTGCCGATCGAAATACACCGGGCATGAATCGGCAAAGCGCAACAATGGCAAAGGCTTGTCACCCAGACGGGACAGATGGAACGGGCTCCCCGGATGCTGGAATACCAGGCGAGAGGTGCGCGACACCGAATAAATCGCATTGCACACCATCTGCGAACCCATCCCCGGAAACTGCTCGCGCAACTGCCGGTAGGCCAGATGGTGCAGCGCCACCCGGTTCCACACCCGCGTCTGCTGCACGACTGGCGCCAGGGCATTGCACACCTTCGCAAATCCGCTCTGCAAAGCCTGCAGGCGCGCCACCTGTTCAGGCGAAGCGTTGAGGGGAATGCGCAGTACAGAGTTCATATAGGAAGCGAAATGTAGCATCTCTTATATGAACTTCCTACAGGTCGCGCTGAACCTGTTGCGCGGGCGCAACTGACCTTGGGGAGCCGTGCCGGTGCGCCCAGCAGCGTCCCGGTGGTGGATCTGCCGGTCGCGGCCAGCGTGGTGGAGAAGAGCAGTCTGCAGGTGCGGGTGGGCACCGATGCAAGCGCGCCGCCTCTGGCCTGGCTTGGCAGCCGCGCTACGACACCAGCGCAACCTTGGCCGGGTTTGCCGTTGCGTGGAGCGGCGCGCTGGGCGCGGGTACGCTACGCTGGACTATTGATGCGGCGGGCGCCATCAGTGGCACGCGCACCACCGGCTGCACCTACACAGGCCAGTTCAGCCTGCGCGCCGAGCGCAAGGCGGTGGTGGATGTCCTGATGCTGGAAGACTGCGCTGGTGCACGCACGCAGTTGAGCGGCGTCGCTACGCTGAACCCCGATACGGGCCGCCTGAGCATGGTGCTGACCACGGCAGACGACAGCCAGGCCGTGCTGCTGGCGCTGGGGCGCTGAAAAACGGCCCCTCACGACCCCGCTGCTGGTTGGCAAGGCTACAGCAGCGGTGGCACCACCGGAAAATTGTCCCCCAGAGAGGCATTCCAGGAGCCCATCAAATGGGCGACATGAAAAATCTCTTGCGGCTGCAAAGGTCCGCCCGCCGTCACCTCACCCACATTGGTGTTGTTCAGAATCAGCCACACATCGGCCGACGAGCGGGTGTCTGCGGTGATCACAATCGATTTCATCACCCGGGTAGGTTGCCCCAGCAAATTGCCAACACCAAACAGCGCTTCCACATCGGTTGCTGTGGCATGGCGCGACACCAGTGACGCGCCACTACCCGATGTCCACACCCCATTGTTTTCCACCACCACCACCCCGCCGTTTGCCAGCGGCGGCACAACCCGCGTTTCACCCACGGCCAGCAGCGCATCGAGCTTGGTAATGTCAACGTTCTTGTTCAGCAAACGGGAGAAATCCAGCACATCCTTGCCGTTGCCAAAATCAGTCAACGTCACCGGTTGGCTTCCCATCTGGTACACCGTGCTCGCCGGAAGCACGAACCGGTCGTCCCCCAGCCCACCGGTCACTGTGTCAGCACCCGCCGTGATATAGAAAATATCTGCACCCGTACCCCCCACCAACCAGTCTGCCCCTCCCGTGCTGCCCGTAGCCACCACCCCGGCATCCGACCCCACCAAGGTGATGGGCTGTGCAGCGTTGGCAAGCAAGGTCAGCTTGCCCTTACCCACCAAACTGGACGCATCCACCTGCGCCACACCACTCACCATGCTCGTGTGAAAATCCACCACAGAACCAGAGAGCC
>JAPKHH010000081.1:0-15890 GCA_026647025.1 Giesbergeria sp.
TGCCGGATCAAAGTTGGCGCCGCAAAGAATCAGGGCCACCGTCTCTTGCGGCTGGGGCTTGTACGCGCCGGTTTGCAGCGCGGCCAGGCCCAGGGCGGCAGCGGGTTCGACCG
Organism: Giesbergeria sp.; assembly: GCA_026647025.1. GTDB lineage: Bacteria > Pseudomonadota > Gammaproteobacteria > Burkholderiales > Burkholderiaceae_C > Simplicispira. The sequence goes on from JAPKHH010000081.1 coordinate 114, forward strand.
CCAGCTTGAATTCCTTCCACAGCCACAGCTGCGCGGCGCGGATGGCTTCGTCGGGCAACAGCAGCGCGTCGTGCACATGGCGCTGGCTGATCTCCCAGCACAGCGCACCGATGCGGCGCGCGCCCAGTGAATCGGCGGCCACACCCCCCACGTCAACATCGACCGGCTGGCCTGCGGCGCGCGCGGCATGCAGGGTGGGTGCGCGTTCGGGCTCCAGCGCCACCACGTGGGCACGGCTTGCAAACCAGGCGGCCACGCCGCCGATGAGGCCGCCACCGCCCACGCTGACCAGCACGCTGTCCGGCGGGCGGCCACCTTGTTCTTCGATCTCCAGCGCCAGCGTGCCGGCCCCTGCCACCACCTCGGGCTGGTCGTAGGCGTGGGCCTGCAGGGCGCCGGTGGCCTGCTGGCGTGCCACACAGGCCTCCAACGCTTCGGAATAGGCCGCGCCCGTGACCACCACTTCGGCACCCAGGGCGCGCAGGCGTGCGCGTTTGGCCTCGGGCGAGACTTCGGGCACAAACACCTCACAGCGCACGCCCAGGGCGCGGGCAGCGGCCGCCACGGCAATACCTGCGTTGCCGCCCGAGGCAATGATCACGCCGCTGTCGGGCACGGGGTTGGCCAGCAGGCGGTAGAGCATGCCGCGCGCCTTGAAGCTGCCGCCCACCTGCAGATGCTCCAGCTTGAGCCAGACCTCACCGCACTCCACGCCCAGCGATTGGCCGGACAAGCGCATCAGCGGCGTAGTGCGCAAGAAGTCAGGCTGGGTCGCCAGTGGGCGGCGGGCAGCGGCGATGGCGGCGCGGTCGATCATGCGGGGGGCTCCGGGAGACAAAGGGGGCAGTGTAGAAGCACGCCGCCCGGCGCGCAGGCAACACGCGGATACACCACCGATTGCAGGGGTGCGGTGCAACTGCCGATAACATGGGTAGTGCAGCCGCCGATGCAGATACGCTTTGCAGGCCTGCCAGCAGGAGGTGCAAGCATGTTCTTCGTTTTTGGCCCGTCCGGGCAGATGTACCGGGGCGGCCCTGAAAACTTGTCGAAGATTTCACCGGTGCGGCGCGTGCAGCGCCCCCAGGCGTTGCGCACACGGGGAGCCGACGCGCCGGTATTCTCGGTCGAAACCCCACCACCCCCGTCAGAACAAGCTGCGCCGGGCACCAGCCTGCGGGCCCAGGATGCGGTCACCGCCTATGCCCAGGCCGGACAAGGCCCCACGCCGACCCGGCAACCCCTGTCGCGCGTGCGCGATGTGATGACCACAGGCGCCCTCACGGTGCAGCCCGATGCGGTCGTCAACCATGCCTGGCAAACGCTGGCCGAGCATGGCGTGTCGCAAGCCCCGGTGGTGGGTGCCCAGGGGCGCGTGGTGGGGCTGCTGCTGCGCGCCGACATGGCACCGCTCGACCTGCTGCCCGAACCGGGCCACATCCAGGCGGCGATTGCGCTGGCACGCCGCACGGTGTCGGCGGTGATGGTGAGCCCCGTGCCCACGGTATCTCCCGATACCGACCTGCGCCGCCTGGCGTCGGTGCTGCTGGATACGGGCCTGCCCGGCCTGCCGGTGACGGATGAATACGGCAGCCTGGTGGGATTCATCTCGCGCACCGACATCCTGCGCGCCGTGGCGGCCGACCCGCCCCTGGACCTGTGGAGTTGAGCGCAAAATATAGGCAAAAACGGGCTCAAAGGCCCGTTCCATAAGCGCCACAAGCTATCAATAAAATAGCTATTGATCTGCAGAGCGGCTCATTCGCCCTCGTCCGCACTCGCCGATCCGGCACCGTCGATCCTGAGCCCCTTGGGCAACGGGAACTTGATGGTTTCCTCGATGCCACTGAGCTTGCGCACCGACACTGCCCCCAGCGCCTTGATGCGTTCGATCACTTGCTGGACCAGCACCTCGGGCGCCGATGCGCCTGCCGTCAGGCCCACGCGGGCAATGCCGTCGAACCACTCGGGCCGCAACTCGTCTGCGTTGTCGACCATGTAGCTGGTGGTGTCCATGCGCTGTGCCAGTTCACGCAGGCGGTTGCTGTTGGAGCTGGTGGGGCTGCCCACCACAATGACCAGATCCACCTGCGGGCTCATGAGCTTGACGGCATCCTGGCGGTTCTGCGTGGCGTAGCAGATGTCCTGCTGCTTGGGCTCGCGCACCATGGGAAAGCGCGCGCGCACGGCGGCGGTGATTTCGGCCGCATCGTCCACACTCAGCGTGGTTTGCGTGACCACGGCGAGTTTTTCCGTCTGCGCGGGCTGCACGCGGGCCACATCCTCCACGTCTTCCACCAGGTGGATGCCCCCATCGAGCTGGCCCAGCGTGCCCTCGACCTCGGGGTGGCCCTTGTGGCCGATCATGATGAACTCGTAGCCCTCTTGTGCCAGCTTGGCCACCTCGACATGCACCTTGGTCACCAGCGGGCAGGTGGCGTCAAAGATGTGAAAGCCGCGCGCCTTGGCCTCTTCCTGCACGGCCTTGCTCACCCCGTGCGCGCTGAAGATCAGCGTGGCGCCGGGCGGCACGTCCGACAGTTCCTCGATGAAGATCGCCCCCTTGGCCTTGAGGTCGTTCACCACATAGGTGTTGTGCACGATCTCGTGGCGCACGTAGATGGGCGCGCCAAACTTGGTCAGTGCCCGCTCGACGATCTCGATGGCCCGGTCGACCCCCGCGCAAAAACCGCGCGGCTCGGCCAGCAAAATTTCCTGGGGAGCATTCATTTCAGTATCCCATTGCATTTCGCACCACCTCAAACCTGTGAAACCGGCACGGTCCATACCCGCGACCGCCGCGCAAGGGCCGCCAGCACTCCTTGGTTCAGGCGCTGGCGGCACCCCCCCTTCCCGCGCAAAAGCAGCGAGAGAAGGGGGAAGCGGCACAGCCGCACAGGGGAATGCTTCACAAAACGCCGATCACGTGCACTTCAAACGTCACCGGCTGCCCGGCCAGGGGGTGGTTGAAGTCGATCAGCAGGGCCTGCGCACTGTCGGCATTGCCCACCTGCACCACCACCCCGGCGTAGGTGCCCATGCCGTCGGGCGTGGCAAATTCCACCACCTCGCCCACGTGGTACTGCTCGTCGGGGTCGCCCATTTCGTCGAGCAGCTTGCGCCCCACCCACTGCTGCATGTCGGGGTTGCGCTCGCCAAAAGCCTCGCCCTGGGCCAGTTCGAACGTGGCGCGTGCGCCCTCGGCCAAACCCATCAGGCGCTGCTCCATGGCGGGCGAGAGTTCGCTGTTGCCCAGCGTGAGCGTGGCCGGCTTGTCGGCGAAGGTGTTGATGACGTCGCCGGCGGGACCCGCCAGACGGTAATGCAGGGTCAGGAAAGAACCCGGTTGAACTGTTGCCATGAGTGCCTCGATAAACTGGCAGCATTTTACGGTTGCCCCCACACCGGCCCCTCCGACATGCCCCTGAAAGACCTTCCTCTCGACGCGCAGCCCCGCGAAAAGCTGCTGGCGCGCGGCCCCGCCGCGCTGTCGGACGCCGAGTTGCTGGCCCTGCTGCTGCGCACAGGTATTGCAGGCAAGGGCGTGCTGCAGATGGCGCAAGAGCTGTTGGACCCACCCGCCACCTGCGCCACCACCGGGCGTTCCACCGGCGGGTTTGGCGGCATCGCCGGGCTCTTGCACACCAGCGTGGCCGACCTGGCCCGCATCAAGGGCCTGGGCCCGGCCAAGCGCGCCGAACTGGTGGCCGTGCTGGAACTGGCGCGCCGCGCCCTGGCCCAGCAGCTGCGCGAACGCGAAGCCTTTGATTCGCCCGACGCCGTCAAGCACTACCTGCAGCTGCACCTGGCCCACAAGGGGCACGAGGTGTTCGCCGTGCTGTTCCTGGACAGCCAGCACCGCCTGCTGGCCCTGGAAGAATTGTTCCGGGGCACCCTCACGCAGACCAGCGTGTACCCGCGCGAGGTGGTTCTGCGCGCCCTGCACCACCAGGCCGCCGCCGTGGTGCTGGCACACAACCACCCCAGTGGCAGCGTACAGCCCAGCCGCGCCGACGAGCAGCTCACGCAAACCCTGAAAAGCACCCTGGCGCTGGTGGATGTGCGCGTGCTCGACCATGTCATCGTGGCCCCGGGCCAGGCACTTTCCATGGCCGAGAAAGGGCTGGTGTGACGTCGCCGCCATCGCCCCCCTCTCCCTTGGGCGCGCTGGCCTCTGCGTTGCTGCGCGCGGCCGCCGCCCCGTCGGAGCCCACCACCACCACCGCCGCCCCGTCGTCGCCTGCGGCCCCCGACAGCCCCCGCGCACAGCGGCGCGCTGCCGCTGCCGCACGCTACGCCGCCCTGCAGACGCGCCACACCCTGGGGCCCCGTGCTGCCGTACCCAACCCCGCACCACCCGCCAAACCCCGGCGCAGCGCACCCGCCCCGCGCCGTGCCAGCCTGCGCCTGAACGATTGGCAAGACCTGGCCGGCGTGGCGCAGCGCTTGCGCCAGGAACAGGAACGCGCCACAGCACAGGCCAAGGCAGAGCGCGAAGCCGCCGCGCGCCTGCAGGCCGAGCGCCAGCTGTTCAGCCGCAGCGTGGGCCCCATCACGCCGCTGCGCAGCCCCAACCGCGCCGCCATGGCATCCGAGCCTGCGCCACCGCTGCCAATGCAGCACTGGCTGGACGAAGAGCAGGTGCTGCAAGAGTCGATCAGCGACGACTTTGACGTAAGCACCCTGCTCGACACCGACGACCAGCTCAGCTTTCGCCGCCCCGGCATCGGGGTGGAAGTCACGCAGCGCCTGCGCGCCGGGCACTGGAGCATCCAGCGCCAGCTCGACCTGCACGGCCTGCGCACCGACGAGGCGCGCGAAGCGCTGGGCCAGTTCATTCGCCATGCCCATAGAACGGGCCTGCGCTGCGTGCGTGTGGTGCATGGCAAGGGGCTGGGCTCGCCCGGCCGCACACCGGTGCTCAAAAGCCGGGTGCAGCGCTGGCTGGTACAAAAGCACGAGGTCCTGGCCTTTGTGCAGGCGCGCCCGGCCGAAGGCGGTGCCGGTGCGCTGGTGGTGCTGCTGCAGCCTGTGGGGCAGCGCCGCCCTTGATGGCACGGCCTCAGGCCCCTGGCTCTGGCACGATGCGCTGCAGATCCAGCCGCAGCCGCGCCTTGAAACCCTTGTGCGATGTGAGTGCAATCCAGTAGTAGGCACCATCCCACTCGGCCAGCGTGCCCGTGCCTTCGCTCCAGCGCTCATCGGTATACAGGTAGCGCACGTTCCAGCCGTCCGCCGTCGGTGTGGCCCGGAGGGTGAGCGTGTTGCGGAACAGGTATTCGCCCTCGACATGCTGGTCGAGCCAGAGTTTCTGGTCGATGCTGTAGCCGGTGGTGGAGACGGCCAGCTCGACGCTGAACACCACCGTCTTGCCCACCGTGATCTTGGAGGTGTCGAGAAACACCGAAAACAGCACCGGCGAATGCGGTGCGTCGCGCCCGGCCCTGTCCAGGCGCAACAGTTCATCAAAGCTGCGCAAAACAGCGCTGTAGGTGTCGCAGCGGCGCTCGGTCAGCGTGTAGTGGGTGGCGCCGCGCGGCGCGACCGTGGCCTCGAAATAGTACGAGGCGCGCACCTGTTGCCCTGCCTCCTTGGCGCGCTGCACCGAGGGCGGCAGCGGCAGCGCATCGACTTCGAGCACCCCGTCCACGCGCAGGTCGCCAAACAGAAAGCGCACCAGGTTCTGGTAGCCCTCTTCCGAATTGACCACGCCATAGGGCCCGCTGTGGCTGCGGTAGGCAAAGGCGCGCGGCGCACCTTGCACGGTGGCGTTGGCGATCTGCACCAGGCCGTCGCTCATCTCGCCCGCCAGCGCACGCGACAAGCCCAGCGCGACCGGGTAATCACGGTGGTTGGTGCCCACCAGGCAGAAGAAGCGCTGCGGATCGAACTTGCCTGCCAATGAATCGACGCGCCCACTGCCCTCGGGCAGGCCCAGATAGCCCGCCATGACCTTGCGGTTGAAGTTGTTCATGTCCCACAGGCCCAGCAGCGCGGGCACGTTGAGGCCCGCCATCTCGATGCCGTTGTGTGGCGTGGCGTAGGTGAACACTTTGCTGACCAGCGCGCGGTCGTCCGGCGTGCTGATGGCGTCGTTCTGCAAAAAGCAGCGGCACACCAGGCCGCCCATCGAGTGCGCCACCAGGTGCACCTTGAAGTGCTGCAAGGCCTGCGCGTCCGTGCCGCAGACCTGCGTGCGCAGCTGGTGGATGAGGTCGCGCAGCCCCTCGGCTGCTGCGGTGATGGACAAGGCCTTGCCGCCGCCCAGGTCAGGGTCGGCGCTGTCGTAATAGCGGTAGATGACCACGCTGCGGGCAGGCACGGGGCCCGCCATTTCGGCGCCGTCGGCATAGATGTCGCGGTAGCCGCAGTCCTTCATCAGGCGCACCAGGGGCGACTCGAACACATGGCGGCGCACCTGGCCGTCCCAGGCCTGGCGCAGCTTGGTTGCGCCGACGTTGAAGCCCATGTAGGGCGAGGACACGGCGTCGGCGATCTCGGCCGATGTCATGGCGTACCCGCGCACGTAGATGATGGGGAAATAGGGAGCGACCAGCGTTGCCATCCATACACCTCCGGTACGTTACGAACAAATAGCGTGCCCCTCGGGCGGCACTGCCAGCGCGCAAAATTTGAGCCAAATCGGCCTCAAACGCCCAGTCATCAAGCGCTACATGCTATCAATTTTCATATTTCACATTGTTTACTTTACCGTGTCTGCATGGCGCCCGCGACCCGGGCTGCGGGCGCTGCACGGGTGGGTTGCGCGCCGGGGTGCAGCAAAGGGACGCAGCCGCAGACAGCGGCTATGCACGCATTGCGGCGTGCGGATACCCCGTGGCCGCACCCAGTTCCGCCAGCAAATGGTCTGCCGCTGCACGGCCGCGCAGGCTGTCGGCCACGGTGATTTTTTTGCCGTTTTCCATCTCGACCTGGATGCGATAGAAGGTGACATGCTGGGTGCCGGACTGGCTGGAGTAGCTCTCGCGCACGACCAGGCGGGCAATGTCCTGGGCCGGAGCCTGGTGGCGCACCAGCATCAGGCCCAGCAGGCGGCGCTCGGTGCGCAGGCCCTGGCGGTCCAGCTGCACCCGCAGGCTGTTGCACAGCAGATAAAAGGCCAGCACCAGCAGGGCGCCGCCCACCCCGCCTGACAACGCCACCACCAGGGCGGGCGCGCCCGCCCGGCCGGTCAGCAGGCCCGCCCCAAAAAAGACGCCGCCCACCACCACCAGCAACAGGCCTTCCTTCCAGGCGCGTCCATAGGGAAGGTACAGCCGCACTCCGCCAGGGATGGGCTCCAGATCGCTGACGGCATCGACCTGGGCCGCGTGCATCTGCTGCATGCGCGGGTGCTGCGCCGCGTCCTGCCACAGGCGCGCCGACGACGCTCCCGTGGCGTACACCGGCACGTCAAAGCTGCGCGCAAATTTCAGACCGGGCTCGGCACTTTGCACCTCCAGCCGCCAGGCGTGGTGGGCGCCGTCTGCGGGCTCGGTCGCCGGCAAACCGCCCGGCACATCAAAGCGCATGCCCAGCTGGAGGCCATCGGCATGGGGCTCGACCTGCGCCACGCCCTCGGCCTGCCACACCACGCTTTCGCGGGAGCGGGAATCGTCGTCGCCCGCCGAACGCGAGCGGTAGTGGTAGATGCAGCGGAGCGCGACGGCAAAACACCGCCCCGGCTGGTAGGCGAGCGGCAGCACCATGGTCGCACCAAAATGCCCGTCAATGGCGCCGGGAAACGGGTCGAGCACCAGCCGCACGTCGCCATAGCGCCGCGCATCCAGCGTGGCACGTACGGCCCACACCAGCAAGCCCGCTCCCACCGCCACAAAAACGGCCATGAGCGCGGCCACCAGATAATCCTGGCGTGCCAGCGCGCGGGGCAGGTTGAAAAAGATCGAGGGCACCGCCACCAGGTTCCACACCAGCGCAAACACCCACGCCACCCACACCTCATAACGCTTGTTCGAACGCACCTGGCCCTGCGCCCATTCGGCCCGGTCCAGCCAGGGCCGGGCCGATGCGGGGGCATCGCCCGCAGCCTCGGCGGCCTTGCGGCCGCGCCACACAAAGAGCAGCAGGCCCACGCCAAAGCCGCCAAACATCACCACAAACACCATCTTGAAGGCCAGGAGCCCCGGCCGCAGGCTGCGGTCGATGATCGATTCGTGTGGATTGGACAGATTGACCCACACCGGCACGCTGCGGCCTGTCTTGAAAGCGCGCTCCAGCTGCCAGCCCAGTTGCTGCTGGAAGTCGCCGATGTTGTCCGCGCGCTCGCTGATGGCCGCACGCTGGCCCTGCACGGGCTGGCCCGCCCACTCAAACCGGTAGTGCGCCGTGGCACGGTAGGTGGTGGATTTGCTGCCCCGGCTGGTCACCAGTTGCGCCTGCAGCAACGTGGCATCCACCGGCTGCCAGAACTGCATGCGCGACCAGTCGTACAGCGTGGGCAGCACGCTCAGCAGCAGCATGCCGATGCCGCTGGCGGCAAAGGGCAGCGCAAACAGCGTGGCCAGCCAGACGCCCTTTTTGCGTTGCCCCGGGGACACAGCGGCCGCCTGCGGCCTGTTTTTTCTGCGCCGCAAGGTCATTCAGGTATGGCGGGCAAACGGGTCCACCAGCGAGGCCAGCGACACCGCCCCCGGCGCCACGCTGCCCGACCGGCGGGCGGGCTCGGGCGCCTCGTTCACCGGGGTCAGCGGCAGGGGCTGCATGCGGCGGCCATAGATGCGCTGCACGCGCTCGTCCAGCGTGGGGTGGCTGTCCAGCCAACGCTGCAGGGCGCGCAGAGACCCCACATCGACCAGCAGCATGTGCTGCACCGTCGGATGGTCCAGCCCGGTGTGGCCACGCTGCTCGTAACCTGCGGGGGTGTCGCGGCGCTGGGCCATCACCTTGCGCAGCACGCCGCCCAGGCCGTCGCGGCTGCGCGTCCACTGCACGGCGCGGGCATCGGCCAGGTGTTCGCGCTGGCGCGAAACGGCGGCCTTGAGCATGCGGCCCGTGACCCAGCCCGCCAACCCTGCCAGCATGATGGCCGAGCCAAACCACCAGGCCAGCCCCCGGCGCTCGCGCATCTCCTCGCCAAAGTTGTAGACCAGCTCCAGCCCGTACACCATGCCGGCCAGGCGCATCTTCAGGCGCGTGTCGCCCTCGTGCAGATGGGAAAGCTCATGCGCCACCATGCCCTGCAGTTCCTCGCGCGTCAGGTGGTCGAGCGCGCCCTGGGTGACGGCGACCACGGCGTCCTGCGCGTCCCAACCGGCGGCAAAGGCGTTGATGGCGTCGGTGCGCGGCAGCACCATCACCTGGGGGCGCGGCATGTGGGCAGCAATGCACAGCTCGTCGACCACATTGGCCAGGCGCTGCTCGGCATGGGTGACCGAGGGGCGCAGCTCGCGCGCGCCCACGCGCTGCGCCAGCTTGACGCCACCGGCACGCAGGTTGGAGGTTTCCACCCACCAGCCGCCCAGCACCAGCAGGAGCGACACACCCACATTGGCCGCCAGAAACCCCGCCGGAAAAGGCAGGTGCACAGGCAGCAGGGCCGCCATGGCCCACCAGGCCAGCACCAGCGCGCCGTGCACCGCCAGCACCAGCACGGCCACAGCCAGCGCAAAGGCCAGCAACAGGCGGCGCGTTTCGCTGCGGGCGCTGTGTTGGTGGTCCCAGAACTTCATGGCACAAGCCCGCGTGCAGAGGATGGAATCAGAACTTCACCTGGGGAGCGGCGCGCTCTTCCTCGCTGCGGGTCGATTCGAGCATGGCAGCAGGCGTGAAATTGGCCAGCCGCGCAACGATGAGTGTGGGGAACTGCTGGGCGGCGTTGTTGAACTCCAGCACCTGGTCATTGAAGGCCTGGCGGGCAAAGCCCACGCGGTTTTCGGTGCTGGCCAGCTCTTCGCTGAGTGACTGCATGGTGGCATCGGCCTTGAGCTCCGGGTAGCGCTCGGACACCACCATCAAGCGCCCCAGGCTGGCGCCCAGAGCGCCTTCGGCCACGGCCAGCGCACCCACGGCACCGGCATTGGTCGGCGCCACGCGGGCGGCGGCGGCCGCGCCCTGCGCCTGGCCCCGGGCCTGGATGACGGCTTCGAGCGTGGATGCCTCGTGCTGCAGGTATCCCCGCGCCACTTCCACCAGGTTGGGAATCAGGTCGTAGCGGCGCTTGAGCTGCACGTCGATCTGACCAAAGGCATTGGCAATGCGGTTGCGCAATTCCACCAGCCGGTTGTAGGCCGACACGGCCCACAGCACCACAACCACCACCAGACCCAGCACGATCCACGCAGCGACAGACATGCTCCACCTCCTTTAATTTTTTGGTGCCCTATCTTAGAACCTGTTTGTTTTGGCAGAAAGTTCTGGTGATTTTTGCCTACAGCGACCTGTCATCAAGCGCTGATAGCTATATTAATAATAGCAATCAGCCGTTTCGGCGACGTCAAAGGCCCTTGTTGCGCATCCAGTCGGCGGTCTTGAAGAAGCTCTCGCGCAGGCGCTGGCGCAGGGCCTCGGGGGTGGCACATTCGCCCATGGCCTGGTCCATGCAGGCCACCCACTGGTCGCGCTCCTTCACGCCAATGGCAAACGGCAGGTGGCGTGCCCGCAGGCGCGGGTGGCCAAAGCGCTCCTGGTAGTGGTCGGGGCCGCCGAGCCAGCCGCACAGAAACCAGAACAGCTTGTCGCGGGCATCGTCGAGCGTGCTGCCGTGGGTGGCGCGCAGCTCGGCGTAGCCGGGTTCCAGGTCCATCAGGTCGTAGAAACGATCGACCAGCGCCCGCACGGGGGCCTCACCGCCCAGGCCCTCGAACGGCGTGGGTTCAGAAACAGCGTTTTCGGAATTCATATGAAAACAGGCTACAGCGCAATACCATCAAGCGCCAGTAGCTATAAAATTGATAGTATTTATTCGGCAGCACGTCGCAGGGTGTCCACCACGGGGCGCTGCAGCACCTCGCGCAGTCCCCACCAGCCAGCCAGCAGGGCCAGCACGGCACCGGCCAGGCCACCCGCCAGGGGCACCAGGGGCGATGCAGTCCAGGTGAACTCGAACACGAAACGCGCCAGCGCCCAGCCCACCGCCACGGCCACGCAGCTTGCCAGCACACCGGCCAGCAGGCCCACACCGGCCAGTTCGGCGCGCTGCACGTCGCGCAACAGGCTGGCGCGGGCGCCCAGGGCGCGCATGATGGCGTACTCGCGGGCGCGCTCTTCGCGCGTGGCCGTCACGGCAGCAAACAGCACCACCAAACCAGCAGCCAGGGTGAAGCCAAACAAAAATTCCACGGCACGCACCACCTGGTCCAGCACGCGCTGCACCTGTGCCAGCGTGGCCGCCATGTCCACGTTGGTGACGTTGGGGTACTGGCGCACCAGGGCGTTGTCAAAACCCGCCGTCGTCGGAGCGCGATACGCGGCAAGGTAGGTCACTGCCACGTTTTCCAAGTGGTCCACCGGGAACATGACGAAGAAGTTGGCGTGCATCGAGCCCCAGTCCACCTTGCGCAGCGAGGTGATGCGTACCTCGTGCAGCACGCCCGCCATGTCAAAACGCAGGGTGTCGCCCAGTTTCAGGCCCAGGGTTTTGGCCAGGCCTTCTTCCACGCTGGCGGCGCCCTGTTCGCCCGGCGTCCAGCGGCCGGCCACCACCTCGTTGTGCGGGGGCTGCTCGGCGGCGTTCGACAGGTTGAATTCCCGCTCGACCAGGCGCCGGGCACGGTCTTCGGTGTAGCTCTCGGGCGCGATGGGCTGGCCGTTCACGGCCACCAGGCGGCCCCGGATCATGGGATACCAGTCGTACCGGCGCACACCCGCGTCCTGCAGGGTTTGCTGGAAGGCGCGCTCCTGGTCGGGCTGGATGTTGATGACAAAGCGGTTGGGCGCATCGGGCGGGGTGGCCTGGCGCCAGCTGTCGATCAGGTCGGTGCGCAGCAGCACCAGCAGCACCAGCGCCAGCAGGCCCACGGCCAGGCTGCTGACCTGCACCACCGCATAGGCGGGGCGGGCCGAAATCTGCCGCGTGGCCAGCACCAGCCAGCGCGGCGCCGTGGCTTCGTTGACGCTGCTGCGCAGCAGCAGCACGGCCAGCCAGCTCAGTACGGCAAACACGGCCACCGCCGCAGCAAAGCCCCCCACGGCGATCAGGCCCAGCCGGATGTCGCTGCTGACGACCAGCAGCAGCGCGGCAAAACCCGCCACGCCCAGGCCCAGCACCACCAGCGACGCCGGGCGCAGCGCCCCCATGTCGCGCCGGATCACGCGCAGCGGTGGCACCTGGGCCAGCTGCAGCACGGGCGGCAGGCCAAAGGCCAGCAGCAGCGTCAGGCCCACGCCCAGGCCCAGCGCAGCGGGCCACACGCTGGCGGCGGGCAGGCTGGATTCGACCAGCCCCGCCAGCAGCAGCACAAACACGTAGTGCACGGCATACCCCAGCACCACGCCCAGCAGGCTGGCCGCCAGCCCCACCAGGATGAATTCGATGGCGTAGCTCCAGGCGATGGTGCGCTGGCTTTGCCCCAGCACGCGCAGCATGGCCGACGCATCAAGGTGGCTGGCGGCAAAACCGCGCGCCGCCAGCGCCACGGCCACGGCCGACAGCAGTGCGGCCAGCAGGGCCACCAGGCTGAGGAATTTCTGGGCGCGGTCGAGCGTCTGCTTCATCTCGGGGCGGCCCGACTCCAGCGATTCGAGGCGCACGCCGTGCACACCGGGCTGGGTGACTTCTTTTTCTGCCCACTCCACGAAGGTACGCACCGGCCCGGGCTCACCGGCGACGGCAAAGCGGTACGTCAGGCGGCTGGCGGGCTGCACCAGGCCGGTGGCGGGCACGTCGGCCGCGTTGACCATGACGCGCGGCGCAAAGGACATGAAACCGGCGCCCCGATCGGGTTCGATGACGATGACGCGCGCAATGCGCAGTTGCACATCGCCGAGCAGCAGCGCATCGCCCATGGCCAAGCCCAGCGCATCGAGCAGGGGCGCATCCACCCACACCTCGCCCGGCGCAGGGATGTCGCGTGTGACCTGCTCAGGCGCACCAGGCGCCTGGGCCACGGTCAGACTGCCGCGCAGCGGGTAGCCGCCCTGCACGCTCTTGAAGGCCACCAGGCGGCTCGCGCCGCCCTGCGCGTCGCTGGCGCGCCCCATGGTGGGGAAGCCCATGGTGGTCACGCTTTGCAGGCCCAGGGCCTGGGCGCGCTGCACAAAGGCCTCGGGTGTGGGGTTGTCGCTGGCCACCACGGCGTCGCCGCCGAGGATCTGCAGGGCATCACGCTGCAGCCCGCCCTGCAGCCGGTCGGCAAAAAAGGCCACCGAGGTGAGCGCCGCCACAGCCAGCGTCACGGCCACGGCCAGAAGGCGCAATTCACCTGCGCGCAGATCGCGCAGCAAGGTGCGCCAGCCCAGTTGGACAGTCATCAGGTTCATAGGGCGTCTACCTTAGCGTAAATACCCTTGCACAGTGGCCGCGCGGGGCTTTGCGCGCCCGCAGGGCGCCGCAATCACTCCCAGCGCATGGCGGCAATGTCGTGGGCAAAGATCGGGTAGTTCATCCACACCCCCTTGATGCCCTTGCGCAGCACGGTGCTGATCTGGGGTGCAAAGATCCAGGCATTGGCGGCATCCTTGGCCAGATGGCGCTGGATTTCGACAAACAGCATCTGGCGTTCGCGGGCGTTGATGCTGGCGGCATGGCGCTCGACCAGGCTGCGAAAAGGCGCGCTGTCGTAGCCGAAGTAATACGCCGGGTCGGTATAGATCTGGTAGTCCAGCGGCTCGACGTGGTTGATGAGCGTCATGTCGAACTGCCCCTTGAAGGCACCCGCGAGCCACTGCGGCCACTCCACCTGCTCCAGTTTGAGCACGATGCCCACCTTGGCCAGATCGGCCGCCACCACCGGGCCACCGGCACGGGCATAGGGCGTGGGGGGCAGGGTCAGCGTCATTTTCAGGGGAAGCCTGACGCCCGCCTCCTGGAGCAAGGCCCGGGCCCGGGCGGGATCGTAGGGGTACATGCCTGCCAGGTGCACATAGCCTGCATCGGTGGGCGAGAAATGGCTGCCAATGGCCTTGCCGCGTCCGTCGAGCACCTCGCGGATGAAGGTTTCGCGGTCGATGGCGTGGCTGATGGCACGGCGCACGCGCACATCGTCCAGGGGCTTGCGCCGGTGGTTCAGGGCCAGCATGCCCTTGCCGCTGGATGCCCCGATCAGCACCTGGTAGTGCTTGTTCACCTCCAGGCGGCTGACATTGTGGGTGGCGAAATTGAACAGCACATCCACCTCGCCCGCCTGCACAGCGGCCACCTGGGCGTCCGGGTCATTGATGAACCGGAACACGGCCTTGTCGATCCGGACCTGCGCCGCGCGGCGGTACCCCTCGTATTTGGACAGGGCGATGCTCCTGCCCTTGTCCCACTGCTCCAGTCGGTACGGTCCGGTGCCCACGGGGTGGCGGGCCGCCTGCGCAGCGCTGTCCGGGTGCAGGATGACGGCGGTGCTTTCCCCCAGACGAAACAAGGTGTCGCCATCGGGGCGGTGCAGTTGCAGCACCACGGTCAGCGGATCGGGTGCGGTCACGCTGGCGATGTTGTCGAACAACGCCTTGCGCGCCTTGTTGCGCGAATCCGGTGCCTTTGCCCGCGCAAAGCTGAACAGCACGGCCGCGGCATCGAACACGGCGCCATCATGAAAGCGCACCCCGGGCTGCAGCCGGAAGGTGTAGGTCCGGCCATCGGGCGAAATGCTCCACGCCTGGGCCAGCAGGGGCGATGGGGCACCGCTTTCCTCGATCCGCGTCAGTCCTTCGAGCACGTTGTAGTGCACGACCTCGCCAATCGATGCGGCCGGGGCACTGGTAGGGTCCAGGCTGTCGGGCTCCAGCGAGATGTTGATGACCAGGGTGCGCTGCGCAGGCTGGGCCAGCACCTGCCCACTGGCACCTGCCATCGCCAGCCCCGCCATGGCGGTCCATGCGCAAGCCAGGGTTCGCCGAGTGAGGTACACATCCTCTCCATTCGTATCAAGCATTGAACTCCCCTGCATCAGGCGCCTACTCTCGCCCACAGAAGCGAAACAAAGTGTGACATAGTATCCTGACACACATCAAGCAGCCTCGGCAGGACCTGACTGCCGCCTTTTTGGTTTTTTTGCACCCCGCCTTGCGTTCACGGTCACATGCCTTCGTCCAACGCCAAGCCCCCGCGCCAAACCCGATGGTCGACCTGGCCCGCCCCCCCGCTGGCGATCCCGCTGATACTGCTGGCCGTGCTGGCGCTGGGCCTGATTCTCTGGGGGGCCAATGCCCTCTACCAGGAGCGCGAGCAACGCCAGCGCCACCAGATCGAGCGCGAACTGCAGGCCATCAGCCAGTTGCAGGCCCGCAGCGTGGCCGAATGGCGCGAGCGGCGTCTGTCGGACGCCATGGCGCTGACAGACGACACCCTGTTCGCGCAGGCCGTTGCACGCTGGTTTGCCACCCTGGGACAGGAACCGGACACCGATATTCTGGGCCGTCTGCGCATCCTGCAGGAACGCGCGCGCTATACCGCCGTGTATCTGGTGGACCCGCAGGGCCTGCTGCGACTGACTCCCGGTGACAGCGCGCAGGGTCGCCTGCCCGATCCGGAACTGCTGGCGCTGCACAACGCCCTCGCCCAGGCCCAGCCGGTCATGATCGAGCCGCGCCAGGCGGACTTCTTTGCCTTCCCTTTCTTCAGCCTGATGGTGCCGCTTTTTGACGGCATCACTCCTATGGGCGCCGTGTGGCTGG